>NZ_JBHUZJ010000012.1:0-158534 GCF_042667685.1 Streptomyces sp. NPDC057302 | reverse complement strand
GCCGTGGTGCACGAGCACCACGGCCGCCCAGCGCCCGGTCATGTCAGGCGGCCGCGTGGGAGCCGTCCGCCCCCGCGGTTTCGTGGTGGATCGACGTCCCGGAGCCGGTCAGCGGAACACCCGACCCGCCCCTGCGCGCCGCGACGATCTCGGCCGCGATGGACAGGGCGGTCTCCTCCGGCGTGCGGGCCCCGAGGTCGAGCCCGATCGGGGAGTGCAGACGGCCCAACTCCCCCTCCGTTACGCCGACTTCACGCAGGCGCCGGTTGCGGTCCTCGTGGGTGCGGCGCGAGCCCATCGCCCCGACGAACGCGACGGGAAGCCGCAGGGCCACCTCCAGCAGGGGGATGTCGAACTTGGCGTCATGGGTGAGTACGCACAAGACCGTGCGGGCGTCGGTCCCGGTGTCCCGGAGGTAGCGGTGCGGCCAGTCGACCACGATGTCGTCGGCCTCGGGGAAGCGGGTCCGCGTGGCGAAGACGGGACGGGCGTCGCACACGGTCACGTGGTAACCGAGGAACTTGCCCGTGCGCACCAGGGCCGCAGCGAAGTCGATCGCACCGAAGACGATCATGCGGGGCGGTGGCACGCTCGACTCGACGAACAGGGTCAGGGGCGCCCCGCAGCGCGAGCCGCTCTCCGAGACCTCGAACTCGCCGGTGCGGCCCGCGTCCAGCATCGCCCGGGTCTCCCCCACCACCGTCCGGTCGAGGTCCGGGTGACCGTCAAGGCCCCCTTCGTACGACCCGTCGGGGTGGACGAGCACGACCTTGCCCAGGAGTTCGGCCGGGCCCCGGGCCACGCGGGCGATCGCCGCCGCCCGCCCTCCGGCGGCGGCGATGAGCGCCGCCGCGAAGACCTGCCGGTCCGGTGCGTCCGCGCCGAGCGGCGTGACCAGGACCTCGATGACGCCGCCGCAGGTCAGGCCGACCGCGAAGGCGTCCTCGTCGCTGTATCCGAACCGCTCGCGCACGGCCGTGCCGTCCTGGAGCGCCTGGACGCACAGGTCGTACACCGCCCCTTCCACGCAGCCGCCGGAGACCGAACCGATGGCCGTGCCCTCGCTGTCCACGGCGAGGGCGGCGCCGGGCGCGCGCGGCGCGCTGCCGCCCACCGTCACCACGGTGGCGACGGCGAACTCCCGGCCCTCCTCGGCCCAGCGGTTCAGCTCATCGGCGATGTCAAGCACCCCTGGCTCCTCCCGCGTCGAGGATGCGGTCGGGCCGGATCGGCAGGTGCCGGTGGCGTACGCCGGTGGCGTGCCAGACCGCGTTGGCGATCGCCGCCGCGGCGCCCACGATGCCGATCTCGCCGATGCCCTTGATGCCGATCGGGTCGTCCGCGTCCGTGTCCTCCACCCAGTCCGCCTCGATGACCGGCACATCGGCGTTGGCGGCGAAGTGGTAGCCCGCGAAGTCGGCGCCGACGTGGCCGCCCGTCGCCTGGTCCCGGTGGGCCTCCTCGTGCAGGGCCATGGAAAGGCCCCAGATCATCCCGCCGACGAACTGGCTCCGTGCGGTCAGCGGGTTGATGATGCGGCCCGCGGCGAACATGCCGAGCATGCGCCGTACGCGCACCTCACCGGTGGTGACGTCGACGGCGACCTCGGCGAACTGCGCGCCGTACGAGTGCCGCTCCCTCTCCGGGAGGGCGCCGATGGCCGCCTTGGTGTCGGAGCGCACCGTGATCCCCTGCGGCGGAATGTCGCCGCCCAGGGCCAGTTGCTCCCGCAGCTCCCGCACGGCGGCCGTGACAGCCCAGCCCCAGGAGCGGGTGCCCATCGAGCCGCCGGAGATCGCCGCTGCGCCGAAGTCGCTGTCGCCGATGCGCACATGGACGCGATCCTGGGGCACTTCGAGGGCGTCCGCAGCGATCAGGGTCAGCGCGGTCCGCGCGCCCGTCCCGACGTCCGCCGCGGTGATCCGCACCGTGAAGGTGCCGTCGGCCTCCGCCGTGACGGCCGCCGTGGACGGCGCGACGATCACGGGGAAGGTGGCAGCGGCCGTGCCGGTGCCGAGCAGCCAGCGCCCCTCGCGCCGCAGCCCGGGACGCGGGTCACGGTCCGCCCAGCCGAACCTGCGGGCACCCTCCTGGAAGGCGGACAGGATGTTGCGGCTCGCGAACGGCAGCCCGGAGACGGGGCCCACGTCCGGTTCGTTGCGGGCGCGCAGCGCGATCGGGTCGACACCGCACCGCTCGGCGAGTTCGTCGAGCGCGGACTCCAGGGCGAAGGACCCCGGAGCCTCGCCGGGCGCGCGCACGTAGGTCGGCGTCGGCACGTCCAGGCGCACCACGCGGTTGACGCTGCGATGGGCGTCGGAGGCGTACATGGGGCGTCCGAACCCGGCGCTCGCCTCGACGAACTCGTGGACGGTCGAGGTCAGGCTGTGCGACTGGTGGTCGACGGCGCGCAGCCGTCCGTCGGCGTCGGCGCCGAGCCGCACCCGCTGGGCGGTGGGGCTGCGGTAGCCGGTGAGCGAGAACAGCTGGCGGCGGCTGAGGACGACCCTGACGGGGCGGTCGAGCAGCGTCGCCGCCATCACGGCGAGGATCTGGTGGACGCGCAGGCCCTTGGACCCGAAGGCACCGCCGACGTGTTCGGACCGCACCCGCACCGAGGCCGGGTCGAGCGAGAACAGTTTCGCCAGCTCGTCCGCGACCCAGGTGCTGCCCTGGTTGGAGTCGACGACTTCGAGGCGTCCGTTGTCCCAGCGCGCCATCGCCGCATGCGGTTCCATCGAGCCGTGGTGCTCTTCCGGCGTGGTGTACTCCGCGTCCACGACGTGTGCGGACGCGGCGAGTTCGGCCTCCAGGTCGCCCTTCTCCACCAGCATGCCGTCGCCGTCGGGCGTGTACGTGCCGGGGTGCCCGGCGGAGAACGCGACGTCGTGCGCCTCCTCCTCGTACCGCACCACCAACGCCTCGGCGGCCTCGCGCGCCTGCTCGGAGGTCTCGGCGACGACCAGCGCGACCGGCCAGCCGACGAAGGGCACCCGGTCGTGCTGGAAGACCTCGACGATGGGGTCGGGCACGCCGAGGACGCTGACGTAGTCCCCGTCGACGCGCGGCGCGTTGCCGTGGTGCAGGACGCTCAGCACGCCGGGCATCGTGCGAACGGCGTCCGACTCCACGGACAGGATCCTGCCGCGGGCGATCGTGGAAAGGACGAGCCAGCCGTGGGCGAGCTCGGCGAAGGGGATCTCCCCCGCGTACCGGGCCGCGCCGGTGACCTTGTCCCGGCCCTCCACACGCGTGAACGAAGCGCCGACGACGTTCGTCGCCGCGGTGGACGTGGTCGCCGTCGTCATCGGGCAGCCTCCTCGGTGAGCTCGGTCAGCAGGGCGACGACGAGGTTGCGCATCAGCGTCACCTTGTAGCCGTTGTCGGGCAGTGCCTGGGCGGCGGCCAGTTCGGCGTCCGCGGCGGCGGCGAAGGCCTCGGCCGTCGCCGGGCCCCCGGTCAGGGCCCGCTCGGCCTCCCGTGCGCGCCACGGCCGGGACGCCACCGCGCCGAAGGCCAGGCGCACTTCGCGTACGACGCCGTCCTGGACTTCGAGCGCGGCGGCGATCGAGCCGATCGCGAAGGCGTACGACGCGCGCTCGCGCACCTTGCGGTAGCGGGAGCGGGCCGCGACCGGGGCGGGCGGCAGGGTGACGCCGGTGATGAGCGCGCCGGAGGGCAGCGCGGTCTCCAGGTGCGGGGTACTGCCCACGGAGAGATAGAAGTCGGCGAGCGGCAACTCGCCGGTGCCCTCGGCCGTTTCGTACGAGATCACGGCGTCGAAGGCAGCGAGCGCCACCCCCATGTCGGAGGGGTGGACGGCCACGCAGTGCTCGGTGGCGCCGAGGATGGCGTGGTTGTGGTGCTCACCCCCGACAGCGGGACAACCGCTGCCGGGCTCGCGTTTGTTGCAGGGTTTGGACAGGTCGGCGAAGTAGCCGCAGCGGGTGCGCTGGAGCAGGTTCCCGCCGACGGTGGCCATGTTTCTCAGCTGGCCCGAGGCGCCGGCCAGGACGGCCTCCGCCAATGCCGGGTACCGGCGCCGCACTTCGGGGTGGGCCGCCAGGTCGCTGTTGGTGACGGTCGCGCCGATCCGCAGACCGCCGCCGTCGGTGGCCTCGATCCGGTCGAGGGGCAACTCGCGTACGTCGATGAGCAGTCCGGGCCGCTCCACGCCGCTCTTCATCAGGTCGACGAGGTTCGTGCCGCCGCCCAGGACGCGGGCGTCGGGGTCGGTGCCGAGCAGCGCGAGTGTGCCGGGGACGTCGGACGCCCGCCGATAGCCGAATTCCCTCATGCCACGGCCTCCGTACCCTTGGTCTCGGCGGCTGCCGCCTGCGCGACCGCCTGGACGATCGACACATACGCGCCGCAGCGGCACAGGTTGCCGCTCATGCGCTCCCGGATCTCGTCGGCGCTCAGTTCCGGAACGCCGGCTTCGGGCCGTACGTCGGTGGTCGCGGCGCTGGGCCAGCCCGCCGCGTGCTCCTCGATCACCGCGATGGCCGAACAGATCTGGCCGGGTGTGCAGTACCCGCACTGGTAGCCGTCGAGGTCGAGGAAGGCCTGCTGCACCGCGTGCAGCCGCTCCCCGTCCGCCACGCCTTCGATGGTGGTGATCTCGCGCCCCTCGGAAGCGACGGCGAGCTGCAGGCAGGAGACCGCCCGGCGCCCGTCGATCAGCACGGTGCAGGCACCGCACTGCCCTTGGTCGCAGCCCTTCTTGGTGCCGGTCAGATCGAGGCGCTCGCGCAGGGCGTCGAGCAGGGTCGTGCGGTGGTCGACGGGCAGCGTGTGCTTTTCGCCGTTGATGTTCAGCGTGATGGCGCTGGACGTCGATAGGGCCACGATCAGCCTTCTTTCACTTCTGTCAGCTTCTGTCACTAAGGAGCGGGAGCGTCGTGCACGGCGATCCCGAGGGGTCCGGGAGGAGATGGCACTGCGTGTGAGGGGTCGGCCCAGGGTGACTCTGCCGGTATGGTGACCCTAAGCGGACAGCTGTCCGTTAGCTTCAGAATTTAACGGACAGCTGTCCGCTTAGCAAGAGTGGTTCGGGCCGCGTTTCTCGGAGGAGGGCGAGTGCACCAGAAGAAGGACCCACAGTTGCGCTCGGACGCGCAACGGAATCGCGAGCGCATTCTGGAAGTGGCGCTGGTCGAGTTGACGCGCTCGGCGGACGCTCCGTTGAGCGCGATCGCCAAGAAGGCGTGCGTCGGGCAGGGGACGTTCTACCGCAACTTCCCCAACCGCGAGGCCCTCGTCCTGGAGGTCTACCGCTACGAGGTCCAGCAGGTCGCCGACACCGCCTGCCAGCTCCTCCAGACCCGCGCCCCCGACCAGGCCCTGCGGGAGTGGATGAGCCGCCTCGCGCAGTACGCCATGGCCAAGGCGGGCCTGGCCGACGCGATGCGCAAGGCCACCAGTACGAGCGGCACGCTGGCCGGAGTGGGTCACGGCCCCGTAAGCTCGGCCGTCGAGCTCCTCCTGAAGGCCAACGAGGAAGCCGGCACCATCCGCCCCGGCCTCACCCCCGACGACTTCCTGCTCGCCATCGCCGGCCTGTGGCAGATCGATCCGCACGGCGACTGGCAGACACGCTCCGCACGCCTCCTCGACCTGGTCATGGACGGGATGCGCGCAGGAGCACCCCGCTGATCCCTGCCGCGGCGAGCAGGATGACGAAGGCGACCGTCAGGGCCGTGGTGTAGCCGTGCACGGATGCCGCCGTGGTGGCGGCGCCCGCGGTGGACGCCGCGTACGACGCGGCGGCACTTGCCGCGACCGTGTTGAGCAGGGCCGTGCCGAGCGCCGCCCCCAACTGCTGGGAGGCGTTGTACGCCGCCGCCGCGGCTCCGACGTCGTGGGGCGCCACGCCCGCGGTGGCCAGGCTCGCGGTGGGCGGCAGGACGCAGCCGAGCCCGAGGCCGGTCAGGATCAGCGCCGGCACCAGGTACAGCGCGAAGACATCCGTGCTCTGCGAGGTCAGACGGGTCAGGAGGAACATGCCCGCCGCCGCGGCGAGCAGCCCCGGCACGATCAGGGCGGCGGGGGCGACCCGCCCGTGGAGCCTCCCGGCGACCAGTGTCGCGCCGACCAGGGCCGCCCCGGCGTTGATGATCAGCGTCAGGCCCGCCTCGACGGGCGAGTAGCCCAGGGCCGTCTGCGTGTAGTAGCTCATGAACAGGTAGAAGCCGAACATCGCGACGAACAGCAGGGTGATCGAGGCGAACGCACCGGCGCGGGCGCGCCGCACGAGCACACGCATCGGAAGCAGCGGTCGCGGTGCCCGGGCCTCGACGGCGGCGAACGCGGCGAGCAGCAGGACACCGCCCGCGAGCAGGGCGAGGACCTTCGCCGACCCCCAACCGAGCGGCTGGGCCTCGTTGAACGCGTACACGATCGCGGCGAACCCCGTGGCGCTGAGCAGGGCGCCCGCGACATCGAGGCGCCCCTCGCCCCGGACCGGCCGGTCCCGCGGCACGAACGTCGCGCCGAGCACGGCGAGCAGGGCCACGGGGACGTTGACGTAGAGGCACCAGCGCCAGCCGGCGTACTCGGTCAGGAGTCCCCCTGCGACCAGGCCGACCGCCGATCCCGCGGCGCCGACGGCGGCGAACACGCCGAAGGCCCGGCCGCGTTCGCCCGGCCCGGTGAAGGTGATCGTCAGCAAGGAGAGGCCCGCGGGCGCGAGCAACGCGGCGAACGCCCCTTGCAGGGCCCGCGCCCCGAAGAGCATCTCGGGGCTCACGGCGGCCCCGCCGAGTGCGGAGGCGGCGGCGAAGCCGGTCAGGCCGATGAGGAACGTACGCCGGTGGCCGAGCGCGCCGCTGACCCGGCCGCCGATCAGCAGCAGCCCGCCGAAGGCCAGCGCGTACGCGGTGACGGCCCACTGCCGGCTCGCGTCGGACATGCCCAGCGCGCTCTGCGCGGAGGGCAGCGCGATGTTCACGATGGTCCCGTCCAGGACCACGAGGAGCTGGGCGGCGCTCACCGCGAGGAGCGTCCACCAGCGCCGCCGGGCGGAGTCGGCGGCGGGGCCCGGCGCCGTGTCGTGGGACTGCGGGGCGTCGGCGCGTGGCCCTGCCCCGGTCGATTCGCCGTCCGCCTGAGTCATGTGGTTGTCCGCTGGATTCATGAATTCAAGTGTTTCGTTGAACTCGCCCCGGAGACTTGGGCCCACTTCAGGTCGGCGCCCTGGGCGTATCACGCTGTGAACCCTCAAGCCCCGGTTGCACCCGCCATGACAGAATCTCGCCTTGAACAGCGGCGATGAGGGTGTGAGCGCAGTGACACGGCGGACCAGGACCGGCACATGGGACCGCTTTGTGGCGTCGGATCCCGGGCTTCTGCGGTTGATGGCGGGGCTGCGGACGGTCGGCGCGATCGCGCTCACTCTCGTCGTCCTCGCGCTGCTCGGCACGGATGTCACGCACATGGTCGCGGGCGCGATGACCGCGATGGTCTCCACCTTCGCCATCAAGGAGAAGGAGGTGCGCGGCCAGGCGATCACGCTCGGTCTCGGCCTGCCCGTCGCGATGACGGCGATCTCCCTGGGTGCGCTGCTGCACGACCAGGTCGTCGCGGGTGACATCTTCTTCGTCGCGCTGATCTTCGGCGCCGTCTACAGCCGCCGGTTCGGCGACCGGGGCACGGCCCTTGGCCTGATCGGCTTTCAGGTCTACTTCGTCTCGCTGTTCGTGGGCGCCACCACGCCCGCGCTGCCCAGCCTGTACCTGGCGCTGGCGGTGGCCTTCGTGTGCAGTGCCGTCGTGCGGTTCGCCGTCGTGCCGGAGACTCCCGGGCGTGATCTGGGGCGGCTGCGCGTCGCCTTCAGGGCGCGGCTCGCGCAGCTGGTGGCCACGCAGATCGAGCTCCTGGACGCCTCGCCCGAGCAGTTGGAGAAGGTCCTCGGCGAGCTGCGGCGGGGCACCGCGCGGCTGCACGAGACCGCCCTGATGATCCAGGGCCGCCTCGCGGAGGGCACCCCCGACGCGGCCACGGCGACGCTGGTCCAACGCCGTGTGGCGGACGCGGAGATCGCCGCCGAGCGTCTTGGCGTACTGCTCCTGAACGCGCGCAGCGCCGAACGCGCGGACACCCTCACCCTGCATCTGCCGCACGCGCCCGTCCCGGCGACGGGCACGCGCATCCGCGCCGAGGACGACGCGACGCTCACCCTGCGCCGCGATCTGAACGCGCTGCACCTGCTGGTCGGCCGCCCCGTCGCCGACGACCGGGGCACGGGCCTGGCCCACGTACGCAACAGGCTGCTCGGCTACCGCGACGAGGACAATCTGCCGCGGGCCTCACTGGCCGTCCAGGACGTCTTCCGCGGCATCGGTGAGGCCGCCCGAGCCATCCTCGGTCTGCGGCTCGCGCTCGACGGTCCCCAGGACGAGTCCGACGACTCACCGGCGACCACGCGCTCCCGTGAGGAGTTCGACGCCGAGGACATCTCGATCGCCGGCGCCGAGGAGGCCGCCGAACCCGACGAGGACGACCGCACCGGCCTGCGGCGCCCCACCACCAGAGCCGCCTTCCAGGTCTCGGTGGGCTCGACCCTGGCCATCATCGGCGGCGAGTTCCTCTCCACCCAGCGCTGGTACTGGGCGGTACTCACCTGCTGGGTGGTGTTCCTCAACACCGCGTCCACGGGCGAGATCCTGGTCAAGGGCTATCGACGGCTGCTCGGCACGGTGCTCGGGGTGGTCGCCGGTGTGGCGCTCGCGGGTCTTGTCGGCAATCACACCTGGGTCGCGTTCGCGCTCGTCCTGGTCTTCATCTTCGCGATGTTCTTCACCGCTCCCCTGTCGTACGCGCTCATGTCCTTCTTCGTCACGGCGATGCTGGGCCTGCTCTACACGCTCCTGAACACCTACAGCCTCTCCGTGCTCTGGCTGCGCATCGAGGAGACGGCGCTCGGGGCCGCCTGCGGGATCATCGCGGCGGTCCTGGTGCTGCCGGTGCGTACCGACCATCGCACCGACGAGCTGTTGAACACGGTCCTGACCCGGCTCGCCGACGTCATCTCGGCGTCGGTCGAGCAGCTCAGTGGTGGTCCGGCGGCCGATCTCCTGGACAAGGCGCGGGACTTGGACACCGCGCTCGACGACCTACGGGCCTCGATCCAGCCGTTGACACACCCCATCACCCCGCTGCGGGGCCGCCGCAGGACGGCCCGCTATCTGGTGGCGCTCCTGGAGACCTGCGCCTATCACGCCCGTTCCCTGGCGGCGACGGCCGAGCTCGTGCCCTACAGCAAGAACGTCGCGGCCGATCCGCGGCTGGAGCGGGCCGGTCTGCGCATCGCCCGCAACATCGAGGTCATCGCCGCGTACGTGGACGACGACAAGGCCACCGGTGAGGTCGAGTCGGGTGCGAGCATCGCCTCGATGCTGGAGGCCGAGGGCTCCGGCGCTCCCCGCTCGGGAACGGTGACCTACCGGGTCCTGCGCCATCTGCAGCGCCTCGACGAGGGAGTGGTGGGTCTGGCCCGCCCTCTCGACGTGCCGGTCGCGGGCCGGGGCCGGTCGGCGAGCAGGGCTCCGCGGATCTGATCACCTCGCTACGGCGTTCTTGGGGGCCTGCGCCGCCGCGAGCCGGGGGTGTCCGGCGCGCAGTGCGGTGCGCCGGCCGGCGAGCGTGGGGTGGGTCAGGGCCAGGAACCAGGCGTCCGGGGCCGCGTGCAGGCCGCGGACCGCGGCGGTGTGACGGCACGCGCGCAGTCCGTCGACGCCGACGATCCAGCGGGGCCGGGCCACGACGGTGACGGAGCGCACCCAGCGCCCGGCCTCCGCCTCGGTCAGGTCGTCGATCTGCACGGCGATGAGTCTGCGCGGTGAGATGACGGCCGAGAGGGCGCGGGCGATGTCGCTGTCGTCGGCCAGCAGGGCCACCGGGTCGCCGTCGAGGTCGATCAGGCCGACCAGTTCGATGTGCGGAAGCCCGCGGTGGACGAAGGACAATCGTGCGGCCTGCGTACGGGCCAGCAGCTCACGGCACTCCTGATCGGTCAGCACACTGCGTTCGCGTAGGTCCATGTCCCGGCTCCCCAGCGGGATGCCCGCTCGGCGGGCAGGGTTCACGTCACAGGTGAGTCCATCGCCGGGGTCCGGGGCGGCGGAGCCTCCGCGGGCGAGGCGTCGACTCGCGGCCGCCGAGGGTACTTTGACTTAAGTACGGCCGGGGGCCGGGCGCAATACGCCGCGGGGCGGCTGCGGCGGAGGGCTGAATGTCGCCCCCAGGTGGTGGAAGCCCAGAGGAACCGGCTCGGGCAGGGGCTCCGGCGGAGCGGCGCGGTCGGCGCGGAAGGAGTCCAGGAGGTAGGCGACGAATCGCCGGGACGCGGCCAGTGCCGCCTCGGTGGAATCCGCCGTGATGCCGCTGTTGGCCATGAGGAGGAGCGGGAGGTCCGACGGGGCGAAATCGGCACGCAGCCGGCCCGCCTCCTTCGCGCGGCGCACCAGCTGCGCGAAACCCCGCTCGGCACACTCGCGTTCGCGCTCGAAAGCGACCGCGTCCGGGAACGCCGTCAGGAACGCCGCAGTGAATCCGCGGTCCACCACGTGCATGGCGCACACCTTCTCGATGACGGTGCGAAATCCCCGCCATGGGTCGGGGTCGGCGAGGGCGTCGTCGACGGCCGCCCCGCAGGCGGCGAGCTGGTCCTCGAAGACCTCCGTGACCAGGGAGTCCCTCGTCGGAAAACGGCGGTAGAGCGTGGCCACGCCGACGTCGGCCCGGCGGGCGATGGCGGCCATCGGCACGTCCAGGCCACGCGCGGCGAACAGATCACGGGCGGCTTCGAGGATGCGCCCGCGGTTGTGGAGCGCGTCGGCGCGCAGCCCGGCACGCGCGGCCGGTGCGAGCTCCGCCGTCGACCGCATCCGAGAGGAATCAGCAGGCATGCTTCTCACATTAGCTCAAGTGGACGCCCCTCTCCGTTTAGCGCGTTAGCGTCGCTGTCAGTGACATCCGGCAGCCACAGACAGGGATATGAGAACGATGAGTGACATGCGCGCGGCTCTGTACGACGGGTACGGCTCTCCGGAAGTCCTCTACGAAGGTGCGTTGCCCAAGCCCGTCCCCGGGCCGGGCGAGGTCTTGGTGCGCGTGCACGCCGCCAGCGTGAACGGCGGCGAGCTGATCGGCCGGGCAGGGAAGGTACGGCTGGTGACGGGGCTGGCCGGGCGTGGCTGGCCCAAGCGCACGGGGGTCGACTTCGCCGGTGAGGTGGCGGCCCTCGGCTCGCCCATGCCCGGCCTCTCGACGGGCGACCGGGTGTGGGGGGCCATGGCGCGTTCCCAGGGCTTCGGCAGCGCGGCGGAGTTCGTGGTCGTGCGCCCCCGGCAGCTGGCCCTCGCACCGGCGGGTCTTGATCTGGTGCAGGCCGCGGCCCTGCCCGGTGTCGGCACCACGGTGATCACGGCGCTGCGGGACAAGGCACGGCTCGCGGCAGGTGAGCGGCTCCTCGTGCGGGGCGGGAGCGGCGGCGTGGGCAGCGTGGCCGTGCAGCTCGGTCGGGCGTACGGCGCGCATGTCACGGCGCTCGCCGGGGCGAGGAACCTCGACTTCGTACGGGATCTCGGGGCCGATGAGGCCTTCGACTACGCGACCACGGGGGCGGCCGACCTCGGTCCCTTCGACGTCGTGCTCGACACGGTCGGCACGGATGTCGGTGCGTACCGCCGACTTCTGTCGCCGGGAGGCCGCATGGTGTCGGTCACCTTCGACTCCCGGCGCATGGCCGCGTCGCTCTCCTACATCGTCGCCTCCACGGTGTTCGGCCGACGACGCGTGCGGTTCTTCAGCGGCAACCCCGGCCATCAACTCTTCGCGGAACTGACCCGGTTGACGCAGAGCGGTGCGGTGCGGCCCGTCGTGGACACGGTGTACCCGCTGGCCGACATCGCCGGTGCGCACCGCGCGCTCGAAGCGGGCAGCATCCGCGGGAAGCTTGTGGTCGACGTCAGGGCGTCCTCACAGGACGTGGGCTCCGGCTGATGGCGTCCGGGGCGGCAGGGACTCCAGGAGGAACGCTGCCGCTTCCCGCAGCGGCGGTGGGGTGCCGGGCGCGCCGAGCAGGTGGGCCGCCGTGCCTCCGAGCGTCCGGGTCGTGCGTACGGACCCGATGCGGGCGGCGCGGGGAGCCAGCTCGGCGATGAGGTCCTGTGACTCTCTCCAGGCTCCGGCGCGGGCCAGGGACGCCAGGAGCTGGGCGGTGAACAGGTCGCGGTAGGCGGGGCCGGGCGCGGTGGCCGCCTCGTGCAGGAGGGGGATGGCCCGGTCCCACCGGCGCAGCCGGGCCTGGACCCAGCCCTGGTGGCCGACGAGCTCGGTCCGGTCGATCCACCAGGCCCAGGGCGGGTCATGGCGCGAGATGCCGTCCAGGAACCGGCTGTGGGCGCGGGCCATCAGCTCCAGGGCCTCCCGGTGGCCGCCCAGCACGGCGATCGCGTGGGCCTGGCGGATCAGGACGAGGCTGCCGACCCTGGCGGGCAGCGCTCGCCTCCCCTGCACGCGGCCCGCGGCCTCCAGAGCGGTGCGCGGCGCCCCGGTATGGGTCTTGAGCATGCTGTCGTTCAACAGGACGAAGCGGGTCGTCCAGCGGTCGCCGCACAGCTCGGCCAGGGCCAGCGCGCGTGCGTTCATCCGGTGGGCCTGGCGGTGGAGGCCCGCGTCGAAGAGGATCCAGCCGATGACTTCGCACAGTTCGGCGAGGACTGCGAGCCGGTCACTGCCCTGGGCGCGGAGGGTCCCGGGGTCGGCCGAGAGTTCCGGGATGCGTCTCATGGCCTCGCGCACGACGGGCAGCGCGGTGGTCGCGCCGGACGTGGCGTCTAGGGCCACGAGGCGCTCGATGGTGCGTACGGCCTCGGGGATCAGGGAGGCCTGAGGGATCGGAGAGATCGGGGGGATCGGTGAGATCGGCGGGATCACCTTGCCATGATCCGCCACCCGTCAACGCCTTAACGATTCCAGGCGGCAGCAGAGCCCCCGGACCGTGTCGATGGTGCAGCGACTGCCCGGTACGGAACCGATCTTCTCGGTGGTGTGCCTCAGGGGCCGTTGCTGCTACTCAAGGCGCTGTGCGCACACAGTTCTTCACCGGTACACCTCGGCGGAATGCGAGCGGCCGACATCGCGGACGACCTCAAGGCCGAGCACGCGATCGAGGTACGCGAACGTCTCGAACTTGGCGCCGCCCGGTACGTCTACGGCCGCCTCCAGCTTGCCCAGAAGCCGCAGCACCGCCGGGGTGTCCAGACCGTTCTCCAGGGCGGATCGGGCCCTGTCCACGAGGTCGGCCGGCATCGCCTTGGACGGCTCCTCGGCCCATGTGGCCACGGCTTTACGCCAGTTGGCCAGCTTCTCGTCGGCCGCGTCCAGGGCTTGCGCGGTGACATCGACGGCTTCGTGGTGCGGGTGACCCAGCAGGAGCAGCCGCAGGGCGAGCGCGTCCCGGCCCGCGTCCCGCTCCGTCTCCGGCTCCCGGCGCGACTCGCTTTCCGCGTCCTGGTCCGCGCCTTGGTCCGCGCCCGCGGTGGCTTCGCCGATGTGCAGGGAGAGACCGCCCACGGCTTCGTACGTACGGCTGGTGAGGTGCACCGCCGGCGGGCCGCCGAGGGCTTCGGCGAGCTCGTCGGGGGTGCCGTGGGCGTCGGCCGGGCGGATATTGACGGCGTCGGCCGACGCCGCCGGTGGGCAGGTCCACCCGATGAGTACGGTCCGGCCGCGCAGTTCGGCGACGCGGGCCAGGACGTCCGCGGCGAGCAGCACGCGCAGACCGGTCAGGTCCCCGGGGTCATCGGCCGACGGCGCGTGGGCGCACATCCGCAGCGGTCCGAACCCGGCCAGATCATCAAGGATGCTCAGCACACCACAGAGACTATGCGTACCGCTCCTCGATGGCACCCGACAGGCACGGGCGGACGGACGGGCAGCGGCTCACCGCCCGCCCGCCGCCTTCCCCGAGTTCGCTACCTCACGCCGGTCCGACCCCGCCCGTGCAGGCCGCGCCTGGCTCCGGAGTCTGCTCGCCCTGGACGTACTTGCCCAGGAACTGCTCGACCCTGGGGTCGGATGCCTTGTCCACGGTGAGCTGGCGACCCCACGCGGTGAGGGTGAGTGCGCCCTTCTGCTCCTTGACCGGGCTCATCAACGTGTAGGGGGTCGTCCTGACCTTCTGGCTCAACGTCTTTATGTCGCCGTTGGCCGCCTTGTCGTTGTACGTGATCCAGACGGCGCCGTGCTCCAGCGAGTGGACGGCGTTCTCCTCGCCCAACGGCTTGTCGTAGACATCGCCTTGGCAGTTGGCCCATGCCTGGCTGTGGTCGCCGCCCGCTGCCGGGGTCATCGGGTAGTCGACCTTCTTCGTGACGTGGTTGCGCCCGAGCTTCTTCGCGTCCCAGGACTTCTCGCCCTTCACCGGGGCCTGTGCGACGGCCTTTTCCTTGTCCTTCTTCTCCGACGCGTCGAGCAGGAGGTACGAGCCGAATCCGGCGACCCCGGCCAGCACGGCCACGCCCGCCGTGATGGCGATGACGCGATTGCGGCGGTCGCGCGCCTGCTCGGCGCGGCGCAGCTCCTGAATGTGGGCCTTGCGTGCGGCGGTCGTCGCGGCCTTCTTGCCTGTCTTGGCGGTGCTCGTCTTGGCGGTGCTCGTCTTGGAGTTGCCTGTTCTGGAAGTGCCCATGTCCGGGGATGTCCTTGTCCCCGCCGTGCCCGGGGCGCGGCGGTGGTGATGGTGGGTGAAGGTGGGCGGCGCGAGCGCGCGACCGTGAGACCGTCCGGAACGGGACGGGACGGGTCGGTGCGCGGGGGTGCGGCCTAGGTCCTCTGCACCTGAAGGACGTGGAGATCCGGGGCGTTCCGGTGAATGGGCGCCCGCGGTACGGGATGTGAGGTGGCGGGGGCGGCGGGCAGTCCCGCCGCCTCCAGCGTCGTCGGCACCGAGGGCTCGGGGGCCGGAAGCGCGGTCGCGGCGGCGTGCGTGGCGGAGGCGCACCGGTCGCCGGGCGGGCAGCTGTGGCCGAGCGCGGCTTCTTCCGTCTCTGTTGTTGCCTCCGTGGCACCCTCGGCGGAGACCGAGACCAGGCCACGAGCGGGGGTCTCGTCGTCATGAGCCGCATGGCCGAAGCACACGCACAGGACGGCCAGCAGGGTGGCCAGGCTGACCCCGAGCGCGGCGCAACGCGCGGCCGTGCGCCGCTCTCCGTGCGCCGTGTCCCGCGGCCCTGACCTCATGGCCGCAGATAGTAGCCGCCGCCGGTCCGGTGCCGCGCCCCCGCCTTCCCGCTCACACCCCGTGGTGCGCGAGGACCAGGTGCGGGTCCTGGGTGCCGGGCACGGCCGCCGGGTCGGCGTGCACCAGCGCCGCGGTCAGCTTGGGCACCGCGTGCAGCAGGGCGTGCTCCGCGTCCACCGCGACCTCGTGCGCCTCCCGCACGGTCAACTCTCCGTCCACCACGACCGCCACCTCCGCGCGCAGCCGGTGGCCGATCCAGCGAAGGCGCAGCTCGCCGACACCGCGTACGCCCGGTACCGCGAGGAGCGTTTCCTCCGCCGCGTCCACCAGTGCGGGGTCGACGGCGTCCATCACCCTGCGGAACACCTCGCGCGCCGCGTCCCGCAGGACCAGCAGGATGGCCGCGGTGATCAGCAGGCCCACGATCGGGTCGGCGAGCCGCCAGCCCAGGGCGGCGCCGCCCGCGCTCAACAGGACGGCGAGAGAGGTGAATCCGTCCGTGCGGGCATGCAGGCCGTCGGCCACCAGGGCGGCCGAGCCGATCTCGCGGCCGACGCGGATGCGGTAGCGGGCGACCCATTCGTTGCCGATGAAACCGATGACCGCGGCGGCGGCCACCACCCAGACGTGTTCCAGGGCGCGGGGGTTGAGCAGCCGGTCGACCGCGGCCCAGGCGGCGAAAGCCGCGGATCCGGCGATCGTCAGGAGGATGACGATGCCCGCGAGGTCCTCGGCGCGGCCGTAGCCGTAGGTGAAGCGGCGCGTGGCGGCCCGCCGGCCCAGGACGAAGGCGATGCCCAGGGGGATCGCGGTCAGCGCGTCCGCCGCGTTGTGCACGGTGTCGCCGAGGAGAGCGACGGAACCGGTGAGCACCACGATCACCGCCTGGGCCGCGGCCGTCACGCCCAGGACGGCCAGTGAGATCCACAGCGCGCGCATGCCGCGGGCGGACGATTCCAGCGCGGGGTCGACCTTGTCCGCGGCCTCGTGCGAGTGCGGCTTCAGCAGGTGCCCGGCCTTGTGCCGCCACCGGGCCGACCACCCCGCGCCACCGGACCCGTGGCCATGTCCGGGCTCGTGGTGCTCGTGGTGCTCGTGGTGCTCGTGCGGAGGGTGCGGGTGTCCGTGCTGTTCACTCACGAGTACGGCCTTCCGACGCGGGACGGAGAGTGGACACCGCGAGGCGCCCGCGCCCATTATGTGCGTATGAGCGCACGCATGCACCTATCACCTGCGCACGATGCGCACCCGCAAGATCCGGGCACCGAGCACTTCGCCCATGCGGCCGAGGTCCTCGGCCTCCTCGCCGACCGCACCCGGCTGGCCCTGCTGCACACCCTCGGCACCGGCGAGGCGGACGTCACCACCCTCACCGCCGCCTGCGGCGCGGCTCGACCGGCGGTCAGCCAGCACCTGGCCAAACTGCGCCTGGCCGGGCTCGTGTCCGTACGCAAGGAGGGGCGAAGGATGATCTACGGCCCGCCCGACGGGCACCTGCGCCGGGTGGTCGACGAGGTCCTGAACCTCGCCGACCACCACCGCGGCGCGGCCACCCACGACTGAGCGGGCCTCAGGCGTAGCTGCGCCTGCCGCGCCGGTAGGCGATCTCCCCCAGCACGACGTCCGCGGCGAGGAAAGCCGCCAACGGGATTCCCAGCAGCGGCACGAAGTAGCCGAGCACGGCGATCGCCGCCATCAACGGGACCAGGACGTAGGCCGGTACGTTCTGCCACGCCCCGCGCGGCAGCGGGCGTCCGAAGGAACTGCCGCGTCCGCGCTGCCACCACATGCGGTATCCCCACACGATCATCAGGATCAGGCCGAGGGCGAGAACGGCCAGGGCGATCTGGTTGACGATCCCGAACAGCGTGCCGGTGTGCGCGTCGATGCCCCAGCGGGTCAGCTTGGCGAGCACGGGGTAGTCGGCGAACCGCAGTACTTCGGTGACCTCGCCCGTGGCCGGGTCGACGGCGACGGAGTCCTGCTTCTCGGGCCAGCTGCGCTGTATCTGCCGGACGACGTAGGCGGACGACGCGTCGGCGGGCGGCACGACCTCGACCGGGTTGGAGAGCCCCTCCGCGCGGGCCGCCTTCAGAACGGCGTCGAGCCCCGCGCCGTCGCCACCGGCGGCCCCGGACGCACCCGATCCACCGTGCCCCGCGTGTTCCCCGCCGCCTCCGACGGTCGCCGTCAGCGCCGGTGTCGTCTGCCCGATGGCCTCGCGCAGATCGCCGACGCTCTCTCCCGCGTACGTCGACCAGGTCAGACCCGTCGCCGACAGGAAGATCAGCCCTCCGGCGGCCCACACGCCCACCGAGCCGTGCAGCGAGAGGGTGCGACGGCGGCCGGTGGCGCCGCGCAGCTTGCGCCGGGACCTTCGCCGTGCGAACCACAGCACCAGACCGCCGCCCGCGATCACCCACAGCCAGCTGGCGGCGAGTTCGCTGTAGAGCCGCCCGCTCTCCCCCAGGTGCAGATCGCGGTGGAGCTCGTCGATCCAGGTGCGCAGCGGCAGTGCGCCGGTGGAGCCGTACTGCTCCAGGGCGCCGCGCACTTCGCCGTTGTACGGGTTCACGAACACGGCGAGGGTGTGGTCGGCGTCCACGCCCGGCGTTCCGGACAGCAGTACGCGGGTGGTCGCGCCTTCCTCCGGCGAGGGCCGCACCGCGCTGACCGTGCCCTGGGGGTGTGCCTTGCGGGCGGCGGACACCTGTTTCGAGAGCGGCAGTTCGGTCTTGTTCTCGCCTACGGGGACACGCAGTTCGTGGGAGTACATGATCTTCTCGGCCTGGTACGAGCAGGCGTACAGAAGTCCCGTGGTGGCGGCGACGAGCAGGAAGGGCGCGATGAGCACCCCGGCGTAGAAGTGCAGGCGCAGCACGAGCGGACGCAGCGACGCCCATCCGGACCGTCCTGCGGAGGGCGGCGCCCCCTGGGTCTCCTGCCCGTCGTCCGGGGCGAGGAGTGTGGGTTCGGCGGACATGAGCTGCTCTCCTGGAGGAAGGGATGGCGCGAAACAGCCGTAGCGGGCCGGTGCAGGAGTCGGCCGAAGAGGCCCAGAAGTTCCCGGCGATCTCCAGGAATCGCATGATGCGCGTCACACGGCCGGGTGAACGGGGTCCGCTTCCCGGGGGAGAAGACGCGGTGGACGGCCGTGGGCTGCGATCGGTGGCCCCCGCGCCCTTCACCGTTGGCGGGGGCGGGACTAGCGTCGGGAGACCGGGCATCCTCAGGACCGGGAACCCCCGGAACCGGGGCCCCTCAAGACTCCGTTGGAGACACGATGCTCCAGACGCGCGAGTTGTTCGACAGCCTCGCCCCGCGCGGCGACCACCTCGACAACCAGACCCTCGCCACCGCCGTGGACGCCCTCTCGGCGTGCGAACAGGCGGTGACCGCCTGCGCGGTCGGCATGCTCGCCGAGAAGGAGGCCGACGAACTGCGGACCTCCATCAACCGCGATCTCAACTGCGCCGACGTCGCCTCCACCACACGGCGCGTCCTGACGCGCGGCACGGACTCCGATCACGCGCTGCTGGCCGCGCAGTTGCAGGCATGCGTGATGGCCTGCGAGCACAGTCACGAGCTGTGCGCCCGGCACGCGCCGCACCACGAGCACTGCCGCCTCTGCTCCGAGGCCACCGACGGCGCGGCGACCGCCTGCCGTGAGGTCATGCGGAGCCTGCGGGCCTAGCGCGGCACGGCCGCGGTTCGCTCCGCGGTCCCCCGATCCGGCAAACTGCCCGGATGGACTATGAGTTCTGGAACGACATCCACCACCGCGGCGGCATCCCCGCGGTCAAGAGCGCGCTGGAGGAACTGGCCGAGCGCGGATCTCCCGAGGACGTGGACGCCGCGACGGATCTGGCCTGCCAGGTCATCGCCGACGACACCGCCCGCCTCCAGGCCCGCGCGGATCAGGCCGAGGCACGACTGCGGATGCTGACCGACGAGGCGCGTGAGGTGGGGCGGCAGGTCGACGCGCATGCCGAGGCCGAGGGTTCCGCCTCGGCGGCCGAGCGCGCCCCCGAGGCGTGACGAGCCGTACGTACGGGGGCGGGCTGAGGGGACCGTCGGGTCAGCTCACGGTCACCGTGACGACCGGGGAGACGGTGGCGCCGCTGGCGACGCGCAGTTCGTTCTTGCCCTTGAGGCCGAGCTTGGCGCGCAGGCCGTAGCTCCCGGACGTGTTGGTGACCGTACTGGCGGGCAGGGCCTTCCACGCCCCGTGCTGCTTCTGCTGCAGAGTCACCTTGCTTCCGGGCTTGAGACCGGTCGCCTTGCCCGTGATGCGCAGCTCCTGCCACGCGCGGACGTGGGAGAGGGACGCCTTCGCCGTGAGCGTGGCGGGGACGGGGGCGGGCTTGGCCGCTGACTGCGTGGGGACAGGCTCAGGACCGGACCCGGCGGCGAGCGCGGCGGTGGCGGGAATCACCAGCACCGATCCGGCGAGCGCGGAGACGGCGGCGGTGCGCAGAAGGCTGTGGCGGCGGGTGTTTCGCATAACGGCAGTGATCCCCTTGGGTGTCGGTCAGTACGCGGCCCTCGTCGTGCGACGAGCCCCACAACGAGGAACATAAACGTATGCACCCGACATTGCGATCACCCGGAGAGCGCGTAACGGAATCCGATAAAACCGGCCGCAACGCCGCAACTGCCCGCCGGCGAGGGCGCCACTGGTGGCGGCGCGAGGGGTCAGTGCGTTCGTGTCACGTGCGCGTCCGCGGCCCGGCCGCGGACGAGGCCGATCAGCGAGGGACCGCCGCGCAGGCACCAGAGCGCGATGACGGGATCGCAGATGGCGCACCCCAGGGACGAGTCGTGGGCGAAGGGGATGATCGGGTTGCCCTTGACGTGGTGGAGCAGGTCCCAGCCGGTGTGCAGCAGCCAGCCGATGCCGATGAACGTCCAGGATTCCAGGCCGCGGTAGGCGCAGTAGGCCACGGCGGCGGTGAAGAGGAACTCCCAGCCTCCCAGGCCGCCGCCGCTCAGATAGGCCGCACCTGCCCCCGCCAGCATGATCGCGTTGAAGCGGCGCCGGTGGGGTTCGCGGATCAGGGACATGGCGAGGGCGTAGAGAACGCCGATCAGTACCGGTGCGACATAGGTCATGACCTGCATGGAGTTCCTTCAGTGGTGGTGCGCGTCCGGTCTTTTCCGGGATCACCGCCGAAGTTATCCGGCCCGGGGGCCGCCTCCCAGTGGCATTAATGACAGCTCCCAACGGAATTGCGCCACCAGCGATGCGGGCCCCGAGCCCGGCCTTTCACTGCCCCTTGATCTCGCGGCCGACGGCCTCGCCGCCGGTCAGGACTGTCTCGATCCCGTGCCGCCGCTCCCCCATCACCTGCTGGCAGTTGGCTGCTTCCGCTGCCGGGCCGAAGGCCTGCTGAGCGCGCCGCGCCGCCACCGCCCGCGCGGTGTCGGCGGCCACGAGGTCGGCGTTGATCGCTGTCGCGGCCGTCATGCCGGCGGCTGCGGACACCATGACTCCGGCCACGAGATCGGTGACGTTGCCCGCGACCCACACCCCCTCGACGCCCGTGCGGCCGGTCGCGTCCGACTCCACGTAACTTCCCACACCCATGGGGTGGTTCACGCGCGTCAGGCCGAGTTCCGCGAGCACCGCCCCGCGCGCCTCGAACCGCGGGGCCACGGCGAGAGCCCGCACCGGGACACGCTTGCCCGAGGCCAGCCGGACGCCGGAGAGCCGGTCCTCATCGACATCGAGAGAGGCCACCTCGCCGTCGACCACCGCGATGCCACGGGCGGCCAGCTGCTCCCACTGCTCCTCGGTCAGCTCGCCCGCGGTGTGCAGGAACAAGGTCACTTCCGGCGTCCACTGACGGAACAGCAGCGCCTGGTGCACCGCCATCGGACCGGTCGCCAGGACGCCGATGGGCTCGTCGCGCACCTCCCAGCCATGGCAGTACGGGCAGTGCAGGACGTCACGGCCCCACCGCTCGCGTACGCCGGGGACATCGGGCAGCTCGTCGACGAGCCCGGTCGTCACCAGCAGGCGCCGCGCGTGGTGGCTCCGGCCGCTCGCGGTCTCCACGACGAAGCGCTCGCCGGACCGGCGGACGCCGGTGACCCGGTCCGCCACGGTCCGCCCGCCGTACCCGGCGATCTCCTCCCGGCCGATCTTCAGCAGTTCGCCCGGTGCGAGGCCCTCGCGGGAGAGGAATCCGTGCACCGCGTCGGCGGGTGCGTTGCGCGGCTCTCCGGAGTCGACCACCAGCACCGAGCGCCTGGCGCGGGCCAGGGTCAGCGCGGCCGAGAGACCGGCCGCGCCGCCCCCGACCACCAACACGTCCACCTCCGCGTCGACGTCCGCCTGGAGGTCGGTGGCGGCGTCTCGTTCATTCGTCTCAGTCATGAGGACACCGTGCGCCCGACCTCAATGGAACGGCAAGCTTCTTTGCCGTTACGGCAAAGACCAAGACCCCCGTCCGGCGTTCACCGCTCGCACCCCAGAGTTCCCAGGTCGACCGCGTCGGCCATCACCCGCATGCCCTTGTCGTTGGGGTGGAGGTGATCCCCGCCGTCGAAGACCGGGAGCAGACGCTCCTGGTCGTACGGGCTGCGCAGCGCCTTGTCGAAGTCGGTGACGGCGTCCAGCTCACCGCTGTTCCTGATGAAGTCGTTGACCTCCTGGCGCACCGCCTCGCCCGCTGGGTCGAACTCCGACCAGCCCTTGAAGGGCAGCACGGTGCCGCCCACGACACACTTGCCCGCCGCGTGCGACCGCTCGATGATCTGCCGGTATCCGGCGATGAGTTGGGCAGCCGTGACGCCGGTGTGCGCCTTGATGTCGTTGATGCCCTCGAACAAGAACACCGTGCGCACGCCCGGTTGGGACAGGACGTCTCGCTGCAGCCGGACCAGGGCGCTCTGCCCCGCACCGTCGGCGAGCACCTTGTTGCCGGAGATGCCCTCGTTGGCGACGCCCTTGATGCCGCTTTTGGACGCAGCCTGGAGCCGCCGGGAGAGGTAGTCGGGCCAACGGCGGTTCGTGTCACCGGTGGACTGCCAGCCGTCGGTGATGGAGTCGCCGAGCGCGACCACGGCGCCCGTGTCCGCCCCGCTCTCCACGCTCACCGCGTCGAGGTAGAACCACGAGCCGATCCGCTCGCTCCAGCCCACCTCGCCCTCCTCACCGGCGTGGTCGCCACCTGCCCCGTATGACGTCTGCATGGCCATGCCGTGCCCCGTCGCCTGGCCCGCGGCCTCGGCCACGTACAGGCTGACGACCAGATCGCTCTGTGCCGCCAGCCGTCCGGGCAACGGGTCGCTGGTCACGCTCCCGCCCGGCGCCACCGTGACGGAACGCGCGCCCCCGAAGGTGATCCGCCGGTTGCTGCCGGGCACGAGCCGCGCCCCTTCCTCGCGTGCTCCCGCGTAGGCGCTCCCGAAGGTCACCGGCTGGTCGCCGAACGCGTTGGACAGCCTGATGCGCGCATGGGCGCCGCCGACGCTCGTGCGGACGACGAGGCGGTAGCTGCGGTCGGCCACCGCCTGACCGAGCCGGTCGGCGCTCGCTCCCCACGTGACGACCTGATGCCGGGACGTCTCTGCCGCCGCCGACGCCACCGTTGCCGGTGAGCACAGGGCGAGCAGGAGCCCGCAGATGATGCCGGCAGCCCGCCTCACCTGCCTTCTCCCCGCAGTGTGATGGAGCCGCCCGGCTCGACGGCGACCTTCCGGGTCACTCCCCCGTACGACACCGTGGTGCCGCGTCCGCCGACACTGCGCAGCCGCGCCTCGGTGACCTTTCCCGCCCGCCAGCGCAGGTCGACGACGAAGCCGCCGCGCACGCCGACACCGGTGACCGAGCCGGAGCGCGCCCAGGCCTCGGGCAGGGCGGGGAGCAGCTCGACGTGTCCCGGGCGTGAATAGACCAGCATCTCCAGCATCGCCGCCGCGGTGCCGAAGTTGGACTCGATCTGGAAGATGCCGCGGCCCTTCTCCACCTCGTAGATGTCGAAGAGGTTCATCGCGGTGCCGTTGCTCCCGCCGATGGACGGCCGCAGATTGTTCACGACCAGTTGGTACGCCTTGTCCGCGTCCTTCAGCCGCGCCCAGCACAGGCTCCGCCAGGCGTTCGCCCAGCCGAAGCTCTCCATACCGCGCGCGGTGAGCAGCGCCGCCGCCCCGTCGACCAGGGCCTTGGGGGTCGAATCGTCGGGGCGGATCCTGTCGCCGGGGAAGAGCTGGACCAGCGGGGAGAGGTGCCTGTGGGTCGTCTCGCCGAGGTTGTCGGGTGACATCCACTCCTCCAACCAGCCCGTCTTCGGACTTACTTGGGGGAGGTAGAGGCGCTTCCGCAGCTCGCCGACCGTCTTGCCGTGGGCGGTGTCCTTGCCCAGGACCGAGCAGGCGGTGCGGTAGTTGCCGAAGAGCGCCCAGACCAGTTCCTGTGCGTACGTGATGCCCTTGGCGTCGAGAGGGCCGTGCTCGGGGGACCAGTCGCTGTCGGCGATCAGGACCTCGCGGCTCTTGCCGGTCGCCTCGTCGGTGACGGTCGTCGTGAGCAGGCGCGACTGCCAGAACTCGCAGGCCCCCTTGAGCAGCGGGTGGATCCTGGCGAGATAAGCACGGTCCTGGGTGAACTCGTAGTGCTCGAAGAGGGAGTTGGACAGCCAGGCGTTGCCCGCGGGGTGCCACCACCAGCCGTTCCCGCCGTGGATGTTGGTCGAGATGGCCACGGTCCAGCCCGCGATCTTCCCGCTGGAGTTGCGGTAGCGGTTGCGCGGGTCGTTGAACAGGGTCCGGGTCAGCTCGGTCCAGGAGGGAAGCTGCGCCAGGCAGTAGTCGGCGTAGGCGTCGAAGCAGGTGGACAGTGCCGCCCGGTCGGCCAGCCAGTAGTTCATCTGGATGTTGATGTCGGTGTGGTAATCCCCCATCCAGTCCGGGTCGTTGCCGTCCAGCCACAGTCCCTGGAGGTTGAGCGGCAGACTGTCGCGGGATCCGGCGATCGTGAGGTAGCGGCCGAACTGGAGGTAGGACGCTTCGAGTTCGGGGTCCGGCTCGTCGCTCTGGGCGCGCGCCTGTACGCGCTCCCAGGTGTCGAGGCCGCGCTGTTCCCTGGACGAGGTGCCCAGCGAGACGTCCATCCGCTCGAACAGGCGCCGGTGGTCGGCGACATGGGAGTGCAGGAGCGTGGCCGCCGGATGGCGGGCCGCCGCGAGGACCTTGGTCCTCGCCAGGCGCTGCGGGTCGAGGGTGGGGTCGCGGAAGCCCGCGGCCGCGTCAGAGGCGTAGTTCGTGCCGCCGCTGACCACGACCGTGAGCTCCTTGCAGCCGGCGAAGGAGATCCGCGGGCCGTCGACGGCCACCGTGCCGGTGGTGCTGTACGCGGTCACCGCGGCTCCGTAGCGAAGACCGCCGTCGGGGAAGGCGGCACCGAACGAGGCGGCACGGGGGCCGTGCGCGGCGGTGGTCTCGCCATGGGTGCCCGCGAGGGTGACCGTTCCGGTGTAGCGGCCGCCGCCCTGCTGGGAGAAGTGCAGGACGATGGCGTCGTCGGGGTGGCTCGCGAAGATCCGGCGCCGGTACATCACCCCTGAGCGGACGTACGAGGTGGTGACGATCCCCTGGCTGATGTCCAGGTCGCGGCGGTAGTCGGAGACCGCGGAGAGGTCGTGGTCGGGTATGTCGACGGCCAGCCGGGCCAGCAGCGTGAAGGAGCCGAAGTCGTCGCGTCCGTAGGGAAATTGGCCGTCGCCGTCGAGGGTGGCGTTGAGGCCGCCGGTCCACATGGTCGCATCGGTGATGAGGAGCAGTTCGCGGGCGGGGTCGTTGCCGGTGAGGGCGCCCAGGCGTCCGTTGCCCACGGGCAGGCCCTGTTCGATCATCGCCCGCTCCGACGCGGGCGCCTGGTACCAGAAGCGGGTCGTCTCCGCCTCGGCCAGCAGGGGCGAGCTTGTCTCGCGGGTCACCGGGGCGGGAGCCGCGAAGGCGGGCAGGCCCCCCAGTGCGGTGAGGGCGCCCGCGGCGGCGGCCACGGAGAGGATGTCGCGGCGGCTCGGTCTGGGGCGGGGTGAGTCGGTGTGCTGGTCGTCGTCCACGAGGCACTCCATTTCGGCAGGACGGTGCGTGCGGGAGGTACGGGTGGGATCCGACCGGCGTCAGGAACGCTTGGGTACGTCGATCCGGTCGACGTCGGGGGCGTAGCCGTCCGCGCTGTCGAAGGTGACCGTGTTGCTTCCGGCCCTGAGGGTCACCGGCACGCCGATCGTCTCGGCGGTCCCCCAGTCCCCGGTGGAGGGGAACTTCAGGGCGGTGGAGCCGTTGCCGTTGGCGGCGACCTGGACCGTGCGCGGGTCACCGCTGACGTACGCGACGTCGATCACGTACCGGCCGGCCTTGGGCACCACGACGTCGTTGAAGCGGAGCTTTCCGCCCTGGTAGAGATTGCCGACCTTGCTGCCGCCCGAGCAGGCGGCGCAGTCGCCGACCGTCGCGTTGCCGCTGAGGGTATTGGCGTCGGACTCGGCCTCGTACGCCGTCATCTGCTGCTCGGGGCCGCGGGGCGCGACGGTGAACAGTCGCGAGCCGTGCGCGGGCAGGGTCTGCGTCACCTTGTCCTTGTACGTGCCGAGGTCCTCGCGGTTCCACAGGTCGCGGACCTTGCCCCGGCCCGAGAAGCCGAGCGTGGAGAAGTCCGCGGTGACGGCGGCGGGCGAGTCGCCGAGGTTGAACAGGGCGACGGTGTGGCTGCCGTCGGCGTTCTTCGCGCTCCAGACCTGCCGGTTGCCGGAGGCGGTGATGGGCCTGGCGGGTGGCGTGCTGCCCTGGTTGAGGGCGATGACCTCGTGGTTGGTGAGGAGGGAGACTCCGTAGTCGTCGAGGCGGGTGAGGTCGTCGCCGGTGTAGAGGGGCGACTTGGCGATGGCCCACAGCGTCGCGTAGCTCTGCCGCTCGGCCTTGGTCAGGCCGTCCATCTCGCCGTTGCCCACATTCAGGGAGTCCAGGTCGTTCCAGCCGCCGGGTCCCGCGTGCCGGGTCCAGCCGGGGGCGTCGTCCCAGCGGTCGTCGACGGAGTTCTCCCACGACACCAGGGTGTTGCAGTAGCACTCGACGTCGGTGTCGATGCGCCAGCCGTTGGAGTACTGCTTCCAGTCGGCCACGTGATTGATGTCCAGCGCCCAGGAGATTTCCAGGTGGATGGGGCGTCCGGCCTTGGCGATGGCCTTCTTCCAGGCGGCCACGTCGGCGACGTTGTTGTAGTTGTCGCCGCTCTTGGACGAGCCGGGGCCGACGCCGTCCAGCTTGAGGAAGTCATAGCCCCAGTCGGCGAAGAGCTGGGCCTGCGAGTCGATGTACTTCTGCGCGCAGGGCCGGGAGAAGTCCAGCTTGTAGGCGCTGTCCCAGCCGTTGGTGGTGCGCAGGTCGTCGTACACGATGTCGGCGGTGGTGCAGCCCTCCCCGTGCCAGATGGGCACCTTGCCCTCGCCGTACGCCTCCTTCTCCAGACCCACCGGCAGATAGATGCCCGCCTTGAGACCCTTGGCATGGATGTCGTCGGCGACCGGCTTCATGCCGCGCGGGAAGCGGCCCGCGTCGGGTGCCTGGCGGGCATAGGCGTCGAACTCCGGCTTCCACGCCATGTCGCGCCACCAGCCCGCGTCGATGTTGACGTACTCGTAGCCGTACTTCTTGAGCTTGGACGCCATGGCGCCGGTCTGCTTGAGGACGTTCTTCTCGGTCAGGTAGCTGTAGTCGCCGTCGGGATTGAGCCCGGGGTACTTCGAGGACTGCATGCTCCAGCTGGTCCAGCCCATGTAGGGCTTCTGGGCCGGATCCGCGGCGGGCGCCGGCTCGGCTGCGGGGGTGGCTGCGGCGGGCACGGCCGTCGTCAGGCCGGCGGCGAGGGCGAGGACGAGCAGGGAGGAGTACAGGGACGACCGCATGGGCCGGACCTCCTGAAGTCGGGGGCAGCGTGTCGGGGGTGCGGGACGTACGCGCGGCTGTGCGGGTCAGCCCTTGCCGGAACCGATGGTCAGTCCGCTGATGAACTGGCGCTGGAGCGCGAAATACACGAGCAGCGTGGGGATCGCGGTCAGCAGCGCACCGGCCGCGATGAGGTTGGGGTTGGTGAAGTACTGGCCCTGGAGATTGGCGAGGGCGGAGGTGATCGGCCGCTTGTCGCCGGTGTCGATCAGGGCGAGCGACCAGAAGAAGTCGTTGTAGATCCAGATCGATTCGAGGGTGGCGAGCGCCGCGAACGCGGGCCGGCACAGCGGCAGGACGATCTGGAAGAACTGCCGCCACACGGGAGCGCCGTCCACCAGGGACGCCTCGGTGATCTCCTTGGGGATCGTCCTCATGTAGTTGCTGAGGACGAAGGTACAGAAGCCGCACTGGTAGGCGATGTGGATCGCGATGATGCCCCAGACGGAGTCGTAGAGCAGGAACGAGTCGCTCATCCACCCGGGCAGCGGGATCTGGAGGTAGAGCCGGTACAGCGGGGTGATGAGCACCTGCGCGGGCAGCAGGTTGCCCGCGGTGAAGAACATCAGCAGGGCGATGTTCCACCGGAAGTCGAAGCGCGACACGAAGAAGGCGACGGCGGCCGAGAACAGCAGGGTGCCCAGCACCGCCGGGACGGTGATGAGGACGGAGTTCCAGAAGAAGTGCGGCATCCCGGACTGGCCCCAGGCGTCGGAGAAGTTCTCCAGGCTGATGCCGTGCGGCCAGGACAGATAGCCGTGCTTCGCGGTGTCCTCGTAGGGCCGCAGCGAGGTGTAGACCGCCCACAGCAGCGGGACGAGCCACAGGAGGGCGATCCCGCCGAGGAGGAAGTGCCGGCCGGTCTGCCGCTTGGGGCGCGGCGGGCCGTCGCCCGACGGGGGCACGCGGCGGGTTCGTGGCCCGGCGGCCGGCGGGGTGACGGTCGCGGTCACTGGTCCTCCTTGCGGAAGGTCTGTACGAGGAAGGCGCAGATGGCGAGCAGGGAGACGACGAGCAGGACGACCGCGAGCGCGGAGCCGTAACCGATGTGGCTGGACTCGCCGATGATGTTGTCGGTGATCAGGAGCGAGAGGAGCTCCATGCCGGGTTTGCTGCCGGTGCCGCCGCCGAGTACGTAGACGATGTCGAACGCCCGCAGCGACTCCATGACGGTCACGACGAGGATGATGATGTTGACCGGCTTGAGCGCGGGGAAGACCACCCGCAGGAACGTCTGGCGTCCGTTGGCGCCGTCGAGGGCGGCGGCCTCCTTCAGCGCGGGGTCGAAGCCCTTCAGGCCCGCCAGGTAGAGGATCATGATGTAGCCGGTGTGCCGCCACGCGGAGGCGACGAGCACGGCCCAGAGGTTGAGGTCCGGATCTCCGAGCCAGTCGATGGGCTGACCGGAGCCCGCCCCGCTCAGGATGCCGCCCAGCAGTCCGTTGTCGGGGTTGTAGATGATCTCCCAGATGAAGCCGACGACGGCGAGCGAGAGCACCATCGGCAAGAAGATCGCTGTCTGGTAGACCCGCGTGAAGCGGATCTTCCGGTCGAGCTGGTAGGCGAGGAAGATGCCGAACGGGGTGGGGAGGAGCGCCGTGAACAGCAGCCAGACGACGTTGTGTTGGACGGCCGGCCAGAACGGCGGGTAGTTGGTGAAGATTTCCCTGTAGTTGTCGAGCCCCGTCCAGCGGATGTCGGAGAGCGCGATGCCGTCCCAGTCGGTGAAGGACAGGCCCACGGAGGCGAGCGCGGGAAGCCAGACGAAGACCAGCAGGGCGAGCAGCGGAATGCCGACGATGACGGTGAGGAAGACGCGGTCACCGGTGCCGAGCCGCCGGGGCCGCATTTTTTGGGGCCGGAGCCGGGCACGCTTGGACGCGGGCGCTGAGCGCACAGAGGGCATGGTGAACCTTCCCGGTCCTGATCAGGCCGTAGGGCCGTACGGCCGCATCAGGCCGTGAAAAAGCGCGAACGCTGGGACTCGATCTTCTTCAGCAGGGCCGTGCCGTCGTCCGGGTGACCGAGCCATTGGGTGAATCCGGGCAGGACGACGGTGGAGATGAAGCCCGGGTCGCTGTCGCGGTCAGCGAACTGGGTGATGTGCTTGGCCGACGCGATGAGGTCGGCGGACTTCTTCTGCAAGGCGTTGTACTTGCCGGTGTCCGCACGGGAGTTGACGGCCACGTTGCTCGGGTCGACACCCATGTAGAGGTTCTCGGCCTCGGCGCCGCCGAGGTATTGGAGCATCTTGGTGGCGCCTTTGAGGTTCTTCGGCTTGCGGCTGAGCATGAAGCCGTCGGTGGGGGCCTCGACGGACTCCTGGCCGTAGGACGGGTCGACCTCCGGGAAGGGGAAGAAGTCGATGTCCGCGCGCAGCTTCTCGTCGGTGATCTGCTGACCGAGGAAGAGTCCGATGACGGCCATGCCCGACTTCTTGTCGAGCAGCGACTGTGCGGCGTCCTGCCAGGAGCGGCCGCCCGCGCCCTGCTGGTAGAAGCCGCTCAACTCGCGCCACAGGTCCAGGGTCTTGGTGGTGCGGCGGTCGGTCCACGCGACCTCGCCCCGCATCAGGTCCCTGTGGAAGTCGTAGCCGTTGGCGCGCAGGTTCAGATAGTCGAAGGCCCCGAGGATGGACCAGCTGTCGCCGCCGCCGTAGCCAGAAGCGATCGGGGAGAGCCCGTCCTTCTTCATCTTCTTGGCGAGCGCGGTGAACTGGCTCCAGGTGCGCGGGACTTCGTATCCCTTCTCCTTGAACACGCTCTTGCGGTAGAAGACGGCCCACGGATAGTTGTACAGCGGGACGAAGTAGTACTTCCCGTCCTCACCCTTGGACAGCTGCTTGGCGGCGTCGCTGAATCCGGAGCCTATTTTCTCCCATACGTCGTCGATGGGATGGGCCAGCTTCTTTTTGGCGAAGTACTGCATGCGATAGCCCGCGAACCAGGTGAAGACATCGTCCGGGGTGCCCTGGAGATAGGTCGAGATGCTCTTCTGGAACGTGTCGTGGTCGACGGTGTTCGTCTTGACCTTGAGACCGCTGTCCTCGGTGAAGGCATTGGTGACGGACGCATAGGCCTTCTCGGGCGTGGCATCGGCGCCGTTCGACCCGAAGGTCACCGTCTTCGGATCGGCGGCAGGACCCCCGCCGCAGGCGCTCAGCAGCGGCGCGGCAACGGCGGCGGCGCCGACCCCGAGGGATCCGCGGACCACGGTGCGGCGGCTGGGGTCGCGAAGCACGTGGGTCTCGCGGGCCTCACGGCTGGGGAAGGGTCTGCGGCTCTGCTGCGTCATCGCAACTCCTTGTACGTGTCTATGCCGATGAAGGACTGGATCGCGGTGGCCGCGGCCCCGCGCGCCCACTCCTCGAAAGGCAGCGGACGTGTCATCACGTCGCACTGCGCGGCGGTGCCGAAGGCGGACGCGGTGAACGCGTCGCGGATCTGCTCGGCGAACAGGTCGTACGCCGCGAGGCCCTCGCCCGAGATGATCACTCGCTGCGGTCCGAGGACATTGACGACGGCTCCGATGGCACGGCCGATCGCCTCCCCGGCTCGCGCGTAGGCCTCGCGTGCGCCGGGATCACCCCGGTGCGCGAGATCCAGGGCTGCGGCGGAGTCGGCGACCGGGGCGCCGGTCACCTCGCGGACGCGGCGGATGATGGCGGCGTCCCCGGCGATCGCCTCCACGCAGCCGGTGTTGCCGCAGTGGCAGGGCGGGCCCAGCGGGTCGATGGGCAGGTGGCCGATCTCACCGGCCACGCCGTGTGCCCCGGAGACCACCTTGCCGTGCACGACGAGCCCGCAGCCGATGCCTGCTCCGACGGTCACCAGGGCGAAGTCGGAGATCCCCGCCCCTGCGCCGAACCACTGCTCGGCGACGGTCAGCGCGCGGACGTCGTTGTCGACGGTGACAGGCAGTCCGGTGACGGTGGAGGCGAGTTCGGCAAGGGGCACGTCCCGCCAGTCCAGGAAGGGCGAGTACCGCACCACTCCGGCGGCACGGTCCACGTCGCCGGAGACGGCGAGCCCGAGCCCGCGCACCTCCACGCCGAACCCCTCGGCCTCCGTGAGGAGTTCCTGGACGAGTCCGGAGATCGAGGCGAGCACGGCGCCGGGGTCGCGGTCGGCGACCGGGAGGTGGCGGGCGACGCGGATGCGGCAGCACAGGTCGGTCAGGACCGCGATGATCTCGTCGCCGGTCACCTTGACGCCGATGAACAGGGCCCGGCCGCCGTCGACCCGTACGAGGGTGGCGGGCCTCCCGAGGGAGGGCCGCGCCTCCTCGTCCACGCCTTCGACGAGGTAGCCGGCCGCCATCAGCGGACGTACCGCTTTGGTGACCGCGGCCGAGGAGAGTGCGGTCCGCCGGGAGATCTCGATCCGCGTGAGCGGGCCGTGGGAGAGAACAGTGGTGAAGACCTGGGAAGCGGCAGGTGTGGCTGCCGGGACCACGTCGATCCGAGGGGTCGTCGAGCGCATGGCCGAAACGTAGGGGTCTTCTTTTCCTCTGTCAATGAAAGAAGCAGGAGCCTTCCAAGGAGCCTCCTTAGAGCAGTTGGAGCTTTCAAATGTGTGTTCTTCGGGAGGTGTTGACAGCTGATCGAAGGGAGTGTTGGCTGCCGCATGTTCTCAAGGCGCTCTCTGAACGTGAGGATCCATGCCTGTGATCTCCTTCGCCCCTGAGACCGGGGTCTGGCTGCTCTGCACTCCGCGCACGTCGTACGCGCTCCGGATCGACGAGTCCGCAGCGCCCTGCCACCTCGCGTGGGGACCACGGCTGACCCTGGAGGAGGCGCAGGAGCTCGTCACTCCCCCGGCCCCGCCCGCCAGCAGTTTCGAGGGGCGTTCCCCGGTCGGCGAGGAACTGCCCGTCGACGGCGGGGCACGGTACGGGACCCCATCGCTCCAGGTCCGCTTTGCCGACGGCACCCGCGCCTTCGAATGGGAGGCGTCGGGCCACCGCGTCCACGAACCGGCGCCCGGATCGGCCGAACTGGCCCTGGAGTTCCGCGACCGGCACTACCCCCTGGGGATCACCCTCCACTACCGCGTCCACGACGACAGCGACGTCATCGAGCGCTGGTCCGTGCTGCGCAACACCGGCGAGGAGGCCGTGACGCTGCTGCGCGCCGACTCCGCCGCGTGGACGCTTCCGGCGCGGGACGACTACCGGCTCAGTCATGTCACGGGCCAGTGGTCCGCGGAGACCCAACTGCACCGGGACCGCGTCCCGTTCGGCGAGACGGTGCTCACCAGCCGCAGGGGCATCACCAGCCATCACGCCAACCCCTGGGTGATGCTGGACGCGGGCGACGCGACCGAGGACCACGGCCAGGTGTGGAGCGGGGCCCTGGCCTGGAGCGGCAGCTGGCGCGTGACCGTGCAGCGCACCCCCGACGGCCGGGCGGGCTTCACCGGCGGCGCCGGGCACGACGGCATGGCTCAACCCCTGGCCCCTGGTGCGGAGTTCACCACGCCACGGCACGCGGGTCTCTACGCGGACGGCGGTTTCGGCGCGACGAGCCGCGCCTGGCACGCGTACGTCCTCGCCCACGTCCTGCCCCACCCCGAGGAGATACGGCCGGTCCTCTACAACTCGTGGGAGGCCACCGGCTTCGACGTCGACGAGGCCGGTCAAATGGACCTGGCGGCCCGCGCGGCTGCGCTCGGCGCGGAGCTCTACGTCATGGACGACGGCTGGTTCGGCGCACGCCGCGGCGAGGGCGCCGGGCTGGGCGACTGGACGCCGTCAGCGGACCGCTTCCCCAAGGGGCTCGCGCCGCTGGTGGGCGAGGTGCACCGGCTCGGGATGGGGTTCGGGCTGTGGGTGGAGCCCGAGAGCGTCAATCCGGACAGCGACCTCTACCGCCGGCACCCGGACTGGGTGCTGCACTTCCCGCACCGCACCCGCACCGAGCTGCGCAGCCAGCTGGTGCTCAACTTCGCGCGCCGTGACGTCGCGGACTGGGCGTACGGCTGGCTGACCCGCCTGGTGGGCGACCACGGCATCGACTTCCTCAAGTGGGACATGAACCGCGCGTTCAGCGAGGCGGGCTGGCCGGACCGGGCCGACGGTGAGGGTGACGGCGACGGTACGGAGAGCGTGTGGACGGCGTACGTGCACAACCTCTACGACGTCGTCGACCGGCTCCGCGCCGACCACCCCGGCCTGCGGATCGAGGCGTGCGGCGGCGGTGGCGGCCGGGTCGATCTGGGCATCCTTTCCCGCACCGACCAGGCGTGGGCCTCGGACAACACCGACGCGGCGGACCGCGTGTTCATCCAGCACGGCTACGGCCAGATCTATCCGGCCCGGACCATGGCCGCCTGGGTGACCGACGTGCCCAACCCCCTCACCGGCCGGTCGATGCCGCTGCGCTACCGCTTCCATGTCGCCATGGCCGGGGTCCTCGGTCTCGGCGGCGACCTGACCCGCTGGACCGAGGAGGAACTGGCCGAGGGAGCGGCCTTGGTGGCCGAGTACAAGCGCGTGCGCCACCTCGTGCAGCACGGGACCCTGCACCGGCCGCGCGGGCCGGTCGACGACGGTCCGGCAGCGGTGCAGTACACGGCGACGGATGGCGGCGAGGCCCTGCTCCTCGTGTGGCAGCGGGCTCCCCGGCACGGCTCCCCACGGCCGCCGCTGCGCCTCACCGGCCTCGATCCCCGCGCCCGTTACCGTGACACCCGCACGGGTGCGGTGCATTCCGCGGCGGTGCTGAGCGACTACGGCCTGCTGCCCGAGCTGCCGTCCGGCGACTGGGCGAGCACGGCGGTGCACCTGGTCCGGATCCCCTGACAACGGCAGCACCCCCGTCACGGCTCAAGTCGCCTGTCGGCCAAGCTCGCTGAGCATCTTGAGCATGGCCTGCGCCGTGTTGTCCTCGGAGTCCATCCCGTGGAGCTCGACTCCTTCGAAGGTGACGGGCTCACCGCCGCGGGCGAACATGGCCTGTTCGTACGCGGCGAGCGCGGGCTCGATGCCGTCGGGGTGCGCGGCGATGGCCTTACCGAGTTCGGCGCCGTCGTACATGGCCAGGTTGGCGCCTTCGCCGTTCGGGGCCGTGAGGTGGGCGGCATCGCCGAGCAGCGTCACTCCCGGGGTCCGGTCCCAGCGGTGCTCGGCCGGCAGAGCGTAGAGGGGGCGCAGGACCGGCGGGACGTCGGTGTCGGTGATCAGCGCGGTGAGCTCCGGCGCCCAGCCGTCGAATTCCTGCGCGATCCTCGCGGTGGCCGCGGCGGCATCGGCGAAGTCGATGGCGTCGAACCAGTCCAGCGGCTCGAACAGCCCGATGTAGGCGTGCAGTGTGTCGCCCTTCTCGCGGTGAGCGAAGATCTCCTTGCCCGGAGTGGGTGCGATCAGGGCCCCGTCGCCCACCGCTTTCGCGGCGACCGGGTGCCGGTTGTCGGCGTCGAACAGGTAGGTGTCGACGACCGACTGGCCGACGTACGCGGGTGTGGCGGCGGAGAGCAGCGGCCGGACCCGTGACCACGCGCCGTCGGCGCCGACCAGCAGGTTGGTGACGACGGTGGCGCCGTCGGCGAACGTCACCTCGTGGCGGCCACCGCCGAGGGTGCGGGTGCCGCTGACCTTGTGCCCCCACCGGACGGTACCGGCGGGGAGCGAGTCGAGCAGAATCTGTCGCAGCTCGCCTCGCTGCACCTCGGGGCGTGCGCCCGTGCCGTCGTCGGCCATCTCGTGCAGGAGGGTGCCGTCCGGGTCGAAGACCCGCATGGCCTGGCGGCCCTCCAGGATGATGCCGCGGAACTCGTCCATCAAGTCGGCCGCTTCGAGCGCGAGTTGCCCGTTGTAGCCGTGGATGTCGAGCATCCCGCCCTGGGTGCGTGCCGTCGGGGAGGACTCGGCCTCGTAGACCGTGACCGGGATTCCGTGGACGTGCAGGACGCGGGCCAGCGTGAGGCCGCCGAGTCCGGCGCCGATGATCGTGACGGGGGTGGGCATGGTGGCTCCTTCGGATCAGGGCCGCCCAGTGATGTCCGGCGGCCGTTCCCGGAAGGTGTCAGGCCCCGCCGACAGGCCACCGACAGCGGTCCGACAGCCCCCGACAATCGACAACCGACAACAGCCCTACGGCAGACACCCACATGGCCACGTGGCGCATGACCGGATGGCCGCGTGGCCATCCGAGCCCTAGTCGCTCGCCAAGGCGCGGCGGACGCTCTCAAGGAGCAGGGCCCGGCGCCGCTCGTGCACTTGGGGCGGCTCTTGGGCGGTCGCCGCGTAGACGTTGCTGACCGGTGACCACGCCATGGACATGGCGATGACCATGGCCATCACGTCGAACGGGTCACCCGCGCGCACGAGACCGGCGGCCTGTGCCTCGGCGATGGCGCGCAGCTTGCGGTCGTCGAGGCGGTCGGGGTCGTCGACCAGGTGGCCCGTGGGGCGTCGCTCAAGACGCGCCCAGGTGGCGAGCCGGATGAGATCGGGACGCCGCAGGTATTCGTCGTAGAGACGCACCGCCCAGTCCGCGAGGTCCGTGGCGTCGATCGGTACGACGTTCACGATCCGCTCGAGCGAGCCGAAGAAGATGGCGTCGAAGAGCCCTTCCTTGTTCCCGAAGTAGGCGTAGAGCTGCGCCTTGTTGGTGCGCGCGGCGGCCACGATCCGCTCGATGCGCGCTCCCGCGATCCCGTGTTCGGCGAATTCCTGGGTCGCCACGTCGAGGATGCGCTGGTAGGTCGCTGCTCCGCGGGTGGTCAAGGGCTGGTCGGCCATGCCGGTCAGGCTACCAAACAGAACAGTTGGTTTGCCTGGCGAGCCGCAGGCGCCTACTCTCCAAATAGACCGAACAGTCTGTCTAAGGAGATATCCCATGAGGACCACCGTGAGCTGGCAGGCCGACGGCGCGGCGACGGCGCTGCGCCGGGCTCCGCTGAAGCGTCGCGACCTGCGGCCCGACGACCTCGCGATCCGGGTGGACTACTGCGGGGTCTGCCACACCGATCTGCACGCCGTCCAAGCGCGTGAATCCCGCGAGGACGGCGAGGCGGGCGAGCCTCTGGTGCCGGGGCACGAGTTCACGGGCGTGGTGACCGAGACGGGCTCCGAGGTCCCCGGGCGCTCCGAGGCCTCCGAGGGCACGGGCTTCGCCGTGGGCGACGCGGTGGCGGTGGGCAACATCGTCGATTCGTGCGGCACCTGCGCCATGTGCCGGGCCGGTCAGGAGAACTTCTGCCACGCGTTCCCGACGCTGACCTACGGCGGGGCCGACCGCCACGACGGCTCGACCACCCAGGGCGGCTACTCCCGCGAGTACGTCGTCCGATCGGAGTTCGCCTACCACCTTCCCCCTGGCCTCGACCCGGCCGCCGCCGCTCCCCTGCTCTGCGCCGGGATCACCGTCTGGGAACCGCTGCACGCCCTCGGTGTGGGGCCGGGTACCCGCGTCGCCGTGGCGGGCCTCGGCGGACTCGGCCACCTCGCCGTCAAGATCGCCGTGGCGCTGGGCGCCGAGACCTCGGTCATCAGCCGCTCACCGGACAAGGCCGACGACGCGCGCCGCCTCGGCGCGCACGATGTGATCGTCTCCACCGACGAGGACCACATGGCCGCCGCCCGCGACCGGTTCGACGTCGTCATCGACACCATCGCCGTCCCGCACGACCTGGGGCCCTACCTGCGCCTGGTCGCGATGGACGGAACACTCAGCCACCTCGGGCACCTCGGACCCATCACCCTGGAGACCACCGACCTGCTCATCGGCCGCAAGCGACTGAGCTCCGCGGGGAGCGGCGGCAGGCCCGCGACCGCCGCCATGCTGGCCTTCTGCGCCGAGCACGGCATCACCGCCGACATCGAACTGCTCCCGTCATCCCGCGTGAACGAGGCCCTCGACCGCCTGCGGCGCAACGACGTGCGCTACCGCTTCGTACTGGACATGTCCGACCTGGACTGAGGTACGGCCGCCACTCCCACCACGGGAGAAGCGGAAGGCGACGCTCGACTTGATAGGCAAGTGAACGTTTGCCTATCATGGGGCCGTGGCCGACGAACTCTTCAAAGCCCTGGCCGATTCCACCCGCCGCATCATCCTCGACGAGCTCACGGAGAAGTCCGGGCAGACACTGTTCGAGATCTGCTCGCGGCTGAGCATGCGGCATCAGCTCGGCATCTCCCGACAGGGGGTCTCCCAGCATCTGGCCGTACTGGAGGCCGCCGGGCTCGTCGAGACCAGGCGGGAGGGCCGCTACAAGTTCCACGACCTGAACACGGCCCCGCTGCGGCAGATCGTCGAGCGATGGCCCGTGCCCGGCACACCCCCACCGGAGGAGAGCACCCCATGAAGATCCATCTGACCAGCGTCTTCGTCGACGACCAGGTCAAGGCCCTGGCCTTCTACACCGAGATCCTCGGCTTCGTGACGAAGCACGACGTCCCGATCGCCGGGACGGACCGGTGGCTGACCGTCGTCTCGCCCGACGAGCTCGGCGGCACGGAGCTCCTCCTCGAGCCCGCCGGCCACCCGGCCGTCAAGCCCTACCGCGACATGCTCGCCAAGGACGGCATCCCTCTCGCCCAGTTCGCCGTCGACGACGTGCAGGCGGAGTACGAGCGCCTGCGCGACCTCGGCGTCCACTTCACCCAGGAGCCCCTGGACATGGGCACCATCTCCACCGCCGTCTTCGACGACACCTGCGGCAACCTGATCCAGATCGCGACCAAGCCGCAGTAGGCGATCGGCTGCTCAGTACGCGGTGAGCCTTCCGTCGACGACGAGTTCAGAGCCGGTGACGGACGAGGAGTCGTCGCGGGCGGGGAAGAGGACGGCCGGTGCGATCTCGTCGGCGCGACCGGCCCGGCGCATCGGGGTACGCCGGATGTCCGGCTGCGAATCACCCTGCTCGTCCAGGACTTCCTGGATCATCGGCGTGGCGATCGCCCCTGGGTGCTGCGAGTTGACGCACACGCCCTGCCGCGCGTACTCGACCGCGGCGGTCCTGCCGGTGGCGCGCAGGAGCGGCATGGCCGCCTTCATGCCGAGCCACCAGGGGTGGGCGGCCCGCGTCACAGCGACGCCCCTTCCCGGTACAGCACGAGGTGCTTCTGGTGGAGCACGCCGTCCCGGATGTCGCCGGTCGCGGTGAACCCGGCGTCGTCGACGTAGTCCAGGTGACTGCCGGTCACCGTGTACCGGCCGGTGTACGCGCTGCGCCGGTCGCCGCGTGCCTCGTCGTAGCGGCCGTTGGCCAACAGCTCTTGGCGGATGTGACCGTCGGCGGTCACCCACATCCCGACGTCGTCGGCGGCATCGTCATCGGCGGCTCCAGCGATGCTCCGAGTGCTGTCGGTGCCACCCATGCCCAACTCAACTCCTCTTCCTGCTGATTCACCCTCATGAATTTCAGCCCAACCGCGCCTTAAAGGGAATTGGCGGGCCGCGGATGCGCCGTCAAACGCCGCTGGTCAGCGGGCACTTGGCCCCGACGCTTCACTAATTCGCCGACGCCTTTCTCAAAAGGATGATTACAACCAACGGCAAACTCCGGCGGTCACACGTAATTGCAAGGACCACATACATCGCACGGAGGTAATGCAATGCCCTCTCAGCCCTCTCACCTCATCAGCCGCCGGGTCCTCCGAACCGCTTCGGCGGTGACGCTGGCTCTCGGCGCCGGGCTGGCCGGTCCGTTCCTTCTGGCGGGGGCCGCCGCTGCCGCGGTGCCGGAGGCGAGTGCCGCGTTCAGTGAGAGCGATCACGGGATTCTCTACACGGCAGCCTCCGGCCAGACCAACAAGGTGACCGTCACCGCGTCGAAGTCCGCCGGAACCGAGAAGATCACCTACGTGATCGACGATGCCGTTCCGGTCCGTGCGGGAGACGGCTGCTCCTACCCCGACAGCGCTGACCGCACCAAGGTCTCCTGCGCGGTCGCCACTCTGGAGACCCAGGACCCGTACGCGACGCTGAAGTTGGCCCTCGGCGACGGCGACGACACCGTCGCCTACGACAACACCACCGACCAGGCGTACTACTTCGCCTCGGCCGACCTGGGTCTCGGCAAGGACACCTGGACCCACACCGGGGACGTCGACGGCAACTCCGTCAGCGGAGGAGAGGGCGACGACAGCCTCTCGGTGGGTGTGGCCGGGGTGGCGCTCGGAGGCGACGGCAACGACACCATCCACGCCGGCGAGGGCAGCATCGCGCAGGGCGGCAACAACAACGACACGATCTACTCGAACGGCGCCGAGAGCGCAGTCGACGGCGGCGCGGGCAACGACGTGATCCAGGGCGGCGCGGAGAGGCAGAGCCTGTCCGGCGGCGACGGCAACGACACGATCCGCGGCGGGGCCGGCGACGACTACCTCTACGGCGGCAAGGGCAACGACACCCTGTACGGCGACAGCGGCAACGACACGATCTACGGAAACAGCGGCGACGACAAGCTGTACGGCGGCGCCGGCCAGGACACCCTCTCCGGTGGTCCGGGCACGAACGTCGTCCACCAGGACTGACGCCCGCTCATGTCGCCGGGGGTACCGTCCGCGCGATACCCCCGGCCCGAGCTTCGCGGTAGGCGCAGTTGTGTCGCTGTGGATCACGTCGTCAGTTCACGGGCGTGCGGTGCGGGCATGCCAAGTAGCGTTCATGGCGCGGCTGTTGCGGGGTACTCGGAGGGGCGACTGCGGTATTCGTCGATTCCGAGGAGGTACGTGCCGTGCGCGCCTTCAAGCGCTGGTTCGACCGAAGTCTGACCGCACAGGCCATCCTGCTCTTCCCACTGGGTGTCGGTTTCGCCGCGCTGTTCCGCCGGAACGAGCATCCGGTCGTGTGGGTGATTCAGGGCGTGCTCTACACCGCCGCCATCATCACGTTCGTGGCCGTGCAGCGGCGCAGGGCCAGCCGCGCGGCCGGCACCGACGCGCGCGGGATCGTCGAGCTCAACCGCAAGATCCGTCACCGTGAGGTGCCGAGGGAGCCCGCGGAGAGGGCGACCATGCGGCGGCTCGTCGCCCAGCAGTTGGGGCAGATCGAGCGCGGACGCCGGTGGCTGCCCTTCTGGCTGGGCTCCATGCTCCTGCTCGCCGTCGGCATGCTCGTCCTCGGCGCGACCACCGGCTCCTTGGCCATTCCACTGGTCTCCGCCGGCGGCTTGATCGGGCTCTGCCTCTGGGCACTGTGGATGCGCCGCCGTTCCCTCGACCGGTTTCGCCACATGCACACCTCCTTGCAGAGCTGAGGCCGCCGCGTCGTCGGTTCGGTTCGCCTCGGCCCGGCTCGGGCACCGCTCGGCTCGGGGCCGGACGTCTCAGGCGACGGGGTCGCCGACGACTCCGCCGGTCGCCGTGCGGATCGCGTGGGCGTAGCGCCGCGAGACGGCCCGCAGGTCCGCGAACTCCGTGAGATCGGCGTCGGCGAGGATGGCGGCTCCGATGTGCTCGTCGAGGACCCGCACAACCCCGGCGGCTGCCGCGGCATGCATCCGCACCTCCAGATCATCGACCGGCCGCCCGAGGCGGCCACCGATGATCACGCACATTTCCTGTTCGGTCCGGTCACAGGCCATCAGCCACGCCGTGCGCAGCGGCGGCTCGGTGTCGGCGAGCCGGATCATCTTCATCGCGAGCATCTCGTCGGCGAGATCGACGGGCGCCTTGTCGCCGAGCCCGGCCAACGCGGTGGCCAGGTGGTCCTCGAGGGAGCTCTGCGGGGGCCAGCTGCGCAACACGCTCAGCAGGGTGACGACGCCGCGCATCACGATCGGCTCGGCGCAGCTCTCCTTGCTGCGGAAGTGCCGCCAGATCGTACGCGTGGACAGGCCCACGGCCTCCGCGATCTGATCGCCGCTCGTGGCCGCGACCCCCTGCTCCCAGAACAGGCGCGCCGCCTCCCGGGAGATCTCGAGCCGCAGCCGCGCACGCCGCTGCTCGCTCATCCCTCCCCCACTGCGCTTCTCCGTCGCCTCCGTCGCCATGGTGTCTTGTCACCCGTCCTCGGTTGGTGTCTTCAAGCGCCAGTATGTCACTAGGTGACGTGGAGGAGTGACGGGTGTGCGGCTCCAAAGGGCCGTACAGGAGGAGGACAATCACCTCATGACGCGCTCCGCACCGGACCCCCACGACAACGGCGGCTACCTCCTCGACAACGCGCAGTCCGAGGCGGGCACCCGTTTCGACGCGCTCGGCGAGCTCTTCGACCCCACCACGTTCCGGCACATCGAGGCCCTGGGCATCACCTCGGGATGGCAGTGCTGGGAGGTCGGTGCGGGCGGCCCCTCGGTGGTGACGTGGCTGGCCGACAGGGTCGGGCCGGCCGGGCGCGTACTGGCCACCGACATCGACACCTCCTGGGCCTCCCGAGCGGCGGGAGGAGTCATCGAGGTGCTGCGGCACGACGTGGGCCGGGACGAGCCGCCGGTGAGCGGCTTCGACTTCGTCCACGCCCGGTTGGTGCTGGTGCACGTGACCGACAGGGAGCGGGCCCTGCGCGCGATGGTCGCCGCGCTGCGGCCGGGCGGGTGGCTGCTGGTGGAAGACGCCGATCCCGCATCGCAGCCGCTGATCTGCCTGGACGAGTACGGGCCCGAGCAGGCCCTGGCCAACAGGCTGCGGACCGGTTTCCGCTCGCTGCTGGCGGCTCGTGGTGCCGACCTGGCGTACGGACGCAAGGTCCCCCGGCTACTGCGGGAGGCGGGGCTGACCGATGTGGCCGCCGATGCCTACTTCCCCGTCACGTCACCGGCCTGCGACGTCCTTGAGGCGGCGACGGTCCGCCAGGTGCGCGACCGGCTGGTCGGGGCGGGGCTCGCGACCGACGAGGAGATCGACCGGCACCTCGCGAACGTCACCGCGGGCCGCCTCGACCTCACCACGTCCCCGCTGATCTCCGCGTGGGGGCGCCGCCCCTGAGGGGTCCAGCTCCACATCGACCTGTGTGGAGGGCACCTGCTTGACTGTGCCCTCATGGGGATATGGCGCAGGACGAAGAGGAGCGGATCGGCCGACATGAGTCCGCCGCCGTGCGCCTGCTGCAGCGGCGAGTTGGACGTCTCGGACCCGCGATTCGACCTGGAGCTTCCGCAGCCCGTCCTGGAGATGGACGGCGAGGACTACCGCCGTCACGTCCGGTTCGCTTCGGACGCGGTCGTGATCACCGACAACATCGGCGGCTTTGCCCGCGCGCTGTTGCCGATCGGCCTTGTCGACGGGCGAACGACCACCATCGGTGTGTGGGTCTCGCTGGACCCGGAGGTCTTCAGGCACTTCATGGCCGTGGGGTCCGGCAAGCTGCCCTTCGACCAGATGCAGTTCGAGGGCCGTCTGGCGAGTGAGCTCGATCCATGGGGCAGTCGACTCCTGCGCCTGCCGCTACTCGCGGGCGTCGACGTGCCGACGTACGGCAAACGCCGCACGCCCCACATCAAGTCCAGCCCGGACCCGCTGCTCACCGAAATCCTCAGCAGGCGATGGCCCGCTGCCGAGGTGCTCACGGGCGGTATGGCCTGGGCCGTGGAGTACGACCGGAACACGCCGGGCCCACCGCAGCGGCACAACCACTGAACAGGTGAAGCGACAGGGGTGGCCGTGGCGGACCGTGCGGGGACCGGAAACCGCACGGCGGAAAATCATGTGCTCCCCGGATCTGCGCGCGTTACCCTCGGCCCTATGAACGTCACCGGCTCACACTCCACCGCGACCGCGCGAGCGACCAGCTCGCCGGTTGCCGCCGCCTGACGTATTCCCCCTTTCCACCGGCGACCGGACACGGTCCCCGGTGGTTTTTCCGTGGCTCCCCCGCCCGGTCCCGGTGTACGGACCCGCTGTCCGGTGCCTCCCGCTACGTACGCGAAGGAGCCACCCATGTACACCGAGAAGACGCCCACCCGGAAGCTGACCACCGAGGACGTCAGCCGCACGTTCGTCGAGTACTACGAGGAGCGCGGACACCGCCGCATCACAGGCTCGACCCTGCTGCCGCCGCCCGGGGACCCGGTGCTGTTCACCACCTCGGGCATGCATCCGCTCACCCCGTACCTGGAGGGGCAGCCTCATCCCCTGGGCAAACGGCTCGTCAATGTGCAGCGCTGTCTGCGCACCACGGATCTGGAGGAGGTCGGCGACTCCACCCATCTGACCGTCTTCGAGATGCTCGGCACCTGGTCGCTCGGCGACTACGAAGGCCCGCGCAGTCTCGACTGGGGTTACCGGCTGCTCACCGACGGGTTCGGCATCGACCCGCGGCTGCTGCACGCCACCGTGTTCGGCGGTGACGACCAGGTGGGGCCCGACACCGACTCGCTCGAGCTGTGGCAGGAACGCGGTGTGCCGGTGGAGCTCACCGTCGAGGACAACTGGTGGTCGAACGGGCCCACCGGTCCCTGCGGCCCCGACTCGGAGATCTTTCTGTGGATGGGCGACAGCCCGCCGGAATCGACGCCGACCGGCGACGACCGCTGGGTGGAGGTGTGGAACCACGTCATGATGCGCCACCGCCGGCTCACCGACGGGTCGCTCGTACCGCTCCCCCAGCGCAACATCGACACCGGGCTCGGCCTTGAGCGGCTGGCCTCGCTGCTTCAGGGACGTACGTCGGTGTTCGAAGGCGACCTCTTCGACCCCTGGCGCCGACTCGTACCGACCCTGTGGCGGATGGACGAGCCGTCCCTGCGGCTCGTCTGCGACCATCTGCGGTCGGCCATGGTGGTGATCGGCGACGGGGTGCGCCCGGCCAACACCGGCCGCGGCTATGTGCTGCGCCGACTCGTGCGCCGGATGCTCACCGTCCTGTGGCGGGGTGACCCTTCGCGTGAACTCGTCGATCTGCCGAACGAGTTGGCCGAGCACACGCTGGACCACTTCCGCCAGGACGTGGATCCCGATGATGTGCGCCGGGTGCTGATCGAGGAGGAGCGGCGGTTCAGGAAGCTCCTGGAGCGGGGCCGGCAGGTGCTGGCCCGGCCCCGGTTCCAGGGGCCGCTGGACGAGGAGGACCTGCACTATCTCCACGACACCCACGGTCTGCCGCGCGACCTGGTCCTGGCCCTGCGCCAGGGGTGATGTCCCGGCCCGCGGTGTGCGGGCTCAGGCGCGTGGGTCGCGGCGCTGGTCGGCCACCGTCCGCAAGACCTCGACCAGGGCCGCGACCGCCGGACGGCGTTCGGCGCAGGCGCGGCACACCACGACGACGTGCCGCTCGATCCGCTCGCGCAGCCGCACCACGTCGAAGCGCGAGGCGCGAAGGCCGAGCATCAGCTCGGTCACCGTGCTCACACCGATGCCCGCTTCCACCAGGGCCAGGGTCGCCGCCGTGTCGGTGACTTCGTGCCGCACGTCCGGTTCGATCCCCGCGCGGCGGCAGGCGGTGCGCACCGCGCGGCCGTAGTAGCTGTCGGCGGACGGCAGGATCCACGGCAGGTCACGGGTGTCGGCGAGGGCGGCCCGGTCGCGGCCGTCCATCCAGCCGGTCGGCACCGCGAGGGCGAAGCGCTCCCGGCAGAAGCGGGTCACCCGCAGCGACGCGTCGCGCGGGATCGGCACGTCCGGGTAGTCGAGACCGAGCGCCAGGTCCACGCCTCCCGATGCGACGGCGTCGTACACCTCGTCCACGTCCATGTCACGGCTGTGCACTGCCAGTTCACCGTGGGCCGCGGACATCTGACGCAGGGCGGGCGGCAGGATCTCGGCGGCGGCCGTGGCGAACAGGCCGACCACCAGGGTCCCGGAGACCTCCCCGCAGCCGCGCTCCAGCTCCTCGACGGCCTCGGCCTCCGTGGCCAGGATCCGCTCGGCGTGCCGGGCCAGCGTCGCCCCGGCCTCGGTGAGCTCCACCCGGCGGCCCGCCCGGCGCAGCAGCGGGGTCCCCGCGGCCTTCTCCAGCGCGGCGATCTGCTGCGAGACGCCGCCCGGGGTGTAGCCCAGGGCCTGTGCCACAGCGGTGATGGTGCCGCGCCGGGTCAGCTCGACCAGGGACCGCAGCTGCGAACTCGTCCAGTCCATGCGTCGACCGTATAGAGACCGTCAAAGATCAGGAGCAGAAACTGTTCATGGACGTCAACGGTCGGGTTGCGTCACGATGACGGGCAGCTAGCTGATCAGAGTCCCGCGACTTACTGACGGTCCGTGCCGCACCCGTGAACTGACGCCTCTTCAGGCCCCTCGGTCCGGGGCGCCGGCCTCTGGAAGGGATCGGCCTCTTGTCCTCCTCACCGCGTCCGGCCACCGGCTCGCATCCGTCTCCCGGCTCGCGTCCCACCACCGGCCCCGCCTTCCACGACCTGCCGCCGACCGCCGATGTCGTGATCGTCGGCGGGGGTGTGATGGGTGCGTCCATCGCCTTCCACCTCGCCGAGGCGGGGGTGCGCGACATCGTCGTCGTCGAACGCGGCGAGCTCGCCTGCGGCAGCTCGGGAAAGCCCATCGGCGGCGTGCGCGCCCAGTTCTCCGACCCGCTCAACATCGAGCTCGGCCTGCGCAGTCTCCGCGCCTTCCAGGACTTCGCGCACCGGCCCGGCGCGGACATCCGGCTGGACACCGTGGGCTATCTCTTCCTGCTCACCGGCGAGCGGCAGGCCGCGCGGTTCGCCGAGAGCGTGCGGCTGCAGAACGGCTTGGGCGTGCCGAGCCGCATGGTCGACCCCGACGAGGCCCGGCGCCTGTGTCCGTATCTGAGCACCGAAGGCCTCGTGGCCGCCGTGCACTCCCCCGCCGACGGGCACGCCCGGCCCGGCCTGGTCGTGCACGGGTACGCCGACGCGGCGAGCAGGGCGGGCGTCCGCTTCGCCACGCACACCCGTGTCACCGGCATGGGCACCACCGGCGACCGCGTCGACGCCGTGCACACGGACCGCGGCACCGTCGCCTGCTCCACGGTGATCTGCACGGCGGGCGCCTGGTCCGGCCGGATCGCCGCCATGGTCGGCGTGGACCTTCCGGTGCGGCCGGTGCGCCGCCAACTCGCCTTCACCGAGAGGCTTTCGCCGTCGGCCCCACGGATCCCTTTCACCATCGACTTCACCTCATCGGCGTACTTCCACAACAGCGACGACGGGCTGCTGTTCGGCCTCGCCGACCCCCGCCAGGCCGACGGCTTCGACACCACGTGGACCCCAGAGTGGCTGGACCTGTTCCGGGACGTCGTACGCCATCGCGCCCCCGCCCTGGCCGCGATGGCGGTCACCGGCGGGTGGGCCGGCCTCTACGAGGTCACGCCCGACCACAACGCGCTGATCGGGCGCTCCGGCGAGCTGCCCAACTTCCTGTACGCCACCGGATTCTCGGGGCACGGCTTCCTCCAGGCCCCGGCCGTCGGCGAGATCGTGCGCGACCTGCACCTGGAGCGCGAGCCGTGCGTCGACGTCGCGCCGATGAGCGCCGATCGCTTCCGGGGCGGGGCCGGGGACGCGGTCCGTCCCGAGGCACACGTCGTATGAAAGCCCAGGCACACGTCGTCCGAAAGGCAGACCTTCCATGATCAGCCAGTGGCAGCTGCGGGCCGCCTTCGCCGCACGGCTCTCGGAGATGTACGGGCGTGAAGTCCCCGCCTACAAAACCCTCGTGGACGTCTCGCGCGAGGTCAACGAGGACACTCTGCGCGCTCGGGGCGCCGACGCCGAACGGCTCGGATCCATCAGCCGCGTCACCGCGGAACGGCACGGCGCCATCCGCGTGGGCACCCCCACCGAACTGCGGCACGTCGCGCGGATCTTCGGCGCCCTCGGCATGCGGCCCGTCGGCTTCTACGATCTCCGGGAGGCGGCCGCGAGCGCGGTGCCGGTCGTCTCGACGGCGTTTCGGCCGGTGGGCGCCGAGGAGTTGGCGCGCAATCCCTTCCGGGTCTTCACCTCGCTGCTCACGCCCGCGGATCCGCGCTTCTTCGACGCCGACCTGCGCGCCCGGCTGGAGACGTTCCTGGCCGGGCGCGAGCTGTTCCCACCGGAGCTGCTCGCGCTGGCCGACCGGGCCGAGGAGCGGCGTGAGCTGTCCGAGGCGGAAGCCGAGCAGTTCCTCCATCTCGCCGTCCAGGCCTTCGAGTTGTCCTCGGAGCCGATCGACAAGGCCTGGTACGAAGAGCTCGGGCGGGTCTCCGCGGTGGCGGCGGACATCGGCGGTGTCCGCTCCACCCACATCAACCACCTCACCCCGCGCGTCCTGGACATCGACGAGCTGTACCGGCGGATGGCCGACCGCGGCATCGAGATGATCGACACCATCCAAGGCCCGCCCGGCTGGAAGGGCCCCGACCTGCTCCTTCGCCAGACGTCGTTCCGGGCCCTCGCCGAACCTCGCGCCCTGCGCCTTGCCGACGGCAGCGTGACCCGCGGCGCGCTGCGGGTGCGGTTCGGCGAGGTCGAGGCCCGCGGTGTCGCCCTCACCCCCGCGGGCCGTGCGCTCTACGACCGGCTGCTCACCCTCGTCGACGAAGAGGCCGCCCGGCGCCCCGCGGCCGACCGGACCGCACTGGCCCGCACGCTGTGGGCCGCGCACGTCCCCGCCACCGAGCGCGAACTCGCCGCGCGGGAGCTGGCCTACTTCACCTACCGCACCGTCCCAGACCGCCCGCGCAACGGCACCCAACCGCCCACCACCATCGCCGAGTTGGAGCGCCGTGGCTGGGTGCGGGCCGAGCCCGTCGTCTACGAGGACTTCCTGCCGCGCTCAGCGGCCGGCATCTTCCAGTCCAATCTCAGCGGCGAAGGCTCCCGCGACACCGAGCAGGAAGGTGCCGCGTACGACAGCGACTGGCTCTCCGGGGCCATCGAGCGCGAAGTTCTCGATCCGTTCGTCCTGTACGGGGACCAGCAGAGTCTCTCCATCGCCCAGGTCGGCCGTGAGCTCGGCCTGGACGTGGACCGGCACCCGGGCAGCACGCACCACTGACCCTCCCTCCATCCCCACGCCCCCATACACCTCACCCAGGGAGCACCATGACCGGCACCACCACCGCCCTGCCCAGCACCGACGACCTGCGCGCCCGCGCCCTCGCGAGCCTGCGGCAGGTCGGCGTGACGGTCCCGGAGGGCAGCGACTTCCGGGCGCGTACGCCCCTCACCGGCGAGGATCTGTTCGGCCTGGCCGCGGCGTCCCCCGCCGACGCCGATGACGCGGTCGCCGCCGCTCGCGAGGCGTTCCTCGGCTGGCGTGCCACCCCGGCGCCGCGCCGGGGCGAACTCGTGCACCGCCTGGGCGAGTTGCTGCGCGAGAACAAGAGCGATCTGGCCGACCTGATCACCATCGAGGCGGGGAAGATCCGTTCGGAGGCGCTGGGCGAGGTCCAGGAGATGATCGACATCTGTGACTTCGCGGTCGGCCTCTCGCGCCAGCTCTACGGCCGCACCATCGCCTCCGAGCGCCCCGGCCACCGTCTCGCCGAGACCTGGCATCCGCTGGGCGTGGTCGGGGTGATCTCCGCGTTCAACTTCCCTGCGGCGGTCTGGTCGTGGAACACGGCGGTGGCGCTGGCCTGCGGCGACACCGTGGTGTGGAAGCCCTCCGAGCTGACCCCGCTGATCTCCCTGGCCTGCGACCGGCTGCTTGCCCAGGCCGCGGAGGAGGTCGGCGCACCCCGTGACGTACACCGGCTGCTGCTCGGTGACCGCACGGTGGGCGAGCGACTTGTCGACGATCCGCGTGTCGCGCTCGTCAGCGCCACCGGCTCCACCCGCATGGGCCGCGAGGTGGGCCCGCGCGTGGCGGCCCGGTTCGGGCGCAGCCTGCTCGAACTCGGCGGCAACAACGCGGCGGTCGTGGCGCCCTCGGCCGACCTCGATCTCGCGGTGCGGGGCATCGTCTTCTCCGCGGCGGGCACGGCGGGCCAGCGGTGCACCACGCTGCGCCGCCTCATCGTCCACCGCGACATCGCCGACACCCTCGTCGCACGCCTGACGGCCGCCTACACCAAGCTCCCCATCGGCGACCCGTTCGACGAGCACACCCTGGTCGGCCCGCTCATCTGCGCCACCGCCCTCGACCGCATGCAGGACGCGCTCTCCCGCGTACAGGCACAGGGCGGCAAGATCCTCGCCGGTGGCAACCGGCGCCTGGCGGATGCGGCGCCGCGGGCCGCGTACGCCGAACCCGTCGTCGTACGCGTCGACGAACAGAGCGACGTCGTACGCCAGGAGACCTTCGCCCCCATCTTGTACGTCCTGACGTACGACACCCTGGAGGAGGCCATCGCGCTGCACAACGACGTGCCGCAGGGGCTTTCCTCCAGCATCTTCACGCGGGACCAGCAGGAGGCCGAGCTCTTCCTGTCCTCCGAGGGCTCCGACTGCGGCATCGCCAACGTCAACATCGGTACGTCCGGTGCCGAGATCGGCGGCGCGTTCGGCGGGGAGAAGGAGACGGGCGGCGGCCGCGAGTCCGGCTCCGACGCCTGGCGTGCGTACATGCGTCCGGCGACCAACACCATCAACTACTCCGGCCGCCTCGCCCTGGCCCAGAACGTCAGCTTCCTCTAGGCGGCAGGGGGCAGGTACCGGAACCGACGCAGGGACGTCTGCGGCCTTGGTCCTCAGGCGCCCTTGTACTGGTCCAGGGTGGCCAGGGCCTTGGCGACTGCCTCTGCGGGGAAGCAGCCGGGGTTCTCCTTGATGAGGTAGGCACGTGTACGGAGGTTGAAGAGCCATGCGTCATCTTCATCCTCGACGGTTTCGAGCCGCTGGACTTCCCCCCGCAGCTTCTCGGCGACCTTCTGAAGCTTGGGACAGTCCTCTCCACCCTTGTCGTCACCGTCGCCGGTCGCGGCGGCCCGCCCCGTGAGGAACCCGCCGAGGGCGAGAACCACCGAGGCCAGTACAAGGCAGAGGACGATCCAAGGATTGGGCCCTCGTCTCGCCGCTGAGCCAACCGTCTGTGCTGTGCCGTTTTCCATGATCCCCCCACTGTGATGTGGCGGGGATCTTACAGCGGCCGACCCCGCTCCCCTCCAACTGCTCGCCGTACTCGGCCTCTACGTAGGCCAGGCGCCCGGCAGTTGACCCCTCGGCGCGGAAGCGCAACCGCGCTCCCCCGACGGGATTTCGAACACCGTCAGGCCCATGGCGACGGATTTTGTCAGATGCGTTGACGAAGCAACTACCTGCTCCTAGCTTCGAGTCGCCGCGCTTCGTATGTCATATACGAGACGCGGTATGCCATACGCGGTGTACGCACGGCGCGTGTCGGCGTACCCCGGTCAGCGTTCAGAGGAGGAGAGCCCGTCTTGAGTTCCCGTATCCGTAAGGGGCCGCGTCGATCCGCCCCAGCAGCCATAGCCCTGTCGCTTCTCCTCGGCATCGGCGCCACCGCGTGCGGGGACGACGGTTCCGGGATCGCGGGCGAGGAGGGCAGCGAGGGCTCCGGTAAGGGGACCATCACCTTCTGGGACAACAACACAGCCGTGCGCCGCGGCATCTGGATGGAGATCATCAAGGACTTCGAGAAGAAGTACCCCGACATCAAGGTCGATTACGTAGGCATCCCCGCCGAGAACGCCCAGTCGAAGTACGACAACTCCATCCAGGGCGGCGGCCTGCCGGACGTCGGCGGTGTCGGAGCCGCCATGCTCGCCGCGATCGCGGCCCAGGGCGCGCTGGAGCCACTGCAGGACCGGCTGGGCGAAAGCCCTCTGGACGGCGAGCTCAGCAAGAGCATGCTCGCCTCGACCAAGTCGGCCGGCGGGACGTCGGAGTTGCTCATGGTCCCAACGTCCGCGAACAACGGCGTGCTGTACTACCGCACCGACCTCTTCAAGGCCGCCGGTCTGGACGCGCCGACCACCTGGAGCAAGTTCTACACGGCGGCGGATCGCCTCACCGCCGAGGACCAGAACCAGTTCGGCTACACCATCCGCGGCGGTGTGGGGTCCATCGCCCAGGCCCTGGACGCGGTGTACGGGCAGAGCAGCATCAAGTCCTTCTGGAATGAGGACGAGACGCAGACCACCGTCAACGACCCGAGGAACGTCGCCGCCCTGGAGAAGTACACGGCCCTCTACAAGAAGACGACCCCGGCCGCCGACCTCAACAACAACTTCACGCAGATGGTCGCCCAGTGGGACGGCGGCAGGATCGGCATGCTCAGCCACAACCTCGGCTCGTACCAGGACCACGTGAAGGCCCTCGGCCCCGGTAAGTTCCGCGGCCTGCCGGCCCCGAAGACGGCGGGCGGCAAGCGCGTCCAGGTGTCCAACCCGATCGACGGGCTCTCCCTCTTCAAGACCAGCACCAAGAAGAAGGCCGCCTGGAAGTTCATCGAGTTCGCCTCCTCGCACAAGGCGAGCTCGAAGTTCAACGAGTCCGCGGGTCTCATCCCGGCCAACAACAAGGCCGCCAAGGACACTTGGGTGGAGAAGTCGGAGCCGACACGTCTGGCCGCCGACGCGCTCAACTCCCCGGCCACCACGATCGTTCAGCTGCCGTACTACCTGCCGGACTGGAACACGATCTCCAAGGCCGAGAACGAACCCGCCTTCCAGAAGGTCATGCTCGGCAAGACCAGCGCGAAGGACTTCCTGGACGACCTCGCCGACCAGCTCAACACGGCACAGGCCGACTGGCGGCGGCAGAACTCCTGATCAGGAGTGGAAGGCCAGCAGGCAGGCGGTGAGGACTGCGAGCGGCGCCAGAATCCGGCCGCGCGCCCAGGGCGACCGCCCTGTCGCCTGCGCACCCCACCGCAGCCACTCCACGCCACCTTCGGGTGATCAGGTTCCGGCCGCCGGATGCGGCCGGCGCGGGAGACGGGAACACTGGGTGGCGTATGCCCGCGCGCACGCAGGCACGCGCACCCGCTCTCCGTCGAAGGGACACACCGTGGCCGATCTCTACGCCCTTGTCGCAGAGCACCTGGAGAAGGCCCGCACCGCCGCGCACGGACGCAGCTCGGAGCTGCTCCTGCACGACGGTCCGCTGCGGCAGAGCCTCATCGTGCTCACCACCGGAACCGAGCTGAGCGAGCACGAGACGCCCCGGGCCGCGACCCTGTTCGTCCTGCGCGGGAGGGTCGGTCTCACCACGGCCGGTGACACGCTCGAACTGGGCGAGGGTGAGTTCGCGCCCATCCCGCACGAGCGCCACGGCCTGACCGCGCTGGACGACTCGGCCGTCGTCCTGACGGCCGTCACCGAGGTCTGAGCCACCGCACTACCGCGGCGCGACGGCCCTCAGCCACTCCTCGACGGCGACCACCTCCGCCCACTGCGGGAACAGCTTCCCGGTCAGGAGCGTGTGCACCTCGGGGTCCAGGTCGATGCAGGCGTCCGACAGGACGGTGAGTCCCAGGTCCCGGTCGTTGGCGTGACACGCGGTGTGCAGCACCACGCCATTGGTGGCGATGCCGGTGAGGATCAGATGGTTGATGTCGCGCGCCCTGAGCACCAGGTCGAGGTCGCTGCCCGAGAACGCGCTCCCGCGCCGCTTGGTGACCACGGTCTCGCCCGGCTGCGGCGCGATGTCCGGGTGGATCTCGGTGCCGGGCTCGCCCTCGGTGTGCAGGCCCGCCCGTACGAGGCCGGTGAGCGCCTTGTTGCGGGTGCTGACGTCGGGGCGGCCCGGCCGTAACGCGATGACCACGTAGATCACGGGGATGTCCGCCGCGCGGGCACCGTCGATCGCCCGGCGCAGGCGCGGCAGATATCCCGAACCGTCGTCGGCGAGGTCCACGATCTCGCGCTGTACGTCCATCACCAGGAGGGCGCTGTCCTCCATGTCGTTCGTCCCTTCTTCTCGTCACGTCGTCTCGTGGCGTCTTCTGCGACTAGGGCCGCACCGCCACCGCGTCCACCTCGAACAGCATCCCCGGCAGCGCGAGCGAGGCCACGCCGCTCAGGGTCTGGGCGGGCAGCCGCTCGCCGAAGCGGGCGTGCAGCGCCTTGCCCAGGGTCTCCAGCTTGTCCAGGTCGTGGTCGACGATGAAGGTGCCGAGCCGGGTCACGTGCTCGTATCCGAGGCCGACCCCCTCCAGGGCCGACCGCAGTCTGTCGAAGGCGAGGTCCACCTGGGCGGCGAAGTCGCCGGGCACGGGGGATCCGTCGGCGTCGGAGGCGTACTGGCCGCCGATGAAGACGAGTTCGCCGGGTGCCGAGACGGCGTGGCTGTAGCCGAACGGTGTCGGGTCGTGGAGTGTGCCGGGGTTGGTGATCGTGCGCTGATCGTCAGTCATGTCTCGTCGAACATCCGGTGGGTGGCCGCCCATTCCGCGAGGACGGAGGCAATCGCGGCCGGTGCGATCATGGCGGTGATGAACGCCGATGAAGAGTGTGCCCAGTGCGAGCCCGCGGAGGGCGGGTGGCCGGACCTACCGGGTGACACCGCCCTCACCATCGAGGTCCCCGAGGCCGACCCGCTGGTCCGGGCGGGGTTCCCGGCCCATGTGACGGTGCTCTACCCCTTCGTGCACGAGAGCCTTCTGGACGCCGCGGCCCACCGCGAGCTGACCGGGCTCTTCGCCGGGCACGACGCCTTCACCCTGACGTTCGCCGAGTTCGCCCGCTATCCCGGCGTCCTCTACCTCGACCCGTGGCCGCACACCCCGGTCACGGCCCTGACCAAGGACCTCACCCGGCGCTGGCCCCGGGCGGTGCCCTACCGGGGGATATTCGAGCCGCCGCTCGCCCCGCATCTGACGGTCGCGAACAGTGAGGGCCCCGCGACCCAGGATGCGGCGTACGACGCGTTGCAGGCCGAACTGGAGCCCCTGCTGCCGCTGAGCTGCCGTGTCCGCGCCGTACGCCTCATCGTCTGGGACGGCACCCGCTGGCATGACCGCGCCGAGTACGCTCTGGGCCGCTGACCAGGAGGGAGCGTCAGCGCCCGAGATGCGGGAGTTCCTTTTCGGGGATATGCCTGATACACCGGAATTGATTCCGCGACCCAACGGACTCCGGGAAAGGGGCACCCGTCGTGGACGACTACCCGCTGCTGAATCTCTTTCTGACGATGCTGTATCTCTTCCTGTGGATCATGTGGTTCTTCCTGCTGTTCAAGGTGATCACCGACCTGTTCCGTGACCACTCGCTCAGCGGATGGTGGAAGGCCGGCTGGCTCATCTTCGTGCTGGTCCTGCCGTTCCTCGGCGTCCTCGTGTACCTGATCGCCCGTGGCCGCAGCATGAGCGAACGGGACGTGGTCCAGGCGAAGGAGCAGGAACAGGCGTTCCGCACCTACGTACAGAAGGCGGCAGGCTCCGGCCCGGGTGGCGGCCACGTCGATGAGCTGGCGAAGCTCGCCGAGCTCAAGAACAGCGGTGACCTCACCCCCGCGGAGTACGAGAAGGCCAAGGAGAAGATCCTCGCCTGAGGCCCGCCCGGCTCAGAAGCTTCCCGTGCGCAGGCGTACGGGAAGCTTCTGCACGCTGTTTCCCACGAAGGACGCGTGGCGGGGCAGTGCGGGCTCCGGCACGGCGAGGTCGAGGTCGGGGAAGCGGCCGAACAGCTGCTCCAGGGCGATGGTGGCTTCCATGCGGGCCAGCGGTGCGCCCATGCAGAAGTGCGCGCCGTGGCCCAGGGACAGGTGCCGCGTCGTGGTGTTGTCGCGGGTGATGTCGAAGCGGTCGGCGTCGGGGCCGTGCGCCTGTTTGTCGCGGCCCGCCGCGGAGTATCCGGCCAGGACGGGGGTGCCCTGGGGGATGACGGTGCCGTCGAGCGTGAGGTCGCGGGTGGGATAGCGGAAGGGGAAGTAGCTGACGGGGCTGTCCCAGCGCAGGGTCTCCTCCACCACGTCGGCCCATGCCACCTTGCCGGACTTGGCCAGGGCGAGCTGCTCGCGGTGGGTGCACAGGGCGCGTACGGCGTTGGTGATCAGGTTGAGGGTGGTCTCGTGCCCGGCGATGATCGTGAGCATCAGGGTGCCGAGCAGCTCGTGCGGGCTGAGCCGGTCGCCGTTCTCCTCGCGGGCCGCGATCAGGGCGGTGGTGAGGTCGTCCCCCGGGTTCGCGGCGCGGGAGGCGGCCACGGCGCCGAGGACTTCGACCATCTCCCGGTTGGCGGCCATCGCCTCTTCGGGGCCGATGTCGGTGGCGACGATCTGGTTCGACAGGTGGTGCAGCCGGTCGTGGTACTCGGCGTCCACGCCCAGGAGTTCGCAGATGACGCCCATCGGCAACGGCAGCGCGAAGTGCTTGCGCAGGTCCGCGACGCCGTCGCCCGCGTCGGCGGCCCGGTCGAGGCCGTCGAGCAGATCGGTCGTCAGGGCCGTGATCCGCGGCTGGAGTGCGGCCACCCGGCGCGGGGTGAAGGCCTTGCCCATCAGGGAACGCAGCCTGCGGTGGTCGGCGCCGTCGGCGGTGGTCATGCCCTGCACCGTCGCGAACGTCTTCAGCGGCCAGCCGTCGGCTATCTCGCCCGCCTGGAGGGCGGCGAAGTGCTGGGCGTTCTTGGCGACATCGGGGTGCGCGAGGAACTCCTTGAGCGCGTCGTGGCCCAGGACCGCCATGCCCTGTACGTCACCGGGCAGGACGGCGTGCGTGACGGCGCCGCGTGCCAGGAGGCGGGCGTTGTCCGCGTGCGGGCAGCCGCCGGCCGGGTCGAAGCGGTACGGCTGGTCGTCTGCGGTGTTCACCGGTGGCGTGTTCAACGGGGCTCTCCTGGTCGAGGGGGCGGTTCGGCCGCCGCAACGGGCGTCGCGGCACGAGGCGGCGTGTCCGGTCGTCAGAGCACGGGCTTGGGCTCCGGCGAAGGGGCGGGATGCTGGGACAGGACGGGGGCGGTGAAGCTGACCGGGAGCGCGGCCAGGCCCCTGCTCCAGGGCGACTTGATCCACTGGAGTTCGCTCTGCGGTATGGCCAGTTCGAGGTCGGGCAGCCGGTGGCGGATCGTGTCCACGGCGGTGCGGGTGATGAGCCGGGCGGGGTCCTGGGCGGGGCAGATGTGCGGGCCCGCGCCGAAGGCCAGGTGGGAGCGGTTGCCGACGACCGGTGTGCCGTCGTCCGGGAGGATCTGCGGGTCCGCGTTGGCGCCCGCGAGGCCGAGGATGAGCATGTCGCCGGTGCGGATGTGCTGCCCGCCGAAGGTCATGTCGCGGGTGGCGTAGCGGGCGGGGAAGTTCTGCGTGGGCGGGAAGCGCCACAGCACCAGGTCGAGCGCGTCGTCCACGCTGAGGTGGCCGCCGGTGAGCGAGGAGCGGAACTCCGGGTCGCACAGCAGGATGCGCAGGGTGGTGGCGATCCAGTTGACGGTGGTCTGGTTGCCCGCGACGAACATGACCACGAGGTTGTGCAGGACCTCTTCGTCGGTGAGCCGGGCCGGATGGTGCAGCAGGGCCGAGGTGATGTCGTTGCCGCGGCGGCGCCGCTTCTCCTCGATCAGCTGGAGCAGGATCGCGCCCATGCGCTTGCTGGCGTCGGCGGAGGCGCTGGTGGCGGCGACCGTTCCGGCGACGGCCTCCACCAGGTGGCGGCCGGTCTCCTCGTCGACGCCGAGCAGTGCGGTGATGACGCGCATCGGCAGCTTGCGCGCGTAGTCGGCCACCAGGTCGGCCTCGCTGCGCTCCGCGAACGACACGATCACCTGCTCGGCCTCGGCCCGCACGGAGCGCCGCAGTTCGTGGCCGTTGATCCCGGCGAGCGCTGCGGAGACGGCCGCGCGCATCCTGCGGTGCTGCTGTCCGTCGGCGAACAGCAGGGCGGGGCGCCAGCCGACCATGGGCAGGATCGGCGAGTCGGCGGGCACCCGGCCTTCCCGCAGCAGGCTCCAGCGGCGTGGGTCGTGGGAGAAGTCCTGTTCGTCGCGGGTCAGTTGGAGCAGCTCACGGTGGCCGATGACCAGCCACGCGTCGACGCCGGGGGCGATGGTGACCGGTGCCACCGGCCCGTGGGTGTCGCGCAGTTGCTCGTACAGGGCGGGCAGCGCGTCACCGTCGAGGTCGGGTCCGTACAGCGCGGTCGTCGGCGCGGGGACTCCGGTGACCGGGCAGCGGGCGGACGGCCCGGCCGCGGGGTGGGGCGAGGTCATGAGGTCTCCGTGGCGACGTGGATCAGGTGGCTGACGAGGGCGATCAGGGCCCGGACCGAGGACTGGGGGTCTCGTGCGTCGCAGGTCACCACGGGGGTGCCGGGGAGCAGGTCGAGGGCCGCACGCAGGTCGTCGATGCCGTGCTGGGGGCTGCCGGGGAAGACGTTCACGGCCACCGCGAAGGGCAGCCCGAGCTCCTCCAGGTTGCCCAGGGCGTCGAAGGACGACTCCAGGTCACGCGTGTCCACCAGGGCGAGGGCGCCGAGCGAGCCCTTTGCCAGGTCCCGCCACGCGGGCAGGAACCGCTGCTGTCCAGGGGTGCCGAACAGGTAGAGCACCAGTTCACCGTCGATGGTGATGCGGCCGAAGTCCAGGGCCACGGTCGTGGTCGTCTTCCCGTCGGCCACGACGGTGTCGACCCGGGCGCCCGCCTGGGTCATGACGGCCTCGGTGGACAGGGGTTTGATCTCCGAGACGGTGCCGATCAGGGTGGTCTTGCCGACCCCGAGGGGCCCGACGACCAGGATCTTCGCGGCGCCCGCGACGCTGGAGGTGAGGTACTTCCCGGAGCCGGCGGGTTCCACGGCCCGGGACGGCGCGTCAGAGGCGGCTTTCGAGACCATGGAGGACCTTTCTGAGCATGGTCACATCGGTGTGTTCGGCCGGCGGCACGGGCGGTCGGGTCACGATGAGTCCCCATTCGAGGAGATCGCAGAGCAGCGCCTGTACGACCGAGGGGGGCTGGCCGATGTGTGCGGCCACCTCGGCCACCGAGAGGAGTCCCTGGCAGTGCGCCAGGATGGTCTGGTGCTCGGGCTGGAGCGACGCGGGAAACGCCGCGTCCGTCGCCATCACCAGGGACTCCCAGGCCAAGGCCTCGGTGTCGGCCGCGGCCCGCCCGCGAGTGATCACGTACGGGCGGATCGCCGAGGCCTTCGGCTCCTCCGGCCGCGGTCCCTTCATGACGCCGCGGCGGCCGGATCCCGCGGCTGGCTGCTCAGGTGCGCGCCGATCTTCACCACGAGCAGCTGCATCTGCTGGGCCACCAGGCCGACGTCCGCGTCCAGGTCGGTGGCGACCCCCAGGTGGGCGCCCACACCGGCGTGGGTGAACAGCACGAACCCGTGGTCGGACTCCAGCATCAACTGCCGTACGCCGGCGCCGGATCCGAAGAGCAGCGAGGTCGTGGAGCGGCCCGTCATGGTCATCGCGGCGCAGGCCGCGGAGAGGGACTCGGCCTCGGCGACACTCAGATCGGCCACCGGACCCGAGAGGTTCTCCGCGGACGCGTGTCCCAGCCGCAGGCCGTCCTCGGAGACCACCACGCTGTGCCGGACCCCGGGGATCTCGATCAGCGGGCGGAGCATCCAGCCCAGGTCGGGAAGGGGATTGATGATTCCGGTCACTGCCGGCCTCCGTCTAGCTCGTCGGGGGTGGGGGGTTGCGACGGTGTCGCGGTCGGCGGGGGTTCGGCCGACGGGTTCGCGTCCCGCGTGGCGGCCTGGTCCGCCGCCAGGGCCGCGCGGCCGCGCAGCGAACCGGACACCACGCTGGCGATCGACGCGCGGGCCGCCTCCGGGGTCCAAGGCGTCGCGGGTGCGGCCGGGGGCGCCTGCGGCGGCGGGGGAACGGGTCTGCGGGCGGCGTCCGGAGCCGCTTGGCGCCGGTTGCGGCGCCGGGGCAGGCCGACCGGCGTCTCGCTCGCGGGTGGTGCGCCGGGTGCGGTCCGGACGGACAACTCCAGCTGCTCGGCGGGGTCGTGCCGATCGTGCTGCTCCTGCAACCGCGCGCCCACGGGCTCGGGTTCGGCGGCCTCCTGCGCCGCCGCCCGCGTCCGATGGGAGCCCGTTAGGTGCGAGGGAGGTTCGGTCAGCAGCCTGAACGGCACGAACGTCACCGCACGGGTGCCACCGTAGGCCGAGGCCCCGCTCAGCTCCACGTTGAAGCCCAGCTCCCTGCTCCAGCGGCCCACGCAGGCCAGGCCCAGGCGGGGCACCGCACCGAGGCGGGCCAGGTCCTGGTCGTCGCGGAGCTGGCCCATCGCCCGGTGCAGCACGTCGGGCGGCATGCCGAGCCCGGCGTCGTCGATCTCCAGGACCGCTCCGGCGCCCACCTCGCGGATGGTGACGACGACCTGGGAGCGCGAGGGCGAGAACACCGTGGCGTTCTCCAGGATCTCGGCGATGGCGTGCATGAGGCCCTCCACCGCGGGCGGCACCGCGTAGAGCGTCTGCCCGCCGTGCACCTCGATCCGGCTGTACTCCACGATCCGGGACTGTGCGCCGCGGACGCAGTCGTACAGCGAGACCGGCCGTGTCTCGCGGCGGGCGGGCCAGATCCCGCACATCACCAGGAGCGTCTGGGCCTTGCGGGTCATCTGCGCGGCCGCGTGGTCGGCCTTCATCACCTCGGCCATGAGGTGCGGGTCGTCGATGGAGCGCTCGACCCGGTCGAGGACCTGCTGCTGCACCGTGGCCATCGCGTGCATGGTGCGCGCGACGGACTCGAAGGCGGCCTGTACGGAGTCCCGCAGGCCGCGCTCGCGGCGTACCGCCTCGTCGGAGCCCAGCGCGACGGCCACGGCGGACAGGGCCCGCGCGAACTCCTCGCCGGACTCCCCCGGCGTCGCCAACGGCCCCGGCACGCCCTCAAGTCTCTGCCCGGCACGCACCCGCTCCGCGATGGCCGGGAGTCGCACACCGGCCAGGTGCGCCACCTCGGCTTCCCGGACCGAGGCCAGCCGCTCCTGCCGGGCGCGGTCGGCCCGCTCGGCGGACAACTGCCGGACCAGCACCAGGACCCAGGCGAGCAGCAGCACGGCGACAGCGGCGCAGCCACCGGCCAGGACCTGGCGCCATTCGGCCGCAGCATCAAGGGCGGCGAGCACCGCACCGACGATCGCGAGCACCACGGCAAGCAGCCACACCAAGGCCTCGCGGCCCACGGAACCGCGCCCCAGACGGCTCACCACGGCGCACTTGACCCGGCGATCGTGTACACCTTCACCACAACGAACGAACCCTCCCCGCACGCACCGAACTCCCTTACGAATGGGGAGCGAGGCGATCTTAGGTCAACTCGGCATTTTTGGCTTCCCGTTGAGGAAGCCTGCCTTCCGCCATGGCTGCTCCTGCCCGGCCTTGGCCGAAATCGCTACCTCGCGAGGGGGCAGCGGGCGAGCAGATCCGCCGGGTCCGCGGCGTCCGGGCGCGGCACCGTCCGGCTGGGCGGCGGCTGCTTGTCGCGGTCGATCCAGGCTTCCATCGCGGTGAAGGCGGAGCGGTGGCAGGGCACCAAGGGCCGCAGTCTGTCGGGGAACGTGTCGACCAGTGAGTCGACGTGCGTGCCGCCTTCGATCCGGTAGTAGCGGAACAGGTCGCCGCGGCCCGCGCCGCGCACCATCTTCGCGTAGACGTCCGAGTCCTCGCTGATGGGCAGTTGGACGTCGAGGGTGCCGTGCACGGTGATCAGTGGTCTGCCGATGCGTCCGGTCAGGGCGATCTTCCGCACGGCGTCGCGGACCTCCCGCGGCCGGGAGGCGTATGCGTAGTCGGCGTCGCACCGCGGTGTCCCCGGTGCGCAGAAGGGAGTTCCGGCCTCGGTCGCGCCGTCGTAGCCCGGGTCGAGCTCCTCGCGGTAGATCCGCTGGGTCAGGTCCCAGTAGACCTGGTGGTGGTAGGGCCACAGGAACTCCGAACCGGCGGGGAAACCGGCCGCGAGCATCTCCCGGTGGGCCCTGCCGGCGCCTTCGCCGCCCGCCGCGTAGACCGGGTAGGCACGCAGCGCGGGTGGCAGGAAATCGATCAGGTTCGGGCCCTTGGCCCTCCACAGGGTGCCTTCCCAGTCCACTCCCCCGTCGTAGAGCTCGGGATGGTTCTCCAGCTGCCAGCGCACCAGATACCCGCCGTTGGACATGCCGGTGGCCAGCGTGCGCGCGGGAGGGCGGTGGTATCGCTGCGCGACCACGGTCCGTGCGGCGCGGGTGAGTTGAGTGACGCGGTCGTTCCATTCGGCGATCGCGTCGCCCGGTTCGGAGCCGTCCCGGTAGAAGGCGGCGCCGGTGTTGCCCTTGTCGGTCGAGGCGAACGCGTAGCCCTGGGAGAGCACCCGGTCGCCGATCGCCCGGTCGTTGGCGTACTGCTCACGGACGCCCGGTGTGCCCGCGACGACCAGGCCGCCGTTCCACCGGTCGGGCAGGCGGATGACGAACTGCGCGTCGTGCTTCCAGCCGTGGTTGGTGTTGGTCGCCGACGTGTCGGGGAAGTAGCCGTCGATCTGGATGCCGGGCACACCGCGGGGCGTCGGCAGCGCGGCGGGAGTCAGCCCCGCCCAGTCGGCCGGGTCGGTGTGGCCGGAGGCGACCGTCCCCGCGGTGGTCAACTCGGCCAGGCAGGACTTCTCCTGGCGTTCGGCCCCAGGCACCTTGAGCCGCGCCGACGACGCGCAGTGCTGCGGGCCGCCGCCCGGGGTGGCGCCGGGCTGTTCGGCGGCGGCCGGAACCGCGGCGAGCGCGATCAGCAGCCCTGTCATGGCAAGGGCGCCGCGGAGCGAGCGGGCGGGGCGCGCCCTGGAGGGCAGGGCTCTGGGCGGATCTATGGCGTGCACGGAGTACCTCCGGTGGACGTGTGCGTGCGTACGACGGCAGCCTGGAACAGCGGTGGCACGGCCGAAGTCCGGTGCCACCGCTGCCAGGTGTGGTGCGGGGACCGTCAGGAGCAGGTGCCGTCGGCGATGACGTAGTGGCCGGCCGGTGACTCCTTGAGGGTGTGGGTGACGGCGGTGTTGAAGAGGCCCATGTTCTGGTTCGAGCCCTTGGCGTAGGTGTAGCCGCCGCTGGTGGTCGCCCGTCCCGCCTGGACCTGCTGGTAGTTGTTGGCCGTCCAGCACTTGGCGGTGGCGCCTGTGGTGGAGACGGTGAGCGTGGCCGACCGCACGCCTTCCCTTCCGGTCGTGTCGCGGGCGGCCACGCTGTAGGTGTGGCGGGAAGCGGGGCTGAGGCCGGTGTCCGTGAACGGCGGGCCTGTGGGGGTGGCGACCCGGGCGCCGTCCCTGTACACGGCGTACGACGCGGCGTCGCCCACCGCGTTCCAGTTCAGGGTGAGTGACGTGTCGGTCGCCCCGGTCGCCGCCAGGCCGCTCGGCGCGGGCAGGCCGCCGGGGTCCGGATCGGCGCCGTCCAGGCCGAAGAAGCCGGTGATCCAGTAGCTGGAGCAGATGGAGTCGATGAAGTTCGCCGTCCCGGTGGCACCGCACTGCTGTGCGCCCGTTCCCGGGTCGACCGGGGTGCCGTGGGCGAGGGAGGGGACCTTGTCGACCTCTACGGCGACGCTTCCGTCCGCCGTGAGGTACTGCTCCCTGCGGGTCGAGTTCGGGCCGATGACCGAGGTGCGGTCCGGGCTCTGGTCCAGGGCGTGCACGGCGGTCCACTGGTCACGCAGTTCGTCGGCGTTCCTCTTGGCGACGGTGGGGTCGTTGTCGCCCTGCCAGATGGCCACCCGCGGCCAGGGGCCGCCATGACCGGGGTTGGCGTCGCGCACGCCCTGTGCCCAGGCCGAGGGAGTGCGGTCGACGCCGGGGCTCATGCAGGTGTACGCCGACAGCACGTCGTCGGCGCAGTCGTACGGGAGGCCCGCGATCACCGCGCCCGCCTCGAACACGTCCGGGTAGGCGGCGAGCATCACCGAGGTCATGGCGCCACCGGCCGACAGGCCGGTGACGTACACCCGTTCCGGGTCGGCGCCGTACGCGGAGGCGGCGTGCGCCACCATCTGGCGGATCGACGCCGCCTCGCCCTGTCCGGGCCTGGTGTCTCCTGGCTGGAACCAGTTGAAGCACTTGCTGCTGTTGTTGGCGGACGTCTGCTCGGGGAAGACGAGCAGGAAGCCGTGCTGGTCGGCGAATTTCACCAGGCCCGCGTTGTCGGCGTACATCTGCGCGCTCTGGCTACAGCCGTGCAGCGCGACCACTACCGCGGGCTCGGCCGCCAGGGTCGTCGGCCGGTGCACGTACATGTTCAGGCTGCCCGGGTTGGCGCCGAAGTCACCGACCTTCTCCAGGGCGACGGCCGTCGGCGCCGCCTGGGCCGCGGGCGAGGGCGCGGACACCGCCGCGGCCACGACCAGGCCCACGACGGCGGCCATCCGTCCCAGGGCCCGATGCCGGCGCCCGCGTCGGGCAGGTAGCGCTGCTGACGGCTGCGGATCGCAGCGTCTCTCGTACGACGGCATGGCGGCTCCCGACGATGGGCGACGCGCTCTCCGGGGCGGATCACGCGACCCCGAGGCCCGTCCACTGCTGCCATGGACCCGCTAGGGGCAGGGCAGGAGCCGGGACGCCGGGGTGTCGGCAACCGTAGGAGCCACCGGAACGCGGGCAGAATGGCGACGGCCGCCACAACAGCGTCACCTGCCCCTGGTGTCGGGCATGTTGTCGCTCAGCCCCGGTCCGTGGTATCGGCGTCGGCCCTGTGTGCTGACGGGGCGGCAGGAGACCGGCGGCCGTGCAGGCCATGGTCGAGTTCCCGCAGCACCGCTTCCAGCAGGCTGCGCGTGCCGCCCAGCGGGGAGTCAGTGAGTTCGTCGCGGCCCGCGGGGGCGGTCGGATCGGCGCCTTGTCGACCGGCACCGGCCTGCGGGGTCACCGGTGCGTGTCGGTGCCGTCGGGATCGGCGAGCCGTTGATGGATGCGCTCGGCCCACTTGTCGACGGCCTTCCGGTCCCGGTGGTCGCCATAGCGTCCGCCGCGTGCCTTGAAGGCCAGGTGCCGCCATCGCGGGACGTGGTCACGGTAGGCGGCTCCGGTCGGCATCTGCTGCTCCCGGAGGCGGATGAGGGAGCGGATCCCGGCCAGTTGCCGGGGCTCGGAGGGGCGTCGGCCGGGCCAGGCACCGGCGTGGGGCGGCACGCTGACGCTGTACAGCCAGGTGGGGTGCGCGACCAGGGTGCTGGGGTGGCTGCGGACGCAGTCCGTGGCCTGCGTGAGGCGCTCCGCGATGCCGTGGATGGAACCGTGCACCCCGGTGTGGCCGACCAGGATGTTCATGCCGGGGCTCCTCTTCGGTGACGTCGGCCGGGGCCGGTTCCAGGGCGTGGGCATAGGTGTCGCGTGCAAGCGACACAGGAAGGTGGGACGCCGAGGTCTGGGGCAACCGCCACCATAAAAGGGGGGTGCCGACGTCGAACAGGTGCCCGTCGGCCACAGTCGTCACTCGCCGCGACCAGCAGCCGACGGGGCGTGTCCGCCGGTGCGCGGAGGGCGGCGCCGCGCCACGCCACGCGTCCCCCTACCGAGGCCGGTTCGCCCCTCCCCGGTCGGCCTCGCCGGTGGAACCGTCCGAAGCAGGGCCCCTGCCGGGGCGTGCCGGAAGGCGGTGGCAGCGTGGACAAGCCCCTGATCGTCGGAGTCGACGGCTCGGATCCGAGCCTGCGCGCGCTGGACTGGGCCGTGGACGAGGCCGCGACGCGAGGGGTGCCACTGCATGTGGTCCACGCGTCGAGGTGGGAGTGGTACGAGGGACACGAACCGTCCATCGACATCAACCAGGCCTCCGTACAAGCCCTTTCGGACCACATCGCGGCTTCGGCCCTCGATCGCGCTCTGCACCACACCACCACCGTCAAGGTCACGAGCGAGGTGCTGCCCGAGGACCCGGCCGTCGCCCTCGCCCTGGTCAGCCCGGAGGCCTGTGCGCTGGTGGTCGGCAGCCGGGGGCGCGGTGAGCTCGCCGAGCTGCTGCTCGGTTCGATCAGCCTGTCGGTGGCCGCGAACGCCGCCTCGCCCGTGTTCGTCGTACGCGGCGGCGAGAAGAGCCTGCGAGGCGGCTTCCGCGCCATCGCCGTGGGGGTCGACGCGTCCCAAGAGGCCGACGGGGCGATGGAGTTCGCCTTCGACGAAGCCGAGGCCCGCAACGCCACCGTGGCCGTCGTCCATGCCTGGCGCTGTCCCGACAGGGAAGTCCCCGACGCCTCCGCGACGCACTACGACGGCCACCGGCGCCGGGCCACCGAACTGGTCGAGGAGGCGCTGCGGGACGCGACGGCCGTCCATCCCGAGGTCATGGTCCGCCGCGAGACCGTCGAGGGCCACGCGCGCACCGCACTCCTCGCCGCCTCCCGCGGCGCCGACCTCCTGGTGGTCGGCGCCCGGCGCCGCAAGGGGCACGTCGGCATGCAGCTCGGCCCGGTCAACCACGCCCTGCTGCACCACTCGGCCTGCCCGGTGGCCGTCGTCCCGTACGCCTGAGCGGCCCAGCCACACAGTCGCAACAACCGCATGCAGGAGGCACCGTGACACCGGTCCGAACGGCAGCCCTCGACACCCACCGGCGCGCGGCGAACCATCTGGCCGTCGGCCAGATCCACCTGATGGGCGATCCCCCGCTGACCGAACCGCTGCGGACCGAACACATCAAGCCACGCCGCCTCGGCCACGTACGCCAGACCATGGCCGACACCCGTTCCCGTCACCACGCCTGGATCCACGCCCCCGGCACCGGCCTTCCGGAGGTCGGTGCCGGGGCCTGGACCGGCTGACGCCCGACCGCACCGCGGAGGTGCGCACCATGCCCACGCATCAGACCATCACCGCCGGCGTCGACGGCTCGCCCGAGAGCCTGGACGCCGCCGGCTGGGCGGCCCGCGAAGCCCTGCGACGTGACCTGCCCCTGCACCTCGTCCACGCCTGCGACCCGCCGGTGGAGGGCAGTCGGCCGCCGGACATCGACGTCCCGTTCCGCCGCGAGGACGGCGCGCTCGACCGCGCCGTCCTGCAGCTCTCGCGCGCCCACCCCGAGCTGGGGATCCTCGACGAGCAGGTCACCGGCCCACCCGTGCAGGCGCTCCTCGCGGCGGCCAGATCCTCGGCGCTGCTGGTCCTGGGCTCGCGCGGCTTCGGCGCGCTCACCGGGAGCCTGGTCGGCTCGGTCGCACTGGCCGTCGCCGCGCGTGCCGCCTGCCCCGTCGCCCTGGTCCGGGCGGGGAATCACCCCGAGGACGAACACCGGGGCGTGGACGGTCCGCAGCGCCCGGTCGTGCTCGGCCTGGACCTCCGCCGCCCGGACGACGAACTGCTGGAGTACGCCTTCGACGCGGCGACCTCCCGGCAGGTGCCGCTGCACGTCGTGCACATCTGGACCGCGCCCCTGATTCCCTCAGCGGACGCCGTCGACCCCGTGGAGGAGAAGTCGCGGCTTCTGGCGGCGGCGCTCACCCCGTGGCGGCACAAGTTCCCCCGGACAGAGGTCACCGAACGGCTCCTGCACGGTCTGCCCGGCCACCACTTGACCAAGGCGGCTTCGACCGGCGGTCTGCTGGTCGTCGGCCGCCGCATCCCAGCGGGGCCGCGCCTGGGACGGACCGCGCACGCGGCGATCCACCACGCCACGACCCCGGTCGTCGTCGTCCCGCACTACTGACGCGCACCGCCGGCGGAGTGCTGAGGGGTCCTGCGCCGCGGGCGACTCACCCGCGGCGGAGGATGCCGGTGCCGCCGGATACCGCTGCGATCACCGGATGGCTGAAGAAGAAGGATGGAGCCCGGTGGCGTTCGTCGCCCGGCGGGCGCGGAGCGCTCTGAACATCGTGGACGAGGCGGCGGGCGTGGTGATCCGCGCGCTGGCAGGCGTGGTTCTCGACCGCATCGACCTGGACGACGTCGTGTCCCGCGTCGACGTGAACCGGATCGCCGACCGGATCGACGTACGACGGGTCGCCGACCGGGTGGACGTCGAGCGGATCGCCGACCGGGTGGACGTGAACCGGATCGCGGAGCGGGTGGACGTGGGGGCGATCGTCGACCGCGTCGACGTCGACGGCATCGCGGACCGGGTCGATGTCGACCGCGTCGCGGACCGGATCGACGTCAACCGGGTCGCGGACCAGGTCGACGTCGACCGGGTCGCCGAACGGGTCGACGTGGACTCGGTGATCGTGCGGATCGATCTGGTGGGGCTCACCCATGACGTGCTGTCGGAGATCGATCTCGGGCGGATCGTGCGTGACACCGGGGGCGGGATGGCCGCGGAGACCGCCGACGCGGTACGCCTGCTCGGCAGGCGCGGCGACCGGGGCGTCAACCGGTTCAGCGACCGGCTGCTCCGGCGTGCGGGGCCGGCGCAGGGCAATGGAGCCGGTCCACCACCACGGCCCGCGCGGTGAACGTACGGGACGGCGGGCCCGGAGCCGAGCCTGCCGGGATCGTCTCGCGCGGCGCCGCGGCGATACTCGACGTGCTGGTCCTTGCCGTCATCGGCATCACGCTCCAGGCGGGCGCCGGGTGTGTGCGGCTGCTGCTCACCGGGCCTCCCTTCCAGTTCCCCGATCTTCCCGGCTGGCTCGCCGGCGTCTCGGGCTGGACCCTCGCCGTCCTGTACTTCGGCTGCTCGTGGGCCGCCATCGGGCGTACGGCGGGAGACGGGCTGATGGGACTGCGCGTCACCGACCGCGCGGGTGAGCTGCTGGGGCTGCCGCGTTCCCTGGTGCGTGCGGCCCTGTGCGTGACGTTCCCCCTGGGGTTGTACTGGGTCCCGCTCAGCAGACGCCGGGCGTCGGTCCAGGACCTGGTGGTGGCCAGTGCGGTGCGCTACGACTGGAGTTGAAGCCGCCCGCCCTCACCCGTGCCGGGTGGGCGCCGGGGTCCGGGGCAGCATGGCGGCGGCGCCGAACCCGCCGAGCCCGATGAAGGCGAGCACCCCGAGGGCGACGGCGTACGGTCCCACGGCCGGGTCCGCGACGAGGATGGTGCCCGCGAGCGCGGTGCCCACCGACGAGCCGAGGTTCGACACGCTGCGCGAGAGGCCGGATATCTCCCCCTGCTGGTCCTCGGGGAAGCTCGACTGCACCACGTTGACCGAGGGCGTCAGCATCACCCCCATCCCCAGGCCGATGAGCAGCAGCCCGGGGACGAACGTCCAGGCGCTCGGTTCGCCGTGGGCCATGGCCAGCAGCACACCGATGCCGCAGATCGTCGCGGCGAACCCGGCCATCACGAGCGTGCGTTGCTCGCGCCTCTTCGCGAAGCGCTCCGCGCCGAGCGAGGACACGAGCAGGCCGAGCGTGGACGCACTGAAGATCACGCCGGTGCCGATCGCGTCGTACCCGCGCACCACCTGGAGGTACGCGGCCACCACGAACGACACTCCCATGAGCATCAGCCACTGCGTGTGCTGGGTGATCAGGCCGAGGTTGGAGGTGCGGTTGCGGAACAGCGAGGTGGAAAGGAGCGGTTGGGCCCCGGCGCGCTCCTTGGCCCGCACCCAGCGGAAGAAGGCCACGAGCACCAGCGCACCGACCAGGAGCAGTGCGCCCATCAGCCAGGCGTTGTCGTCGGCGGCCAGGATGCCCATGACGACCAGGATCAGACCGGTCGCGGACAGCACCGCGCCACCGGTGTCGAAGACCCGGTCGGGGTCCGGCGGGAGCGGATCGTCGAGGCGGCGGGTCAGCACGATGATGAGCGCGACCACCAGGGCCTGGAAGACGAAGGCCGCCCGCCAGCTGATCGTCGAGGCGATCAGCCCGCCGATCAGCGGGCCCGCCGCGGCGCCGACGCCGCCCATCCCCATGATCGCGCCGAAGGCGCGGGCGCGGTCGGCCACGTTCGTGAACAGAAGGGTGGTGAGGATGTAGACGGGCGGGATGAGCAGGGCCGTGCCGACGCCCTGGAGGATGGAGTTGCCCAGGATGAGGATGCCGAGGCCGGGTGCCAGCGCGCTGAGCACGGTGCCGATCCCGTACACGGCGAGACCGATGACGAGGCAGCGCTTGCGGCCGTAGCGGTCGGTCAGGATGCCGCCGGGAATCATCAGCGCCGCCATGACGAGCAGGAAGACCGTGATCGCGGTCTGCACGCCCTGCACCGTGGTGTCCAGGTCCTCGCTGATGTCCTGGATCATGACCGTCATGTTCGAGCCCGCGAAACTGCAGACGAACTGGGCCAGGGCGAGCGGCGCGAGCACCTGACGCGGCCAAGGGCGCTTCTCCTGCCGGGCCTTGGCTCCCTCTGGGGTGGACGGCACGGTCATCGCCTCGCCTCCGTTCGCCGGCTCTCCGCCGTTGGCCGGCCGGACGACGGCCAGCCTCCTGGGGGACCTGCACCGCGGCGTCACCCTCGGAGGGTGACGACCGGGGGCACCGGTCGGGGGCAACACTCGGGGCACTGCGGTGCAATCGGCACCCTGCTCGAGCATGGAGGCCCTGTCATGGCCACCACGACCACTCAGCACCATCGCTCCGGCGCCAAACAGACGGCGGCCGCCGGGCTGACCATCTTCGCCGGGGTGCTGCTGTTCCTCTCCGGGTCCCTGGACTTCTGCCGGGGGCTCATGGCCGTCCTCGAGGACAAGATCTTCGTCAACACCCCTGGCTATGCCTTCGAGTTCGACCTGACCAGCTGGGGCTGGATCCACATGGTCATCGGCACGATCGCGGTGGTCGTCAGTTTCGGCCTGTTCGTCGCGGCGACGTGGGCCAGGGTCACGGGCATCGTCATCACGTCGCTGATGATCATCGCCAGCTTCCTGTCCCTCCCCTACCACCCCATCTGGTCCCTCACCCTGATCGCGATGGACGGGTTCATCATCTGGGCCCTGTGCGTGGTGGAGAAGGATTCCGTCTACTGACCGAGGTGGCCCATGAGGGACGCACGGGCACGCTCGGCGGGCGATCGGGCGGAACGGATCGCCGAGTTCATCGCTCCGCTGCGGGTCGAACCCGGTTCGAAAGTGGACCTGTCCAGGGACTTCGATCCCGCCCACAAGGCGGGCGTCAAGACGAAGAAGGACGGGCAGGAACTGCTCCGCGCCGGCGTCGTCCTGCTGGCCGACTACCAGCGGCGGCTGGCCGCGCAGGGCACGCACGGGGTCCTGGTGTGCCTCCAGGCGCTGGACGCCGGAGGCAAGGACGGCACGATCCGCCATGTGATGAGCGGGGTCAATCCCCAGGGCGTGCGCGTGGCCGGCTTCAAGGTGCCCTCGGCGGCGGAGCTCGGCCACGACTACCTCTGGCGCTACTCCCGCAGCCTGCCGAGCCGCGGAGAGATCGGCATCTTCAACCGGTCGCACTACGAGGAGGTCCTGGTCGTGCGGGTGCACCCCGAGCACCTCACCCGCCAGGGGCTGCCGGGGCACACCACGGGCAAGAAGATCTGGCGGCGCCGCTACCGGGAGATCAACGACTGGGAGCGGTATCTGACGGACAACGGCTTCAGGATCGTCAAACTGTTCCTGAACCTGTCCAAGGAGGAGCAGCGTCTGCGCTTCCTCAAGCGGATCGACGTACCGGAGCGGAACTGGAAGTTCTCGGCGGCCGATGCCCGTGAACGTACGTTCTGGGACTCCTACCAGACGGCGTTCTCCGAGATGTTGTCCGCCACCAGCACTCCCTGGGCGCCTTGGTACGTCGTGCCGGCGGACCGCAAGTGGTTCGCGCGCATCTGCGCGGCGGCCGTGCTCGCCGACACCCTGATCGACATCGACCCGCAGTATCCGGTCATCGACGACAAGAGCCGGCGTGCACTGGAGCTGGCGAAACAGCAGCTGGAGGAGGAGCAGGCGCGATGACCGCACAGCCACCCGGCCACGGTGAACGCCCCGCACCGGCGGACGACTGGTACGCCCGCTCGGCCGACTCGGTGATCGCTGAACCCGATGTCGACCCGGCCGTGGGCCTCGACGCCACGGCTGGCCGCGCGGCCGGCCCGTGCTGACGGGGGCTCTGATGCTGACCGTCGGGCTCGCGGGGACGGCCATGCCGATCGGCCTTCTGGCCTTGATCCAGCTCGGCGACGTGCGTGACGACAGCGTCCGCGTCGGCCACTCCATTGCCCTGACCGCGTTCGCGCCGTGTCTGATCGTCGCCGCCCTCGGATGCCGCAGCCGGACCGGCACGGTGCTCACCGCCCTCGCGCTCCTTGCGCTGTCGGAGCTCGGCGAGCTCGCCGGGCAGGGGTGAGGGGCCGGTGCGCGGGCGCGGGACGCCGCCAGGGGTCAAGACGCTGCGGACCTACCGGCGGGAGTGGCTGTTCAAGGACGTGGTCGCGGGCATCGTACTGAGCACGCTGCTCGTGCCCCAGGGCATGGCCTACGCCGAACTGGCCGGGCTGCCGCCGATCACGGGTCTGTACACCTCCGTGCTGTGCCTGCTCGCGTACGCCGTGGCCGGTCCCTCGCGCGTCCTGGTGCTCGGCCCCGACTCCTCGCTCGGCCCGATGATCGCCGCGACGGTCCTGCCCCTGATCGCCTCGGACGGCGACAGCGGACGGGCGATCGCGCTCGCCTCCATGCTCGCCCTGATGGTCGGTACGATCACCCTTCTCGCCGGGGTGGCACGGCTCGGATTCGTCGCCGATCTCATCTCCAAGCCCACCATGATCGGCTATATGAACGGCCTGGCCCTGACCATCCTGATCGGGCAGTTGCCCAAGCTGTTCGGCTTCTCGACCGACGCCGACGGGCTGATCGGCGAGGTGGACGCCTTCGTCCAGGGGGTGGCGGACCGGCGCACGGTACCGGCCGCCGTCGCGGTCGCCGGTGGCTGCATCCTGGTGATCCTGCTGCTGCAGCGTCTGATGCCCAAGATCCCAGCCGTCCTCGTCATGGTGGTCCTCGCCATCAGTACGTCCGTCCTGCTCGATCTGGACGAGCACGGGGTGAAGACCGTCGGCACGCTGCCCGAGGGGCTGCCGCCGTTCACGGTCCCGCACATCGCCTGGGCCGACCTGGGCCCGCTGTTCGTCGGCGCCCTGGGCATCGCCCTGGTGTCCCTGGCCGACACCATCTCCAACGCCTCCGCCTTCGCCGCCCGCACCGGTCAGGAAGTACGCGGCAACGACGAGATGATCGCGATCGGCACGGCGAACGTGGCCGTGGGGCTGTTCCAGGGGTTCCCCGTGAGCACCAGCGGTTCGCGCACGGCCGTGGCCGAGCGGGCGGGGGCCAAGACCCAGCTCACCGGAGTCGTCGGTGCGGGCCTCATCCTGCTGATGCTCGTGCTGCTGCCGGGGCTCTTCCGCGATCTGCCGCAGCCCGCGCTCGCCGCGGTGGTCATCACGGCCTCCCTCTCGCTGGCCGACCTCGCGGGCACGAGGCGCCTTTGGCGCCAGCGCAAGGCGGAGTTCTGGCTGTCCATCTCGGCCTTCCTCGGGGTGGCGCTGCTCGGTGTGCTGCCGGGGATCGGCGTCGCGGTGGGCCTGTCCATCCTGAACGTCTTCCGGCGCGCGTGGTGGCCCTACAGCACCGTGCTGGGGCGCGTGTCCGCCCTGGAGGGCTACCACGACGTGCGCTCGCACCCGGGCGCGCAGCTCCTGCCGGGCCTGGTGATCTTCCGTTTCGACGCGCAGCTGTTCTTCGCCAACGCCAAGTCGTTCCGCGAGGAAGTCCTTCGGTACACACACGCCGACCCGGCCACGCGGCGCGTGGTGATCGCCGCGGAGCCGGTGACCGACGTCGACACGACCGCCGCGGACATCCTGGAGGAGCTGGACGCGGCGCTCCAGGAGCTCGGCGTCGTCCTGGTCTTCGCCGAGCTCAAGGATCCGGTGCGGCGCAAGGTCGAGCAGTACGGGCTGGCCCGCACCTTCGACGCGCGCCGCTTCTACCCCACCGTGGAGGCCGCCGTGGAGGCGTACCGCGCGCAGAGCGGCGCGGACTGGGTCAGCCCGGCGTGAGGACCGAGAGCAGGTGCGTGCCCCAGGGCGGCAGGTCGACGTAGAGCCCCTCGGCCGTCAGCTCCGCGCCCGGACGTTCGAACCGCTCGGCGTCGAGCAGACCCGCCAACTCCCAGGCGTCCTGCCCCAGTTCGGCCCAGGGCAGCCGGATGCGGGCCTGGGCCCGGTGGTCCGAGAGGTTCACCACCGTCAGGAACCGGCCCGACTCACCGGACCAGCACGAGGCGATCAGGTCGCGGCCGGAGTCGTTGTCGGGCCAGCCGTAGCCGTCCAGGAGCTGCCACCGCCCCGTCCGCATGCCGCTGCGGTGCACGGCCGACAGCAGTCGTTCGTGGAACGCCCGCAGGGAGGGGTCCGGCGGCTCGTCGGGACGGCGGTCCAGGAAGACCGGCAGGTGGACGCGGCGCCCGGTGAACTGGCCCTCGTGCCACAGGGTGGCGCCGGGCAGGGTCGCGATCAGAACGGCCGCGGCCCGCTCCTTGGCCGGCGTCAGCGTCCGCGCGGCCCGCGGCTCGTCGTGGTTCTCCAGGAACCGGACGAGTCCGCGCTGGTACTGCTCGTCGGCCCGCAGGTGCGCCCGGACCGACTCGGGGCTCTCGTTGAGCACGCGGTCGTACAGACGCTTGTCGTAGCAGAAGTCGAACCCCTGCCCCTGGAGCTCCCATTCGAGGTCCCAGTACGCCTCCGCGGCGAAGACCATGTGCGGGTGGTGGCGCCGGACGGCGGTCATGACCTCCGGCCAGAAGTCCTCCTGCGGGACGGGCCCCGCCCGCTCGCCCCACGTACGGGCGAAGACGTCGTTCATCATCAGCATCGCCATGTCGCAGCGCACCCCGTCGCACACCTGGCCGATGCCGTCGAGCACCTCCGCGGTCGCCCGCCGCAGGGCGGGCGCGAAGGCGTTCAGCTGCACCACGTCCGGCCAGGGCGGGAAGAACGGGTCGCGGCCCCGCGCGAGCACGGCGTGCCCGGTGTCGAGGAACCCGGCCGGATCGCTCCGGGCGTCCTGCGCGTCGCCCCGCACGAAGTACTCGGGGTGCGCTTGCACCCAGGGGCTGTCCGGGGCGACGTGGTTGGGCACGTAGTCGAGCAGCAGGCCCACTCCCCTGCGCTCGAGTTCGGACCGTGCGGCGGCAAGACCGGCGGGTCCGCCGAGCGCCGCGTCGACCTCGTAGCGGCGGATGCAGTACGGCGATCCCGCGATGTCCCGCTCACCGATGTCGGGGACGGCTCCGGCGAAGGCGCCGCGCAGCGCCGGGTCCTCCAGGGCGATGGCACGCCCCTGCGGGCTGCGCTCCCACACCCCCATCAGCCAGACGGCGTCGATGCCGGACGGCGTGATCTCGTCCCACACGTCCTTGGGCACGTCCGCGAGACCGGCCGGGCCACCGGTGCGGTGCGCGGTCTCGCGCAGCCACACGCGCGTGTTGACCTCGTGCACGACGGGCTGCGCGGGCAACTCGGTCATCGTTTCTGCCTCCTCGCGGGGCCGGAGCGGAAGTCTTCCGGTCCGAGCGTGCCGAAGATCTTCATCAGTGCGGCGACGAGACCGGTCCAGCCGGTCTGGTGCGAGGCGCCGAGGCCTGCCCCGTTGTCGCCGTGGAAGTACTCGTAGAAGGAGATCAGGTCGCGCCAGTGCGGGTCGTCCGCGAACTTCTCCTGGCCTCCGTACACGGGCCGTCGGCCGTCGTCCGCACGCAGGAAGATCCTGCTCAGCCGGGCGCTGATGTCCTCGGCGACCTCGTACAGGTTCTTGCGCACCCCGGATCCTGTCGGGCACTCGACGGTGAAGTCGTCGCCGTAGAAGCCGTACAGGTTGAGCAGCCCGCGGATGACGAGGGCGTTCATCGGCATCCAGATGGGGCCGCGCCAGTTGGAGTTGCCGCCGAACATGCCGGTGTCCGACTCGGCGGGCAGATAGCCGACCCTGTACTCCTGCCCGTGCACCCAGAACGTGTAGGGGTGCGCGGCGTGGTGGCGGGAGAGCGCCCTGATGCCGTAGGGGCTCAGGAACTCGTCCTCCGACAGGAGCCGGGCGAGCACGCGCACCAGCTTCTTCTCGTCCAGGATGGACAGCAGCCGCGGGCCGCCCGCCACGCCGGCCTGCGCCGATGTCAGGGTCACGGACAGCGAGGGGTGGCGCTCGGCGAACCGCCGCAGCCGCTCGCCGACACCGGACAGCCGCTCCAGCTCCTCCGGCTGGAAGACGGTCGAGGCGCACAGCGGAAGCAGGCCCACCATGGAGCGGACCTTCAGCCGGACCGCCTGCCCGTCGGGCAGCCGCAGCACGTCGTAGAAGAACCCGTCCTCCTCGTCCCACAGCTCGTCGTGGAGTTCCCCGACCCGGTCCATCGAGGCCGCGATCCACAGGTAGTGCTCGACGAACTTCAGGACCAGGTCCTCGTACGAGGAATTGAGTTCGACGAGTTCCATCGCGATCTGGAGCATCGACTGGCAGTACAGCGCCATCCAGGCGGTGCCGTCCGCCTGTTCCAGGTTGCCTCCGGTGGGCAGGGGGGCGCTGCGGTCGAAGACGCCGATGTTGTCCAGGCCGAGGAAGCCGCCCTGGAAGATGTTGCGGCCGCCGAGATCCTTGCGGTTGACCCACCAGGTGAAGTTCGTGAGCAGTTTCTGGAAGGTGCGTTCGAGGAAGGCGCGGTCGGCGTTGCCGGTCGTGCCCTTCTCCACCGTGTACACGAAGTACGCGGCCCAGGCGTGCACGGGCGGATTGACGTCGCCGAAGTTCCACTCGTAGGCCGGGATCTGGCCGTTGGGGTGCAAGTAGGCGTCGCGCAACAGCAGTTCGAGCTGCTCCTTGGCGAAGCCGACGTCGACGACCGACAGGCCCACGGCATGGAACGCCAGGTCCCAGGCGGCGAACCAGGGGTACTCCCACTTGTCCGGCATGGAGATGATGTCGTCGCTCTCCATGTGGAACCACTCGTGGTTGCGCAGTCCCGGCCGCGGCGGGCTCCACGGGGTCAGATCGTGCTCGCCCAGCCACTTCTCCAGGTCGAAGGCGTAGTACTGCTTGGACCAGAGCATTCCGGAGAGGGCCTGGCGCAGGACGCGCGCCTCGTCCTCGCCGGCGCCCTCGGGGGTCAACTCCTGATAGAAGGCGTCGGCTTCGGCGATACGGTCCTTGAACACCGTGTCGAATCCCCGGTCCAGGGAGAGTTTCCCGCCCGCGGGGCCCAGCCGCAGACGGATCGTGGCCGACCCTCCCGCCGGGACACCGAGGACGTGGTGGGCGGCCGCCTTGGTGCCCTCCCGGGCCGGGTTGACGGCGCTCTCCTCCCCTTCCACGACGTAGCGGCCGATGGCGTTCTTGACGTAGGGGCCGGCGTTGGGCGAGCCGAAGAGCCGCTCGTTGTCGCTCTCGTTCTCCGTGAAGAGCAGCGGCACCCCCTCGCCGCACCGGAGGTCGTAACTGCCCAGCTGGGGGTGGTCGGCCCGGATCGTGACGGTCGGGTCCGGCCCGTCGACCGCCCGCAGCCGTGGCCTTGCCTCCTGCTCGTGGGACTCGCCCCAGGACCAGGTGTTGCGGAACCACAGCGTCGGCAGCACGTGCAGGGTCGCCTCGTCGGGGCCACGGTTGTCGACGGTGACGCGCATCAGGATGTCGTCGTGGTCCGCCTTGGCGTACTCCACCGTGACGTCGAAGTACCGGTCGTCGTCGAACACACCGGTGTCCATGAGCTCGTACTCGAACTCCTGACGCGTGCGGTCCCGGTTGACGGACACGAGATCGTTGTACGGGAACGCCGTCTGCGGGTACTTGTACAGGTACCGCAGGTAGGAGTGGCTGGGGGTGCTGTCGAGGTAGAAGTAGTACTCCTTGACGTCCTCGCCGTGGTTGCCCTCGCCGTTGGTGAGGCCGAAGGCCCGCTCCTTGAGGATCGCGTCGCGGCCGTTCCACAGGGCCAGGGCCAGGCACAGGCGCTGCTTGTCGTCGCAGATCCCGCCGAGACCGTCCTCGCCCCACCGGTAGGCGCGAGAGCGCGCGTGATCGTGCGGAAAGTAGGACCAGGCGTCGCCGCCGGGGCTGTAGTCCTCGCGGACCGTGCCCCATTGCCGTTCGCTCAGGTACGGGCCCCACAGGCGTGAGCGTCCACTCCCGTCGCCGTTGGGTCCGACCCGTCCGGCGTGCGTCCGCCTCTTCATGCCCGTCTCCCTGCCTCGGTCAACCGGATGCGCCACTCTTCGCGGGGGCCTCCCGGCCCGCCTCACCTGACGGGGGTGAGCCTTCCGAGCGGGCGACGAGGGTGATCGCGATCTCGTACACGGCCAGCAGCGCACCGACCACGAACAGGCCTGTCCACGACGACAGGAGCAGCGCGATCAGAGCCGCGACGACGAGGCCCGACACCCGCAGCACATCGGCGTGCTGTGCCAGCCACGGCCGCACCCGTGCGCCTTCCACCCGGTCGCCGGCCTTGGCCAGGAGGTGGCCGGTGGCGCGCGCGCCCTGCGCCACGTACCGGCGCAGTGCCCTCGGCAGGCGGCCGGGCCCCACCAGGTACGCCACCACGGCGATGGCGACGCCCAGCCACAGCAGTTGGTCGCCCCGGTCGCGCAGGGTCGTGAACACCGTCCACATCGCGGCGCGTGCGCCGTCGCGGTAGACGCCCGACGGCACCTGGCCGAGCAGCTGGTCCCGGACCGCCCGCAGGACGGCCGCAAGGACCGTGACGGTCACCACCAGCCACAGACCGAGCTGGAGGAGGGTGCGCCGCCGCTGGGGCGAGATCCACAGGGCGAGCCCGAGCAGCACGGGCACCGCGATCACCAGACCCACCACGGAGCGCTTGGCCAGCAGCACGGTGTCCTGCAACTGACCCAGTTCGTTGCGGTTGTAGAGCCGGATCTGCGCGAAGTTCTCGGGCAGCGAGACCCCGAGCGCCTTCTCGATGCGCTCGTGCAGGCCCGGCGGGATCTCGCCGGAGGAGAGTGCGGGCAGATCGAGCTTCTTGCCGAACAGGGTGGGCAGTTGATCCTCCAGGGACCGCAGTACGTTGTTGACCATCGGCAGCAGGTTCAGGGTGACCGTGTCGCCGCTCACCCGCACGTTCTCGTTGCGCTCCTCGAGCACCTCGACGATCCGCGCGTGGGCGCGGCGGTTCGTCTCGCGCCACAGCGCCCGGAACCGGTCGTCGGCGATGAGCTTGGATATCGAGTTCCGCAGATAGTCGTGGACGGCGGTGGTGACCGGTGCCGCCAGGAAGGACGCGCGCGGCGGCAGCGTGTCGGAAAGCCGCTGCTCGACGTCCAGTTGGTCGAATATCTCGCGCGCCAGATAGGTGGAGACGGCGGCGTTCACGTCGGGGTCCTCGGGCAGCGGACCCACCGTGGCGATCCAGCGGTCCGTGTTGAGCGTGGTCCGCGCTCCCCACACCCCCACGATCGACGTGGTCGCCAGGACGGCGACCAGAGCGATCAGGACGGCCGCGACGATCCGCCGCACGGACAGCAGCCGGGCCCGGCGCCGCCGCTCGGTACCGACCCGGTCCCGCAGCTCGCCGACCTCCGCGCGCAGGCGCTCCAGTTCGGCCTCGGTGACGCTCTCCCGGGTGGGCTCGGGGACGTTCCCGTCCGGTGTCTCTTGATGCGTCATGGGCGTCGCACCTCCGCCTCCCACCGTCACGGCACCCGCGACCCGGTTCCCTCACCTGAGGCGGGTGACGCGCGGCAGCGGGTGGCGACGCTGTGATGACGGCCGTGACGGCAGCGGTTCCCCCGAGAGGAGACACGATGGCTGGGATCGGACCGGTACAACTTTTGACGGTCGAGTTCGGACCCGACGCCAAGTTCGAGGGGCGGATCATCGAGGAACTGGCGATCCTCGAGGCGAACGGACAGATCCGTGTCCTCGACATGCTTTTCGTGCGCAAGGAGCCCGGTGGGGATCTGTTCGCCCTCGACTTCCAGGCGGAGGGGATGGGTGAGACGGTCGCCACGCTCCTCGGGCTCACCAGCGAGCAGGTCAGGGCCGCGGAGGAGATGGACGCGAGCCTGGCCGACGGCAACGCCTTCGGTCTGACCCTCGACGAGATCAGGGAGATGGCCGACTCCCTCGACCCGGGGGCCGCGGCGGCCTTCATCCTGCTGGAACACGTATGGGCCAAGTACCTGCGCAAAGCACTCCGCGACGCCGGGGCCGTCCCCGTCGCCGAGGGCTTCCTCACCGAGGAGGCACTGGCCCCCGTGATCAACGAACTCACGTCGATGGCACAGAAGTTGGGTGACCCGGTCACGCCCGCGGCAACGCCGGACCCGACAACCCGCAACCACCGGAGGAGGGCCTGATGGCCGATCTCGTCGTGCTCGGATTCTCGGACAAGGAGAAGGCGGAGAGCGTCCTGCGCCTCGCCAAGGAACTGTCCCGCCAGGAACTGCTCGACCTGGAGGACGCGGCAATCGCCTGGCGGACCATGGACGGCAAGATCCATGTGCACCAGACGTACAACACCACGGCCACCGGAGCGGCCGGCGGCGCCCTGTGGGGCTCGCTGTTCGGACTGCTCTTCCTGATGCCGGTGTTCGGTGCCGCGGTGGGCGCCGCCACCGGCGCCATCGCCGGAAAGCTCAGCGACGTCGGCATCAACGACGCCTTCGTCAAGGAGATCTCCAGCACTCTCGAACCGGGACGCGCGGCGCTCTTCGCCCTCGTCCGGCGCTCGACACCCGACCGTGTACGTGACGCGGTGCGTCCCTTCAACCCCACCGTGATCCGTACGTCGCTCACCAAGGACCGGGAGGAGGAGCTGGTGGCGGCACTTCAGGAGAAGTGACCGGGGGCGGCCCGGCGCTCCGGGCCGCGGCGGCAGGCGCCGTCTCCCACCGGGATTTCACCCGGGTGAGATGGCGCCTGCCGCGCGCTCTGCCGGTTCCGGCGGCCCCATACTTGGCGCAGTCGCCACACTTGCTCCGAGAGCGAGGTGCCGCCCATGGCCGAGTCCTCACGGCCCGCACGGAACGACGGCCGTACCCGGGCGCCCGCAGGCGCGACGCCCGCGGTGCCCGCCTGGCTCGTCCCCCGGCCCCGCCTGACCGACCGTCTCGCGAGAGGCGTCCTCGGCCCGCTGACCGTGATCGTGGGCCCCGTGGGGGCCGGAAAGACGGCTCTCGCCCTGGAGTGGGCGCACACCAGGCGCTTGCCGGGCCCGCTCGCCTGGGTCACCTGCGACGGCCGGGCCGAGCAGTCCGGTGTCTTCTGGCCGCGCGTGATCGGCGCGCTGCGCGAGGCCGGAGTGGAGCTGTCGGAAGCCCCCACCTCCGAGGCGGAACCGCTGCTCGTGGCGGCGCTCGCCGCCGGACTGCGCAAGCACGGTGAGCCGGTGGTGCTGGTCCTCGACGACTTCCAGCCCACTCCGGGATCCCCGATCGCGGAAGGGGTCAGCAGCCTCCTGCGGCATCTGCCGGGGGTGCTGCGCCTGGTGGTCCTCGCCCGCCGGGATCCACCCCTGCATCTGCACCGCGGCCGTCTCACCAGCGAGGTGAGCGAGCTGCGGACCGGCGACCTGGCCTTCGACGACCGGGAGACCGCCGCGCTCCTCGCCCAGCACGGGATCGACGTGCCCAAGCAGACGGTGAGCGCGCTGCGACGGCGCACGGACGGCTGGGCGGCGGGCCTGCGGCTCGCGGCGATGTCCATGGAGAAGCGCGACGACCCCGAGCGGTTCGTGGCGCAGTTCGCCGGCGACGACGAGGCCGTCGCCAGCTATCTCGTCGAGGAGGTGCTCGACCAGCAACCCGACGGCATGCGCCGGCTGCTGCTCACGACGAGCGTCCTTGACCATGTGAACGCCGAACTCGCCGTCGAGCTCTCCGGCGAGGACGCGGGCAGGCACTTCGCCGACCTCGTCCGGGAGAACTCGTTCCTGCAACCCGTCGGCCAGGGCTGGTACCGCTGCCACCAGATGTTCGCCGACGTGCTGCGGATGTGCCTGCGCCACGAGAAGCCCGGCCTGGTCGCCCCGCTGCACCGCCGCGCCGCGGCCTGGCTGGGCGAGCACGGTCTCCTGGCCGACGCCGTGCGCCACCTGCTCGCCGCGGGCGACTGGGACCGGGCGGCCCGGCTGATCGTGGACCGCCTCGCGATCGGCCAGGTGCTCGGCCTCACCCGGCTGCGGCTGCCGGCCGAGCTGACCCGGCAGTTGCCCGAACAGCTGCCGACGGAGCACCCCGAATCCGCTCTGCTCGCCGCGGCGGTCGCCCGGGTCCGCGAGGACGACCAGCTGACCTCCCGCTACCTCGACCTGTCCGAACGGTTGCTGGCCGACCTGACGGCGGGGGACGACCGCACCGCCCGGTGCCGCGTGGCGCATTGCGTGATCCGCATGGAACAGCTGCGCTCGCGGGACCCGCAGGCGGCCCACGCCGCGGCGGCCGACGCGGAGTCGGCCCTCTCATGCCTGCCGCAGGCGGCCCTGGCACAGCACCCGGAGATCCTTGCGCTCACCTTGGCGATCCGCGGCAGTGGCGAGCTGCGGGCGGGGGGCCTGAAAGCCGCTGAAGCCTCCCTCACCGGGGGGCTCAAGGCCGCGGGCGCCGCCGGGAACGGCATGCTGCGCCGGGACTGCCTGGTCGAACTCGCGCTCATCGAGGCGCTCCGGGGCCGCTTCCGTGGCGCCGACGAACTCGCCGCCCAGGCGGCCCAGCCGCCGCTGCCCGCCTGGACCGTGGCGCAGCGCCCGCAGGCGTCCCTGCACCTCGTGCGCGCCTGGGTCGAACTGGCGCGCGGCGAACCCGGCCGGGCCCGGCACGAACTCACGCTGACCAGAGCCGTGCTCGGCGCGCTGCCCGACGTGTTCCTCTCCGAGGTCGAGTCGTTGCTGGCGGGGCTGGCCACGGCGCTGGAGCGCGGCGGTTCGACGCCTGCGCCGATCGGTGACGTGGTGGCCGCGTCCCGGCTGCCCCGTACCGTGCTGCGGGCGGTGCTGCCCGCGTGCGTCTCCCTGCTCGACTCCGCTCGCCACCGGGTCGCGCTCAGCGCCGTACCGCGGCAGGCGACCGCGCGGCCCGCCCTCGTCCTCGTGGGCGTCCCGCCGGCCCCCGCCGGGCGGCTCAGCGCGCGGGAGCGCGACGTCCTGGACCGGCTGGCGCAGATGATGACCACCGAGGAGATCGCCGAGGACCTGTATCTCTCGGTGAACACGGTGAAGACGCATCTCAAGAGCGTCTACCGCAAGCTGGCCGTGACCCGGCGCTCGGCCGCCGTCCGGCGGGCCCGCGAACTACAGCTCCTGTGACACGAGCCCCAGCGCACGGGCCCGCCGCACCGCGTCCGCCCGGGAGCACACGCCCAGCTTCCGGTACACGGCGCGGACGTGGCTCTTGACCGTGTTCACCGACACGTACATGCCGTCGGCGATCTGCCGCAGCGGCACCTCCTGCTGCAACTGGTGCAGCACCGCCAGCTGACACTGCGTCAAAGGCTCCACGGGCTCCTGTACGGGCCTCTGCACGGGCTGCTCCGGCTGGGCGGCGACGAAGGCCAGCACGGCTGCCGCCTCCCCCACCAGGGCACCCGCACTGCGTACGTCGCCCACGTCTCCCGCGATCCGGACCAAGGTGCCCGCGACCCACGCCAGACACGTCGTCACGGTCGTGTCGGCCGCCTGTGCCTCTCGGCTGAGCACGTGCAACCGCCCGTGCAGGACGGAGACTTCGCCGCCCACTCCCCTCGAGCCGCTTCGCGGCTCCGCGCACAGCGCCACGGACATGCCCCTCACCTCCCCATGTGCAGGGCATTACCCCTACACCGTGGGGCGGCGGGCACTGTGCCGGGAAGTGGCCGTTCGGCTTTTTTCGAACAGAATCCGGCCTTCCCCCTCGCCGCGTCCGCGCCGCGATCTAGGCGCCGGCGCCCGGCAGCCTGCGCACTTCGAGGAGTTCGAGCCCGAGCGCCTGGATGCGGTCGAGGATCCCGTACAGCGCGGCCTGATCGAGTCCCGCGCCCACCAGCACCGTCTCGGCGGGGCGCAGCACGATCGTCATCTCCGCGAACGCCGAGCGGAAGGCCTCGCCGATCCTGCCCCGGACGCGGATCTCGAAGTCGGCGCCACCGGGTGGGGTCCCGGCCGGTCCGGGCCCCGAGTCCTCCTGTGCCCCGCCCATGGCGCCACCTCCTGTACGAGGGCTCTGCCATCAGCGGCCATTCTCGCGGTGGCGTGGCCGACGGCATCACCTTGCGCGGGTGACGATGCCGCCACCTGCGGCTGCCGGCTCATCCGCTGCGGGTGAACCGGCCCCGCGGTGCCGGGCGCGATGCTCCGGTTCCACCCTCAGAGGAGGTTCGCCATGACGGACCAGATCTCGTCGGGCCAGGCACGTTCCGGCCCGCCCGAACCGCAGCCGCGTGTCAATCCGGTCGCCGTCGGCGGAGTCGTCTTCGCCGTGTGCGTGCTGGGCATCATCGGCACGTTCCACGCGATCGCGGGGCTCTCCGCGATCCTCGGCGACAACTACTACCAGTCGCAGAGCGACTATCCCTTCGACTTCGACGCCAACGTCCGCGGCTGGGTCCAGATGCTCTCCGGTGTCATCATCGCCGCGGCGGCGTTCAACATCTTCAACGGCCGTACCTGGGCCCGCGTCGTCGGGATCATCGTCGCGGCGCTGAGCGCGATGGAGAACTTCTTCTTCACCCCGTACCACCCGGTGTGGTCGGCCATCCTCATCGCCCTCGACATCCTGGTGATCTGGTCGCTGACCGTGTACGGCCACCCGCAGGCCCACAAGGTCTACGGGGCGCCCATGTAACGGGCCGGGGTCGGCCCCGTCAGTGCCCGGAGGCCAGCCCCAGCCTGCCGACCAGGCGCCAGTCGAGCCTCGGCCGCTCCCGGTACACCCCCGGACGCAGCCGGGGCACGATCACCCGCAGGGCGCCGGGCCGGACCTCGCAGCGCACCGGGACGGCCAGCCGCACCGCCTCGCCGTCGATGCCGACCGGGATCTCCTCCTGATCGGCGTCGACGACCACGGAGGTGGCCGTGGCCAGGTGCAGCCCGGTGGCCTGCCCTCCGCGCAGCAGCCCCGCGGCCTGCGTCGCGCTGGTGACCCGCACGCCGACGCAGCCGAGGACCCCGCCGTCCAGCCGCGTCCGGCGGCCGAGCCCGGCGATGTCCTTGCTGCCGTAGGGGTTGTTGCTCACCAGCAGGGCCTGCGGTTCCAAGAATTCCTGCTCCCCCGCGCGCGCCGTCAGCCTGGCCCCCTGCTGGCCCACGAGGAGATCGGGCAGCAGCTTGAGGGTGGTGCGCGTCTTGTCGTCCCGGTAGGCCGGGCTCTGCACCACCTCGGCGTACGCGCCGAACGACACGTTGTTGACGAAGGGCCGCCCTCCGGCCCGGCCGAGGTCCACCCGCAATTCCACCCCGTCGTGCAACGCGTCGAGGGCCGTCGACGGGTCCTCGCGGTCAAGGCCCAGGTCGAGGGCGAAGTGGTTGCGGGTGCCCGCCGGGATCACCAGGAAGGGCAGGTCCAGGGCGGCGGCTACCTCGGCGACCAGCGCCTGGGTGCCGTCGCCGCCCGCGACCCCGAGCAGATCGGCGCCCCCGGCCGCGCACTTGCGGGCAAGGGCCGCCACATCGGTCTCGCCCGGCCCCTCGAGGAGCACCACTTCGGCGCCCCGCGACTCCGCCAGCTCGCGCAGCTCGAACCGGCGCACCTTGCCGCCGCCGGAGCGCGGATTCATGATCAGGACCGGGTGGCGGAACTTTCCGGCGGGCTGCTCGGCCATCTGGTCCGGGACCGTGTGCCGGGCCAGGGCCGCGCGGCCCGTGCCCGCCGCGAGGAGCCACAGCGCACCGGAGGTCAGGACCACCCAGGTGAGCCGGGCCTGGGTGAACTCCACGAGCACCCAGACCGGAGCGGCGAGTGCGAGCAGCACCGCGAGGGCCCGCGGCAGGCCCCGCCTGCTGATGATCCACCAGACCGCGGCAGCCGTGACCGTCAGGCCCGCCAGTCCCACGCCGAGCAGCGCGAAGGTCTTGAACCCCGCGAACACTGCCAGCACCAGCACCGCGGCCGCGGCGGATGCCAGGGACGCACGGGCCAGCCATCGCTGTCCTCGCATCGTCGGTTCCATGCCTCTCAGTCTGTGGCACCGCAGCGCGCCGGGCCTCACCCCTGGGAGGCGACCTCACACCGGCGGGGTGACGCCGAGCTGCCGAGCCGCGCCCAGAGTCCTCAGCGCCTGGAGGGAGCGCGCCATGACCGAGACCACGCACCACCACCTCACCCCGCAGGAGCGGGCGGCCCTGGGGAGGGCCGGCCGGTCCCGTGCCCGGCGGTCCGACCATGCCGAGTTCCTCCCCGCGCCGGCCCGGCCCGACCCGGTCGCTGTGATCGAGCGGCAGTCGGCGAGCAGGCTCCCGGAGCTCGTGCCGATCCGCTACGGCCGCATGCTGGAGTCGCCGTTCCGGTTCTTCCGCGGAGCGGCCGCCATCATGGCCACCGACCTGGCCACCACCCCGGACAGCGGTCTGCGTGCCCAACTGTGCGGAGACGCCCACATGTTGAACTTCCGACTGCTCGCCTCACCGGAGCGGCACCTGATGTTCGACGTCAACGACTTCGACGAAACGCTTCCCGGGCCGTGGGAGTGGGACGTCAAACGCCTCGTGGTCAGCCTTGTCATCGCGGGGCGCGACAACGGCTTCAGCACGTCGGAGCGGGCCCGTGTGGTGCGGGCGACGGTGCGCTCGTACCGGGAGTCGATGAGCGAGTTCGCCCGGATGCGGACGCTCGACGTGTGGTACTCGCAGATCGACGCGGAGGATCTGTACGCCACGATGTCCGGCAAGCTGGACACACGCGCGCGGCGCAGGATGTCCCGCACGCTCAGCAAGGCCCGGACCCGCGACCACCTTCAGGCGTCGGCGAAGCTGGCACGGGTCGTCCACGGCCACCTGCGGATCTCACCCGACCCGCCCCTGGTGACGCCGCTCGACGACCTCATGCCGGGGGTCGAACGCAAGGAGCTGGAACGTCAACTGCGCGAACTGATCGACCGCTACGCGCTCACGCTGCCCGCCGACCGCAGGACGCTGCTTGCCCAGTACCGGGTGGTCGACATGGCCCGCAAGGTGGTCGGGGTGGGCAGTGTGGGAACCCGATGCTGGATCGTGCTGCTGGTCGGCCGTGACGACACCGACCCGCTGCTGCTCCAGGCCAAGGAGGCGTCGGCGTCGGTGCTCGCGGAGTTCGCGGGCGCGAGCAGCCACCTCAACCAGGGGGAGCGGGTCGTCGCGGGGCAGCGTCTGATGCAGGCGACCAGCGACATGTTCCTGGGCTGGGAACGGGTCGAAGGGCTCGACGGCCGCGAACGCGACTTCTACATACGGCAGTTGCGGGATTGGAAGGCCATTCCCCAGGCCGAGCTGATGACCCCCGACGTGATGCGGCTGTTCGGTCGCATGTGCGGAGCGACCCTGGCGCGCGCGCACGCGCGCTCCGGCGACCGGATCGCCATCGCCGCCTATCTGGGCGGCTCCGATTCCTTCGACCGGGCGCTGGCGCGGTTCTCGGAGTCGTACGCCGACCAGAACGAGCGCGACCACCGGGCGCTGGCCACCGCGGTGCGCGAAGGCCGGGTCACCGCGGCATCGGAGTGACGCTCCGTCGGCCCGCCGAGCCAGTAACGCAGGAACTCCTCCTGCGCGAGCACCCGGCCGACGGCTATGCCGAACACGATGGTGGTGAAGTACAGGATCAGCCAGGACAGCACGGTGAACACCGAGCCGAGGGCCGCGTAGCGCTGCTCGCTCATCCGTAGTGCACGCGGCAGCCACAGCCCCGACGCGGCGCTGAACGCGGTCCCTGCCGCGCCCGCGAGGACGGCGCCCGGCAGCAGGGCGAGCCAGGGCACGCGGCCCGCGAGCAGCAGGTGCTGGGTCCACCACCACATCAGGATCGCGGCCGCCGACTGCAGGAGGACGCCCAGGACGGGCCCCGCGCCGAACGCCCGGTGCAGGGCGCCCTGCACGACGAGCATCGCGATCCAGACGAGGAGCCATACGGCCCAGCGCCAGGCCACGAGCCGTACGGCGGAGCGGGGCAGGTCCCAGGAGCGCTCGCACATGCGCTGCAGGGCGCGGGTGAAGGCCGTGGCGGACAGCAGCGCGACCAGCACGCTCGCCGTGCCCCAGTTGTGCAGCGTGGTGTCCCCGGCCGCGGACACGACCTCGGCCCGCGCCACCACCGGGCCGCCCGAGCCGAGCATCGTACGCAGCGAGAGCATCAGTTCCTGCCGAACGGCCGGTGGGCTGAAGGACGCCACCGCGATGAGCATCGGCAGCGCGGCCAGGAACGCCTGGGCCGCCAGGCGCGTCGACATGTCGAGGATGGTGACGCGCACGAGCTGCTGGATGACGCGCCCCGCCAGCGGCAGTACCGCAAGGGCGATCCGCATGACGGTGTCCTCTCCTGGCGGGATCCCACTCCTGCCGGACACCTTCCGGTTCCTCGACGCACCTCACGTCGCCCGCTCCGGGTGACGTAAGAAGGTGACCACGCAGCGGCAAGCTCTCCCCACGGCCCAGGCCGAAGGGCGGTCCCGTGGCTACCAACTGCGCGTCAATAGCAACCAGTTGCCCCGGACATGTGCCGAATGCAGCCTGATGGGTCCATGATGGAAACTCTCACCTCCCTGCCTCACCAGGACAGATGAGGGATGCCCGGACCGCCGTCGCGGCCCGGCGAACAGCTGCACGGCGGCCTGCCCCACCCTCGGTTCGCCGCTCACCATCACCCCAGCCCCCGGTGAGTCCGCCCCCTCATTCCTCAGGCACATGCCAGGCCTCGTACACACCGAGGATGCCACCATGATCGACGGCTCCCCGCCCGCCACCGGGCACCTGCACACCTACCGCGCGCAAGGCCACCTGGTCCTGGAGTTCCACGGCGCGATCGATATCGGCGCCGCCCTGGACATGGGTCCCGCGCTGGACGCACACACGGCGCGGCCCGCCCTCACCGTGATCATCGACCTCAGCCATGTCGAGTTCTTCGACTGCTCGGGGTTGCGTCTGCTGTGCCGGGCCCGGCGCCGCATCCTGGACCACAGCGGAGAGCTGCAACTGGTCTGCGCGCACCCGCTGACCCTCCAGGTCCTGCGGGTGACCGGCCTCTACCCGGTCTTCGCCCCCGTTCCCTGCCTCGCGGACGCCCTGGACCAGCCGGACTCGGAAGCCGGTTGACCAGGCCCCACTCGTGTGGCGGCTGTCCACTGGTGGTGCGGCGCCACGCCGGGACGATCGTAAGGAACGGGTCCCGCGAGGAGGGGTAGGCACTGCTGGCGGGCGGCGCCGCGCTGGCCGCCCTCGCGGCCACGCTCCTGCTGCATCTGCTGCTGCTCGGCACGCCCCAGGCCGGCCGGTTCCTCGTCTGGATCGTCTCGCTGGCCACCGTCGTGATGGTGCTGCTGCCCTTCACCTTCTACGCGTCGCTGGAGGCCCAGATCGGCACGGCTGCCGTCTACTTGGCCATCGGCGTCACCATCGGCTCGCTTCTGTCAGCCGTGGCGCGCGGAGCCCTGCGCGGCGGTCAGGTGCGGTAGGGCGCTGTGTCGTCGCGGGCTCAAGGATGCTCCCTGAGTCCCTTCGCCCTGGTCACGAAGGCCTCGTGCAACTCCCTCACCGCTCGCGGGAAGGACTCGCTGCGGCGGCGCTGAAGGACCACGAGGACGCGGGTGGTCTCGTCGGTGAGCGGACGGTGGGTGATCATTCCGGCCCGCTCCAGCGGGTCGCCGACGACGCTGAAATCGGGCAGCAGCGCGACGCCGAGGCCTTCGGCCACCATCAGCTTGCCCAGTTCCGCGCCGTCCGTGGAGTACGCGAAGGACGGCGCGGAGCCGCCGATGAGGCGGTGGGCGTAGCGGTGCATCACATAGCCGGCGCGCATCGCGATGAACGGTTCGGTGCCGAGGTCGGCGGGCGAGACCGCGGAGAGCCGGGCCAGCGCACTGTCCGGGTGCAGGCAGACCACGGGCCTGCCGCGCAGCAACTCGGTGGTGTCGAAGTCGGGCGGGGTGTCGTCGCCGTCCAGGTAGTTGACCAGGCCCAGGTCGAAGCGGCCTTCGCGCAGGCCGCGGTGGATGTCGTCCTGCTGCGAGCCGACCATCTCCACCTGTGTCGCCGGGTGGGTCTCACGGAAGGTGCGCACGGCGGGGACCAGGAGCGGGGCCGTGGCCGCGTTCACCGTGCCGACCCGCACGACGCGGCTGGACTGGTGCTGGTCGTGCGCGGCCCTGCGCAGCCGGTCCACCGATTCCAGTACGCCGATGATGTGCGGCAGGAGCTCACGGCCCTCGTCGCTGACCTTCGCCCCGGAGCGGTGCCGGTCCAGGAGCGAGACGCCGAGTTCGCGCTCCAGGTTCCGCACGGTCTCGCTCAACGCGGGCTGGGAGAGGTGCAGTTCGCCCGCGGCGCGGCGCAGCGAGCCGAGTCGGGTGACGGCCTCGATGTACTCGAGCTGCTCTGTCCGCATCCCGCGCGCCTCTCGCCGAACTCCCGCTGTGGGAGGGAAACCCTATCAGGGCTTAGCGATTACCGACTCGACGCCTGGTGGGGGCAGCTGCTTGAATCGAGGACATGAATGCAGTGCGATCCCACCTCACGCGGCGACGGTACGTCGACCTCGCGCGGGTGTGCAGCGCCTGCTGTCGCCACGGCCGCTGAGCATCCGCCGGGCACTCCACCGCTTGTCGTGCGCGTGAACTCCGCGTCCCGCCGGGCCCGTTGACGGCCCGCGCGATTCCCTGACGACTTCGCCGGTTCACCCCCGCACGTATCGAGCAGCGCCGCGCCTCGCTGCCCCTCCCCCTGCCTCGCCCCACCGGCCCGCGTGGCCGCGTACCCGAAGGACTTCCGCCATGGCATCCGTTCTCACGCTCACCGGCAGCGCCTCCGCCCCCGGCGCCTCCCGCACCGCGCGCCTCGTCCAGCATCTGGGCCGCGACCTTGCCGCGCGGGGGCACCGGGTGCAGACGCTGGACGTCCGCACGCTGCCCGCCGACGCGCTGCTCTCCGCGGACACCTCGCACCCCGCCGTCGCCGCAGCGGTCGCCCTCGTCGAGAGCACCGACGCGCTCGTGGTCGGCACACCCGTCTACAAGGCGGCGTACTCGGGCGTCCTCAAGACCTTCCTCGACCTCCTCCCGCAGTTCGCGCTGCGCGGCAAGCCCGTCCTGCCGCTGGCCACCGGCGGCTCCCCCGCCCACGTCCTCGCCGTCGACTACGCACTGCGGCCCGTCCTCACCTCGCTCGGCGCCGAGGTGGCCCAGGGCTGGTTCGTCCTGGACCGCCACATCACGGCCGCCGATGACGGGACGGTCAGCCTCACTCCCGAGGCGGACGCCGGTCTCACCCCCGTCGTCGACCGCTTCCGGGAGGCGCTCGCGGTGCCGGCGCGGCTCGCGGTGGCGTGAGGGGTAATCGGCTTTCCCTTTCGCGTCGGTCCGCCGGATCCTGCCGCCCCTTTCCCCTCCGTACCCGAAAGGCCCGCCCCATGCCCCGCATCCCCGCATCCGACGCGGAGGCGATCGCGCTCGCCCGTCGGGTGGCCGAGCGACTGGCCTCCGACGACGCGCGACGCGACGCCGAGCGTGATCTGCCGTACGAGGAGGTGCGCGACCTCGCCGAAGCCGGTCTCTTCACGCTCTCGATCCCCCGCTCGCACGGCGGGCCCGAGCTCGCTGCCCGCAGCCTGGGAGAGGTGTTCACCGAGCTGACGGCAGGGGACGCGAGCATCGGCCAGATCCCGCAGAACCACTACGCCTTCGTCAACGTCCTGGCCCACGCGGGCACCGAGGAGCAGCGCGCCTTCTTCTACCGCGAGGTCCTGGCGGGGCGGCACTTCGGCAACGCGCTCTCCGAGCGGGGCACTCGTACGGCCCGTGAGTTCGCCATCGGTTTCGAAAGGCACCCCGACGGGGGCCGCGTCCTGGACGGCACCAAGTTCTACGCGACCGGGTCGCTCTTCGCGCACTGGATCCCGGTGTACGCCAACGACGAGGAGGGCCGTACGCACGCGGCCTGGGTGCCCGCCGACCATCCCGGCGTGCGCGTCGAGGACGACTGGAACGGCATGGGGCAGCGCACCACCGGCAGCGGCACCGTCCGCTTCGACCAGGTGCGGGTGCCCGCCGAGCACATCGTGCCGGTGTACTCGATCTTCGAGAAGGACGAGGTGTTCGGCGCCTTCGGCCAGTATCTGCACGCGGCCATCGACACGGGCATCGCGGTCGGCGCCCTGCGCGAGGGCAAGCGGCTCATCCACTCGCTGGCCCGCCCGCGCCTGGAGGCAGGCGTGGAGCGCGCCGCCGACGAGGGCGCCGTCATCGACGGCTTCGGCGAGCTCGCCCTGAAGGTGCGCACCGCGCGCGCCCTGCTGCGCGACGCCGGTGACTCCCTGGACGCGGCCCGCGCCGCACTGACCGAGGAGAGCGCCGCCGAGGCATCTGCCGCGGTGGCCGCAGCCCGCGCGCGGTCCGACGCGGTGGCCCTCGCCGTGTCCAGCGGCATCTTCGAACTCATCGGCACCCGTGCCGCGGACCGCGACCTCAACCTCCACCGGCACTGGCGCAACGCCCGCACCCACACCCTGCACGACCCACGCCGCCTCAAGCTCCGTCACCTGGGCGGCTGGGAGCTCAACGACACCCCGCCGCCCCGCAACGGCCTGGTCTGAGCAAGCTTCCGATACCGCACGATCGCAGAGGACGTCCCCGCCATGCCCCTGACCTTCCACTGGTTCCTGCCGACCAACGGCGACAGCCGCCACATCGTCGGCGGCGGCCACGGCGTACCCACCGGGGCTGCCGGGGGCGACCGCCCCGCCTCGCTCGCCTACCTCGCTCAAGTAGCCCGTACGGCAGAGCAGTTGGGCTTCGAGGGGGCGCTCACCCCCACCGGCGCCTGGTGCGAGGACGCCTGGCTGACGACGGCGATGCTGGTCGAGTCGACCGAGCGCCTGAAGTTCCTGGTGGCTTTCCGTCCTGGCCTCGTCACACCGACCCTCGCCGCACAGATGGCGGCGACCTACCAGCGCCACTCCGGTGGGCGCCTGCTCCTCAACGTCGTCACGGGCGGCGAGGACCACGAGCAGCGTGCGTACGGGGATTTCCTCGGCAAGGACGACCGCTACGCCCGCTGCGAGGAGTTCCTGCACATCGTCCGCTCCCTGTGGCGCGGCGAGAGCGTCGACTTCCACGGCGAGCACGAGCGAGTCGAACAGGCCCGCCTCACCCGCCTTCCCGCCCCGGTGCCTCCGGTCTACTTCGGCGGCTCGTCGAAGGCGGCGGGCCCGGTCGCGGCGCGCCACAGCGACGTGTACCTCACCTGGGGCGAACCCCCGGCGCAGGTGGCCGAGAAGATCGCCTGGATCCGCGCACTGGCCAGGGCGGAGGGCCGCGAGGTCCGCTTCGGCATCCGCCTGCACGTCATCGCCCGCGACACGTCGGATGAGGCCTGGACCCAGGCGAACCGCCTCCTCTCAGGCACCGACCCGTCCCTGATCAGCGAGGTGCAGCAGGGCCTGGCCCGCTCCGGTTCCGAGGGCCAGAAGCGCATGCTGGCCCTGCACGGCGGCTCCACCGACCGCCTGGAGATCTACCCGAACCTGTGGGCGGGCATCGGCCTCCTGCGAGGCGGCGCGGGCACGGCCCTGGTCGGCTCCCACACCGAGGTCGCGGACCGCATCGCGGAGTACCACGCCCTGGGCATCGACGAGTTCGTGCTCTCCGGCTACCCGCACGTGGAGGAGGCGTACTGGTTCGGCGAGGGCGTGCTGCCGCAGCTTGCGGCGCGGGGACTGTGGCAGCACCCGGCGGCGGCGTCACTCGACGCGACACCCGCGGCGGTGCCGTTCGCGTCGTGAAAGGGCACGGTGCGCCGCGTCGCGGGCCTTCGCGGTCAGGACAGGTAGGAGGAAAGGTAGGAGATCTTGTCTTCCCTGCGCTCGAAGTCGCCCACGAGTCTGGGCAGGGCGAGGGGCGCGGCGGCGAGTGAGGCCCGGTGGGTGCTCTTGGCCTCCTTGACGCCGAGGACCGCGCGCAGGATCAGGCTGGGGGCGTCCTCCATGGGGAAGCGCCAGTGCGCGATGGAGCCGGTGGCGCTCACGTGGAGGTCCCTGGACAGGTGCGACCACGTGTGCCGACGTATCCGTTGGACCAGCTTCCCGGCCCGCTCCTGCGCCACTGCGGTATCCACGTTCCGCTCCACGACGACGAACTGATCGCCCCTGAGCCGGCACAGGGCCGCCGACTCGGCGCTGTGCTCGGCGACGAGCTCGCCGCACTGCTGGATCACCAGGTCGCCCACGTGCTCGCCGTAGACGTTGTTGATGCCCAGGAGGCCGTCGACGTCGAGATAGGTCAGCGCCGCCGAGTACGCGTCCTCCAGGACACTCGTCACGAAGTCGGCGCACTCGCTTTCGTTGTAGAGGGGGATCGGCCCGGTCTGCTCCCCGCCGCGGGTGGCGTCCGGTGACTGCGCCGCGTCCGGCGTCGTCGCGCCGCCCCACGCGCCACCTCCCCACGTGGGCGAACGGACCAAACGCATGGACGAGGCAGCAGCTCCGCCGTGCAGCCGCACGTCGTCCGCGCCCGTGTACCCCTCGAGCAGAATCGAGGTGCACCCCTGCTCCACGGCCTCCGTGACGCTCGCGCCGAATCCGAACGCGCGGTAGAAGGAGGCGGAGAAGAGAGCTGCCTGCTCGTCGCCCCACGGCTCGATCGTGCCGATGGCGCACCTGGTCTCGTGCGCGACCCGCTTGGCCATCTCGGAGGAGTAGCAGGAGTTCAGGAGGACGACCTTGACGGAGCGGGCCGCCGGGAGGTCGAGCAGTCTCAGCAGGGCGTCGCCCGACACCGGCTTGGTCTGCTTGTCGTCGCCGACGAGTGCGATGCTGCTCAGGGAGCTGTGACCGGAGAAGTGCAGCATCGTCGGGGCGTGCCGGTTGATTTCTCGCAGCAGATCGTCGGCACGCGCGGCCCAGACCGGCACGAATTCCAGGTTCGCCGCGTGGGGGCTCTGCTCCGTCCGCTGCTGGATCAGACGCATTTCCTCGTCGAGGGCCAGACGTCCGGTGTCTGCCGGGTTCGCGGCCACCATCAGAATCTTCACGGACATCGCCCCAGACTGCCAACTCGCTTTGTTTCCAGTGGGGTTGAGGCTACAGCCACGTCGGCAGCACCGGGGCGCGGCCTAGGTGTCCAGCGTCATCGGCCCGTACCGGGCCGCCGCGGCGTCGGTCGTCAGGGCCCAGTAGCGGTCGCCGTAGGACCAGTGCCACCACTCCGTGGGGTAGTTGACCAGGCCCGCCGTGGCGAGGGCTGCGGTGAGAGTGCGGCGGTTGCGGCGGGCGGTCGGGGAGATCAGGTCGCTGTCCATGTAGCAGGCGCCCTCGCTCTCCTCGGGGCTGGCGTTCACCGGGGTGCCGAAGTCGAGTTCCGTGCCGGACGCGGTGCACAGGGTCAGGTCGACCGCGGCGCCCGCGACGTGCGGGCCCACTTCGGGCGGCGAGAGGGAACGGCTCGTCTGCCGGTGGAGGTGGTCGTCCGACCAGTCGGGGTTCGCCTTCCTCAGCTCGGCCGCGTACTCCTCGAAGTACTGGATCTGGAGGGCCAGCGGGCGGTATCCCTCGGTGACCAGGAGGCGCAGGCCCTCGGGCAGCAGCCGGGCGGCGCGGGCCAGGCGCCAGGCGACGCCCTCCCGCAGCTGGGCGTAGGCCCCTGCCGGGTCCGCGAGCCGGTCGTCGACGTCCACGAAAGGCAGTTGGCGCAGGTCGACGAGGGCCTCGCCGCATTCACTGACCGGTATGCCGACGACTCTGGGATCGTTCATGAGGATGATCGACGACATGCTTGCCCCTTCGTGGCGACGGCGGCGGGCACAGCCCCGGGGGCGGGCCGCGGCCCGCCCCCGGAGTCCCCTCCGTGCCCTGGCAGGGGCGCTACGCGACGAGCGGCCCACACGACCGACGGCGTCGGTGGTGTGGGCCGTACGAGGCATCAGTGGCCTTCCCCCGTGCTTCCCCCCGATGAATTCCGCTGAGTCCCCCGTTGTTTCCTGCCATCCCCCGTTGCCGTCGGCATGTTCGCCCGGCGACATCCCGAGAATGACGCAGTCCGCTGCAAGTTCTCTGCAAGTGCGCGGTAAGCGGATTGCAGGGCCGCCCTCGGGGGGCCGCGTCAGAGTCCCGGCTCGTTCCGTTCGCGTGCCTCGTACGCCGTGAAGACCTCCCGCGCCTCGGCGCGCAGCGCACCCGCCCCTGCCCGGTCCCCCACCGCCTCCCGCGCCGCGGCGAGATCGCGCAGGGTGCGGGCGCGGGGCAGCGGCAGCTCCAGGTCGTTCCAGAGGGCGGCGGCCGCGGTCAGGTGCTGTTCCGCCGTGTCGAGGCGGCCCGCGGCGAGCTCGCACTCGCCCAGGGTGCGCAGGCCAAGTGCCTCGCCGAAGCGGTCGCGTTGTCCCCGGCAGACGTCGAGGACGCTGCGGATCTCTTCCGCGGCTTCAGCCGAACGCCCCAGCCGGATGCGCGACTTGGCCCTGGCCTGCATGGCGTACGCGAGCATCAGCGGGTCGCCCAGGGTGCGCAGGAGGTCCACCGCCCGGCCGGACAGCTCCTCGGCCGCCGCGTACTCGCCGAGCGCACGGTGCACGAGGCCGAGCGAGCGCAGGGTGAGGGACTCGCCGCGGCGGCTGCCCAGCCTGCGGTAGGCCCGCAGCGACTCGTCGAGAAACGCGCGCGATGCCTGGAAGTCACCGAGTTCGAGCTGGACGGATCCGGCGTACCGGCAGGAGAGGCCGATGCCCGGGTCGTCGCTGAGCCGGCGAAAGCCCTCGACGGCCCGGACGAGGGTCTCCTGCGCGGCCCGCAGCCGCCCCGCTTCCCGCAGGGCGCTGCCGAGCCCGGCGAAGGCGGCGGCCCGGCCGCGTATGTCACCGAGTTCGGCGCAGAGCCCGGCGGCCTGTTTGAAGTAGCCCTGCGATTCGGGGAACCGGTCCTGTTCGTAGCGCAGTTGGCCCAGGCCGATGAGCAGCAGGGCCTCGCCCGCCCTGTCCTCCGCGCGGCGGGCGGCGGCCAGCGCCGCGTCGTGGGTGCGCCACCAGGCTTCGAACCGGTTCCCGACGGTGTACGCGGAGGAGCACAGGGCGGCCGCCGCCTCGCAGGAGAGGGTGTGCAGGTCCAGGGCCGCCGCGCGCTCGACGGCGGCGGCTATCGCGTCGGCCTCGGCCTCGAACCAGGCAGCCGGGTCGGCGAGGGCCCGCTGGGTGGCTTCCGGTCCCACGGGCCGGACCAGGCCCCGCAGGGCGACGGCCGCGGCCCCGCCCGATCCGCCGGCGTCCAGGAGTCCGCGGTGCAGTTCGACGGCGCCGGAGGGCGTCGCGGACGCGGCACGGCCGGTCAGCCAGAGCCAGGCGCCCAGCGCGCGGCCGACGGCGGCGGCCCGTTCGGCGGGCGGGTCCTCGGCGTCGGCGCGTTCGGCGGCGTACACGCGCACCAGGTCGTGCGGCCGGTAGCGGGGCTGGCCGGCGCGGTCGACGCCGGTGCAGTGCAGGAGCTGGGCGTCGATGAGCTGTTCCACGACGCGGTCGGCCTCGGCCTCCGGCACGTCCAGCAGCGCGGTCACCACCCACGCGGCCACGTCGGGCGCGGCGAGCAGCCCGAGGCGGCGCAGGGCGGTGCGGGCGGGGGTGTCCAGGGCCCGGTAGCTCAGGCCGAGACCGGCCCGCACTTCGAGGTCGCCGACGGCGAGTTCGTCCAGGCGGTGGTGTTCGTCCGCGAGCCGGTCGGCGAGCATGCGCGCGGTCCAGTGCCTGCGGGTGGCGAGGCGGGCGCCCGCGATCCGGATGGCGAGCGGGAGGCCGCCGCACAGCTCGACGATGCGCCGGGCGGCGTCCGGTTCGTCCGTGACGCGCCGCTGGCCCGCGACGCGGCCGAGGAGTTCGGTGCCCGGCGCCGTGTCCAGCACGTCGAGATCGGCGCGGTGGGTGCAGGGCAGGGCGCCGAGTCGGGCCCGTGCGGTGATCAGGACCCCGCAGGTGGCGCTCCCCGGAAGCAGTGGGCGCACCTGTGACTCGCTGGCCGCGTCGTCGAGCACCAGCAGGACGCGGCGCCCCGAGACCAGGCTGCGGAAGAGGTCGCGCCGCTCGGCGTCCCCGTCGGGCGGATCGGCGCCCAAGGCGTACAGGAGCCGCCCGAGCACTTCCCCGGGGGCCACGGGATCGGTGGCGCCGCGCAGCTCGGCGTACAGCTGTCCGTCCGGGTACACGTCGGCCACCTGGTGCGCGGCGCGGACGCCCAGGGTGGACTTGCCGACTCCGCCGGGTCCGGAGAGCACGACGACCGGCATGGCCTCGCGGATCCCCGACAGCGCGGTCCGTACGTCGGCGAGCTGGGTGTCGCGGCCGGTGAAGTCGCCGATGGTGGGCGGCAGGAGGGCCGCCACCGGGACAGCGGTCGTGTCCCTGGGGACGACGGGTTCGGTCGCACCCTCCGCGGAGGGCAGCAGCGTTTCGTCGGCCCGCAGGATCGCCTCGTGCAGCCGTCTGAGGTCGGGTCCGGGGTCGATGCCCAGCTCATCGGCGAGTGCGTCGCGTCCCTCCACGTACACCGCGAGCGCGTCGGCCTGGCGTCCCAACCGGTAGAGGGCGAGCATCAGTTGGCCGCGCGGACGCTCGCGGGTGGGATGCGTGGCGACCAACGCGGTGAGTTCGGCGACCAGTTCCCTCTCCTGCCCGGTGCGGGCGAGGTCCGCGGCGATGCGCTCCTCCAGGGCCGCCTGCCGCGCTTCTTCCAGCTGGTCGGCCATGGCCCGCAGCGTCTCGCCGATGCCGCCGAGCGCGGGGCCGCGCCACAGGGCGAGGGCGTCACCCAGCAGCCGGGCCGCCGCGGCGTGGTCGCCGTCCGCCGCGGCCTGCCTGCCCTGCACCGCGAGGCGCTCGAACTCGGCCCGGTCGACGAGCGTGGCGTCCGCGTGGATCAGATAGCCCGGCGGCCGGGTCTCGATGGCGTCGGCGGTCAGCGCGCGGCGCAGCGCGGAGACGTACGACTGGATCAAAGAACGTGCCGTGTCCGGCGGCCTCTCGCCCCAGATGGCGTCGATCAGCGCGTCGACCGACACCACGCGCCCCGGTTCCAGGAGCAGCGCCGCGAGCAGTGCACGTGGCTTGGGCCCGCCCAGGCTGAGGCGGCGGCCCGCTCGCCACGCCTCGACCGGGCCCAGCAAGCGGTAGTCGGTGTCCGTGTTCACGCCCGTCTCCATGGGTCCTTGCCCCGCGCCGCCCCCACCACCCCGAGCCCCCGAGCGCCCCCGCTCCCGATCGGCTGGTCATAGTACGTCTGCCCGTTCTCAACTCGCTTGCGCACCAGGGGAATCAGGCCATCCGCAATACGGACGCCGCGCGGGCTTCGGCCGCGGCCTCGGGCCGTGGCACCAGCTGCGGCTTCAGCCGCTGCCTCGGCCGGGCGCGGGAGGACCGTCGCGGGGAGGGGAGCCGTCGACGGCAGAAGCCCCGTCACCCGTGCCCGGATCCGGCTCTTCCGTGCCCGAATCCCGCCCGTCCGTGCCCGGCGCGGGCGGTACGGCGGCGCCACCCTGGAGGCGCTCCAGATCGGCGGGCCGCACCTGGATGACGATCAGGGCGATCAGCGCGGCGACGACGGCGAAGACGGCAGCCGCGACGAAGGAACTGGAGATGCCCGAGGCGAGGACCTGGTCGCCCCAGCGCCCCGGCAGCTCGCCCGTCCTGCGGAAATCCACCAGCTCGGCCGGGGTCGCCTGGGACAGGAAGCGGGGAACCTGGTCGGTGGCTTCGTTGCGGCTCGCGGTGCCGAAGACGGTGACGAGGACGGACAGGCCGAGCGAACCGCCGACCTGCTGGGTCGCGTTGAGGATCCCGGAGGCCGCTCCGGCGTCCTGTGGCTGCACGCCCGAGACCGCCATCAGCGTCAGGGACACGAACTGCATGCCCATGCCGAAGCCGAAGACCAGCACGGGCCCGAGCAGGCTCCCCACGTACGTACTGTCGACATCGGTCAGGGTCAGCCAGCCCAGCCCCACGGCGGCAAGGACCGCGCCCACCACCATGAAGGGCTTGGGCCCCCACTTGGGCAGCAGCTGCGAGGCGAGTCCCGCGCCGACCGCGATGATCGCGCTCACCGGAAGGAAGGCGAGACCGGCCCGCAGCGGGCTGAAGTTCAGGATGTTCTGCACGAAGAGCGTCAGGAAGAAGAACATGCCGAACATGGCCGCGGCCAGGCACAGCATCATCCCGTAGACACCGGCGCGATTGCGGTCGCGGAACATCCACAGGGGGGTGATGGGCTGCTTCGAGCGGCGCTCGACGGTGAGGAAGAGGCCGAGGAGCACGACGGCCGCCGCGAAGGACGCGATGGTCACGCTGTCGCTCCAGCCGTCCTCGGACGCGCGGATGAAGCCGTAGACGAGCAGCACCATGCCCAGGGTGGAGGTGAGTGCGCCGAGGATGTCGAAGTGCCCGGGGTGGCGTTCGGACTCGCGGATGTAGCGGGGTGTGGCGAGGGCGATGAGCAGGCCGATGGGGATGTTCACGAACAGCACCCAGCGCCAGTCGAGCCACTCCACGAGCAGCCCGCCCGCGAGCAGCCCGATCGCGCTGCCGCCCGCCGAGACAGCGGCGAACACACCGAACGCCCGGTTGCGCTCGGGTCCTTCACGGAAGGTCGTGGTGATCAACGAGAGTGCGGTCGGCGAGGCGATGGCGCCGCCGACGCCCTGGAGCGAGCGCGCCGCGAGCAACTGCCAGGACTCCTGGGAGAGTCCGCCGAGCAGCGAGGCGAAGACGAAGAGCAGGACGCCGAACATGAAGACCCTGCGGCGTCCGAGGATGTCGCCGAGGCGCCCGCCGAGCAGGAGCAGTCCGCCGAAGGTCAGCGTGTAGGCGTTGATCACCCAGGACAGGGTCTCGGTGGAGAAGCCGAGCGAGGTCTGGATGTGCGGCAGAGCGATGTTCACGATGGTGATGTCGAGGACCACCATCAGCTGGCACGAGGCGATGACGAGGAGTGCGATACCGCTGCCGCTGCCCCGCTCCGGGGTGGCGGCAGGCTCCGAGGGTGTCGTCCGAGAGCCAGTCATGGGATTGCCGGTGTGCGTGTCGCTCAGGCAGTGAACGGACGCGTCCACTGGTCTCAGGCTAGACCCGCCCCTAGAGCCCCGCCATTCGTCGGCGGGGTGCGGCGGCGAGACCCTGACCGGGGCTTCGGCCGATGCATCACCGCCAGAGAATGTGATCCAGGACACGCGGGCCGCCCGATGATTTGAGCGGGCCCCACCCGTCATAGGGACAACACCACCCGCAAGACCACTCCTGACGGGCACCACCACCGCGAAAGACGGGACGGCGTCACCATGACCGAAGCCACCAAGGGCCCTGCCAGCTACTTCCCCTCGATCGAGCAGAAGTACGGCCGCCCCATCACCGAGTGGAAGGACCTCATCCGCGCCTCGCCGCTGACCAAGCACATGGAGCTCGTCGGTTGGCTCAAGACCGAGCACGGCCTGGGGCACGGACACGCCAACGCCCTGGTCGCCCACACCCTGGCCGAGACCCGCACCCCCTGAGCCGCGCCGGGCGAACCACCGCTAGCGGCTCAGCGCGAGGCTCCCCGCGCGGTTGCGGCGCCGGGCGAGCCGGTGGAAGGCCTTCGGTGCGGAACCCGGTGCGGGCAGGGCGCCGGCGACCGCGTCGGCGAGCAGCGTGGTGACCGTCTCCGCGGCGCAGGTGCGGTTGGCGCCGATGCCGCCGCTGGGGCCCCGCTTGATCCACCCCACGACGTAGGTCCCCGGCTGTCCGGCCACCCGGCCGCCCTCGTGCGGGACGGTGCCGGTGGTCTCGTCGAAGGGCAGCCCGGCGACCGGCATCCCGCGGTAGCCGATCGCGCGCAGCACCATCTCCGCCCGTATCGTCCGCTCCCCCGACGCTTCCACGACCCGTACGCCCTGCACGGCTTTCTCGCCGAGCATCTCCACGGGAGCGGAATGGAAGCGGAGCACGATGCGCCGCCCGGGAGCGGGCGGCTGCGCCCAGTCGACGCGCTCGCGCGTGACGCCTCGCAGGAGGGCGGCCTTGCCCTTCGGGTCGGCCTGCGGATCGGTCTCGTCGATGGCCGGCGCGGTCCGGGGGTCGTGGTCGTCGACGACCAGGTCCAGGCCCGGCACGTGCTTGAGGGCGAGCAGTTCGGACTTCGTGTACGCGGCGTCCTCGGGCCCCCGCCGCCCGAGCAGGACCACCTCGCGCACCTTGCCCGCACGCAGCGCCTTCAGCGCGTGGTCGGCGATGCCGGTGCGGGCGAGGCCGTCGGGATCGGCGAGCAGGATCCGGGCGACGTCGAGCGCGACGTTGCCGTTGCCGACGACGACGACGCGCTCGGCGGACAGGTCGATCGCGTCCGTCGCCGCTTCCGGGTGGCCGTTGTACCAGGCGACGAAGGCCCGGGCGGAGATACTGCCGGGCAGTTCCTCGCCGGGGACGGCCAGGGTGCGGTCGGCCGATGCGCCCACGGCGTAGATGACCGCGTCATGGTGTGCGGCCAGCTCCTGCGCGGTCACGTCGGTCCCCACGTCGAGCCCCAGGTGCATTCGCACCCGCGGATGCGTGTGGAACCGGGCGAAGGTGTCACCGACCTTCTTGGTCGCGGGATGGTCGGGCGCCACGCCGAAGCGTACGAGGCCGCCGGTCACCGGCAGCCTGTCGATCAGCGTCACTTCGGCGCTGGTGTGCAGGAGCAGGTCCTGGACCGCGTACATCCCGGCCGGTCCGGTGCCGACGACGGCGACCTTGAGCGGCGCGAAGTCCGACGGCAGGACGCGCGGGAAGGACGGCTCGTCCCAGGCGTGGAAGTTCGGTCCTTCCGGGGCCGGTTCGAGCGCCTGGTCCGCGTAGTACGCCGCGTTGATCGTCGCGTACTCCTGCTGTGCGACGGGCAGGCTGTCCACCGGGAAGATCGCGTCGACCGGGCAGGCGTCGGCGCAGGCCCCGCAGTCGATGCAGGTCTTGGGGTCGATGTGCAGCATCTCCGTGCTGCCGAACGCCCGCTCCTGCGGCGTCGGGTGGATGCAGTTGACCGGGCACACGGCGACGCACGTGGCGTCGTTGCAGCAGGTCTGGGTGATGGCGTAGGTCATGTCGTCGGCTCGACTCACTCGGCTCAGATGAGGTGGGCGCGCTTGTAGAAGGCCAGCGCGGGCCTGGTGAGCAGGCGGGAGGAGGCCAGGAACTCCATGAGGCCCGAACAGCTGGAGCGCATCATGGACTTGTGGTGTTCGTTGGCCTTCGCCTCGGCGAGGGCGCGCTTCTCGTCGAGCCCCGCGTTCGCGTACACCTTGGGGTTCACCATGCTGGTGACGATGTAGTACGACGCGATCGCGACGACCAGCGCGTTGATCTGGCGGCGCAGTCGGCCCGCCCCGGAGAGACGCTTGCTCGTCTGGTCGCGGGCGAACTTCATGTGCCGCGATTCCTCGACGACATGGATGTTGTTGATCGTGCGGACGAACGGCACGACGCGCTCGTCGCGCATCCAGTCGCGCTGCATGACGTCGAGCACCTCTTCGGCCACGAGGATCGCGGCGTACGCGGCCTCACCGAAGGCCAGCGTCTTGAACGCCCGGCCGAGCTCCATCGCGAACCGCTTGGGCCGGTAGGCGGGCGCACCCAGCTTCTCGGCGCCGCGGGCGAACATGATCGAGTGCCGGCACTCCTCGGCTATCTCGGTGAGCGCCCACTGCACTTCGGCACTGGTCGGGTCCTTCATGTACACGTCGCGAAGAACCATTTGCTGGAGGATCATCTCGAACCAGATGCCCGTACTGGCCACCGACGCGGCTTCCTGCCGCGTCAGTTGCTTGCGCTGCGCGTCGGTGAGCTCCTGCCAGTACGGCGTGCCGTACAGGGAGCACCACTCCGGGCTCGCGCCGTGGAAGTCCCGGTCGAGCGGGGTGTCCCAGTCCACTTCCGTGGCCGGGTCGTAGGCCAACACGGCGGCCGAGTGGAGCAACCGCCGGGCCACGTCGTCCTCTTCGGGGCGATCCTGCGGTGTCGGCCGAACAGTGCTGCTTGCCATGCTGCGGCTCCTTGACTCTGATGCGTACGTTCTCTTGTTCGCTCAGGCAACGACCCGGGGCGCCGTCCCGCAACGCGCCGCGGCCCGCTTGTTAGACAGACCGTATAACAAGGGGAGCGGCGAGCCTACCCCCGAGTAAGAACTGAATTCACGCAAGTTCTTGCAGCAACACCCCCACACAGGTCAGGCCACCCGGCAGCCCCACTCAGGCAGCCAACCCCCACCACTCCCCCGCAACTTCGCACGCCAAAGCCTCACCAGGCACCGGTAGTTGAAATATCTTGCAGAAAGCATTGACGCGTACATGCGTGGGCGGCAGGCTCCCACTCGGAATCCCCCCACGGCAGCCTCCCCCACGAGCAACTGCCTTCCATGGGCACAGTCGGCACAGCTGTGCCCGGCCTCGAAGGAGCCGCCCCATGCAGTACCGTTCCCGCCTGCTCGGCGCCACGTCGGCCGGGGTCCTGGCCGCGGCCGGCCTCGCGACGTTCGCGCCCTCGCAGTCGCAGGCGACACCGCCCGGCGACAAGACCGTCACCGCCACCATGTTCGAGCGGCCGTACGCGGACGTGGGCAAGGCCTGCGCCGACCAGCTCGGCCCGGCGGGCTACGGCTACGTCCAGGTGTCGCCCGCCTCCGAGCACATCCAGGGCGACCAGTGGTGGACCTCGTACCAGCCCGTCAGCTACAAGATCGCGGGCCGCCTCGGCGACCGCGCCGCCTTCAAGAGCATGGTCGACGCCTGTCACCAGGCAGGCGTCAAGGTCGTCGCGGACGCCGTCGTCAACCACATGGCGGCCGGCGCGGGAACGGGCACCGGCGGCACGAAGTACGGCAAGTACGAATACCCCGGCTCCTTCCAGGACGCGGACTTCCACGCCTGCCGCACGAGCATCAACGACTACACCAGCCGCGACAACGTCCAGAACTGCGAACTGGTGGGCCTGGCCGATCTCGACACGGGCAGCGACGCGGTGCGCGCCACCATCGCCGCCTACCTCGACGACCTGCGCTCCCTGGGCGTGGACGGCTTCCGCATCGACGCCGCCAAGCACATGGCGGCCGACGACGTCGCCGCCGTCAAGGGCAAGATGAGCGACCCCGGGTTCTGGGTCTCGGAGGTCATCCACGGGGGCGGGGAGGCCGTTCAGCCCGACGAGTACACGGGCATCGGGGACGTCGACGAGTTCCGCTACGGCGGGCACCTCAAGAGTGCCTTCCAGGGCGGCGACATCGCCCAGCTGAAGTCGGTCGCGGACGGCAAGCTGGGCAGCGGTTCGGCGCGCACGTTCGTCGACAACTGGGACACCGAGCGGGGCGGCTCCACGCTCACCTACAAGGACGGCGCGTCCTACACCCTGGCCAATGTGTTCATGCTCGCGTCCCCCTACGGCTCACCGAACGTGTACTCCGGCTACGAGTGGTCCGACAAGGACGCGGGCCCGCCCAGCGGCGCGGACGGCTGGACGAACACGCACGCCCAGCAAGCGATCACCGGCCTGGTCGGGTTCCGCAACGAGGTGGGCGGCGCGGAGCTGACCGACTGGTGGGACAACGGCGGCAGCGCGCTGGCCTTCGGCCGTGGCGACAAGGGGTTCGTCGCCCTCAACAACGGCGACGGCGAGCTGGCCCAGACGTTCGCCACCTCCCTGCCCGGCGGCACGTACTGCAATGTGGCCAAGGCGTCCCCGGACAGCTGCGCGGGCGACACGGTCACCGTCGGGGACGACGGGAAGATCGAGACGACTCTCCCCGCCCACAGCTCCCTGGCCCTGCACACCGGGGCGAAGACCGGCTGACCTAGCCCAGGCGGAACACCGGATGACGTGCCGACTCGGCGGCGAACTCCTCGTCCGTCGAGTCGCCCGTCACGTCGAAGTAGGGCCGCGTGACGGGCACTTCCCGCCAGTACTGGCGAAGGACGGGGACGCTCTCCTCGGGGCCGAGCTCGACCACACGCACGCTCTGGGACTTGCCGCCCCTGCTGAGCTCGACCTCCCCGGCCGCCCGCGCGTTGCGCACCCAGTTGCTCACCCCGTACGCCCCGACGACCCAGCGCTCGCCACCGGCCGACATCACGTCGACCGGCGTGGAGAACAGACGGCCCGACTTCCTGCCGCGCACGGTCAGCATGTGCCGGTAGTCCTTGCCGATCCCGAACCGGGTCATCGTCCGGAACACGCCGTTGATCAGGCGCGTGCCGAAACCGATGCGATACGTCTTCGCCATGAGCCATCTTCCTGTCGGGCGACCGGCGGTTACCGCGCCGCCAGCAACTGGGCTGCTCCCAGGCGGGCTTGACGCGCCGGTTCGGGTGAACCTGAAATCGCGGCCGTTGTCATGGCCCCCTCCGCGAGCAGGACCAACGGGCCGACAGTCTGCCCCGATTCGCCCGCCGCGGCCACAAGTCCGGCCATGTAGTCGTGGAAGGCGCTCTTGTGGGCCCGGACGGCGGCGGCCACCGCCGGGTCCGCGGCGCCGAGTTCGCCGAAGGAGTTGATGAAGGCGCAGCCGCGGAACTCCGGCTCGCGGAACCACTCGTACAGCCAGTCGTAGACCGCGAGGACCCGCTCCACCCCGCCCGGCCCGCCCTCCGCGTACTCGGCGAGCCGGGTCCGCCAGCGCAGGTCGCGGCGCTCAAGGCAGGCGAGGACCAGCTCCGACTTCGAGGGGTAGACCTGATACAGCCGCTTGAGCGAGACACCCGAGGCCGCGCGCACCTGGTCCATGCCCACGGCCTGGATCCCGCGCTCGTAGAAGAGCTCCTCGGCCGCGTCGAGAAGCCTGACCTCCGCTTCGGCGCGATCCATGCGGGCTCCAAGGGGGACAAAGGCCAAGACGCGGGCCGAAGAGTGAGAACGGACGTTCTCCGACCCTACTACGACCCTGGACACGACCGCGTCATTGCGCGAGAACGAGCGTTCTCCTATCGTGGACACCCTCGATGGAGAACGCCCGTTCTCCACTGTGCTGCCACGTTCAGGAGAGCCATGACCACGCGACCCCCAGTACCTCCGTTCACCCAGGAGACCGCGGCCGAGAAGGTCCGGCTCGCCGAGGACGGCTGGAACTCCCGCGATCCCCAGAAGGTGGCCCTCGCCTACAGCGAGGACTCCCGCTGGCGCAACCGCGCGGAGTTCGTCACCGGGCGCGACGCGATCGTCGCCTTCCTGTCCCGCAAGTGGGACCGGGAACTCGACTACCGCCTCGTCAAGGAACTGTGGGCGCACGACGGCAACCGCATCGCGGTGCGCTTCGCCTACGAATGGCACGACGACTCCGGCCAGTGGTACCGCTCGTACGGCAACGAGAACTGGGAGTTCGACGACGACGGCCTGATGCGCGTGCGGCATGCCTGCATCAACGACCTGCCCATCCAGGAGTCCGACCGCAAGTACCACTGGCCGCTGGGCCGCCGCCCCGACGGCTCCCCCGGGCTCAGTGACCTCGGCCTGTGACCGCCGACCAGCGCGTCAGGAACAGCGGCAGCAGCGCGCACTGGGCCGCGACCGCGACCCAGAACAGACCGGCGCTGTCGGCGCGTTCGGCAAACTGGTAGCCCTCGCCGCCGGCGACTCCGCTGGCGAAGGCGCCGATTCCCGCCGCGAGCCGCTGGCGGCCGAACACGACGGCCGGCGCGCGGGGCGATCGGGCCAGGGCTTCGAGGTCGTTCTTGAAGAAGAGCACGATCTCGCCGAGGCAGACGAGCAGGGCGCCGCCCAGGATCGCGGCGTGGTTGCCGACGGCGAGCGTGGCCATGCCCGCGGCCATCGCGCCGAAGCCGAACCAGAGGGCGCGGACGTAGGGCAGGCGCGCGATCCAGTCCGAGAGGAGGGGCTGCGCGACGACGAGCAGAAGGGCGTAGAGCGCGAGGACCAGGCCGTAGTACGTCGTCGAGGTGCGCGGCACCGCGTACAGCGCGAGGTAGTGCTGGAAGAACATGAAGACGTACAGGCTCAGCACGGTGGTCGCGAAGGGCAGCACGGCGAGACCGGCGAACGGCCGTTCCCGGCCCGCCTGTTGCCCTCCCCCGGCCCTGATGCTCTGCCCGTGGTCGGGGCTCTCCACGGGCAGGAGCGCATGGCCCGCGGTGATCGCCGCGAACAGCGCGGTGACCGCGGTGAAGAGTCCGGCCGACGCTCCGAGGACGAAGGGCGCCGCCGCCAGCGGCCCCAGGGCGATGCCCGCGTTCAGCGCGGAGCCGCTCGCGGACAACAGCAGGGGGCGCTGTTCCTCGTCGACCTCGTGTATCAAGTAGGCCTTGTTCGCGGGCAGATAGAGCGCGGCGCCGACGGAGACCAGGAGGAGCGCGAAGACGGCGGCAGCCGGGTGGCTCAGCCCCGGCAGGAAGCAGGCGAACCCGGCCGTACGGATCACCAGGGCGAGCAGCATCGTGCGCCGCAGCCCGATGCGCTCGGCGATCGCGCCGCCCACCACACCGCCCGAGAACTGCACCAGCGAGGCGACGGCGAGCACGACGCCGACCGTGCCGAGGCCCATGCCGAGCCGCTCGTGGAGCAGCACCGACATGAAGGGCAGGACGGCGAAGCTGCCGAGCGGGATCAGGAACGATCCGGCCAGCAGGAAGCGTTGCGGCCCGGTGAGCCGCGCGAGACCGGAGCGCAGGCGCCCGCGCGGCTTCCCGAGGAGCGTCACTCCGAGGGGTGGGCGGCGACCAGCGGCCGTATGCTCCCGGCGGCGCTCAGCGCGCGGTGCAGGGCGAGTTCGGCGGTCGCGCCCTCGGCCAGGAGGATGCCGGTGCAGCCTCGCTGATCGCTCACGTGCTCCAGGCGGTCGCCGGGGGCCGCGGTGGGGTACCACTCGGGTGAGCCGGGGAAGGCTGCGATGCCGTCCACGCCGGTCCAGCCGGTGAGGGTGCCGGGGCGGTCGGGGTAGACGAGGACGAACGCCGTGGCGGGGCCCGTGGCCGCGGGTGCGTCGAGCAGGGCGGGGCGCAGGCCGAGCGCCACGGCGACCATGGCGTCGTACACGTTGGTGCGCAGGGCGCGGCACAGCGCCTCGCCGACGAGTGCGCCGCCGATCCGCCGGTTGATCTCGACGAGCTCCGGTCCTTCGGTGGTGAGGACGAACTCGACGTGCGCGAAACCCGCGTCGTGGCCCGCCGTCTTCAGGACGCGCCCCACCCAGTCCTGGATCAGGGCGAACTCCGGTTCCGGCAGGGCCACGGGGAAGGCGGCGGCCTCCTCCCGGACGGACGGCTCGGGAGACATCTGGCGGCTGAGGACCCCCAGGAGCTTCGTCTCCCCCGCCCAGCTGAGCGTCTCGGCGCTGTAGACGGGCCCGGCGAGGAACGGCTCCGCGAACAGCCGCCCGGAGAAGGGGCGTTGGGCGGCCTCACGCAGAGCGGTGTGCAGCTGCCGCTCGTCGCGGACCAGCCAGACGTTGCGCGACGAGGTGCCCGCGGAGTCCTTGAGGACCACCGGCAGTCCGATCTGCCGGAGCACCTCGTCGGCCGCTGCGGGGTCGGCCGGGATCGTGAGGGCGGGGCCGCGGCTCAGGTTCTTTTCGTGCAGGAGATTGCGCACCCGGGACTTGTCCCGCAGGAGACGGACCGCGGCCGGGTCGGGCCCCGGCAGTCCCAGTCCGGCGGCCAGATCCGCGCCCGGCACGCTCCAGGTGTCGGTCGAGTTGATGAGCCCCTTCAAGTCGGGCACGGCGGCCAGGGCCGCGGCGGACGCGGTCGCGTCACGGGTGTCGACGTCGACGACGTCGAGCGCTCCGGGCTCCAGGCGGTCCAGTTCGTGCCGGTAGACGGACCGGTCGCCGGTGAGCAGGCAGAGCCGGTGTCCGGCGGCACCGGCCGCCTCCACCAGGCGTCCGAGGCCGAAGGTGAGTGCTTCCAGGGCGGCGATGGTCACGATGCCTTCCCCTCCTTCTCGTGCTTCTCGTGCTTCTTGGTGCGTACGTCGTAGCCGCGCCGGTTCCACTCCATCGCCGACCAGGGCAGCGCGAGGTCGGCGAGGTCCGTGATCCGGTGCGGTGCGAGGGTGCGCGGGTCGAGCGCCTCCTGGTGACGGGAGAAGACCCGTTCGGTGTAGCGGTGGCCCGTGTCGGCGCCGATCACCAGGTGCATGCGGTCCGGGTTGCGGGCCGCCTCCCAGGCCGTGACGAGGTGGGCGGCCCCGGTGGACAGGCCCGCGAACACCGCGTGCGTACGCAGCAGGTCGACGGCTCCCGCCATGGCGTGCCGGAAGTCGACCCAGTGGAGGGTGTCGTACAGCTCGTGGCGGACGTTGTCGAAGGGGATCGAACTGCCGATCCCGGCGATGATCGCCTCGGGATCACTGAAGCCCTCGCTGCCGAACGTGACGCTGCCGAACGGCTGTAGCCCCAACAGCCGCACCTCACGCCCGCGTTGACGCAGCGGCTGGACGAGCCCGCCGGTGGAGGCTCCGGTGCCGACGGCTCCGACCACGGTCAGCGGGGCGTCGGGCAGCGCGGCTTCCACCAGGTCCGCGAACTCCTCGTATCCGGTGTAGTGGACGCCGTCGTGGTACTGCCGCATCCAGTGCAAGTCGGCGCGCTCCACGAGCAGTTGCCGCACGCGGTGCACCCGCCGCTCCTGGTCCAGGCGCAGGCTGTCGGACGGCGGCATCTGGTCCACCGTGGCGCCGAGGATCTCCAGCTGGGCGCGCATCGCCGCGTCGACGGTGGTGGAGGCGACGATGTGGCAGCCGAGGCCGTAACGGTGGCAGGCCATGGCGAGGGCCAGCGCGTAGATGCCGCTCGAGCTGTCGACGAGGGTCTGGCCGGGTCGTACGGTCCCGCGTTCGAGGAGGGTGCGGACCGCGCCGAGCGCCGCGTACACCTTCATCGTCTCGAAGCGCGCGAGGACCACGTTGTCGGTGAGCCGCAGCAGGTCGGGAGCCTTCATCGCGTCGGTGATGTGCCCGTGGACGGTGGCCACCGGGGCCGCCGCCGTGTGCAGGGGGGTCACCGCCCGACCGACCGGAGGTAGCCGCCCAGGCGCTCGGCGCCCTTGATGTTGCGCGGGCCGCTGACGGCGTCGCCGTAGGACATGACGAAGAAGCGGTTCTCCTTCACGGCAGGGACCGACTTCAGACTGGAGAGCGACTTGAGGTAGGCGATCTTCTCCTTGGCGGGCTGGTCGGCGTAGTCGATGATGACGATGACTTCGGGCTTGGCCTTGATCACGGGCTCCCAGCCCACCGTCGTCCATCCCTTGTCCAGGTCGTCGAAGACGTTGGCGGCGCCCGCGGCCTCGATGATGTCGTTCGGGGCCGCGTGACGTCCGGCGGTGAAGGGCTGGTCGGTTCCCGAGTCGTAGACGAAGACCTTGGCCGGGTCGCCCTTCTGGGGCCAGGTCTTCTTCAGGGCGCTGACCCGCTCCTTGAGTCCGGTGACGACTTTCCCGGCCCGCTTCTCCACGCCGAAGATCCGGCCCAGGTTGTCCAGGTCCGTGTAGAGCGCCTCCAGGGGCGTGACGTCGACGGTCTTGTCGCCGTAGTCCCAGCACGTCTCGGTGTGCAGATAGCTGGAGGAACCGACCTTCTTCAGGAGGGCGGGCGTGATGCCGCGCTCCTCGCTGAAGCCGGAGTTCCACCCGGCGAGGACGAAGTCGGCCTTGGCGTCGACCACGATCTCCCGGGTGATGCGCTCGGTGCCCAGCCGCTCCACGTCGGTGTAATCCCCGCGCCAGGGCGAGCCCTTGATGGAGGGGTCGCCGAGTTTGTTCATGACGTAGCCGCGCATCCGGTCGGCGAGGCCGAGGGAAAACATCTTCTCGGCGCCGCTGACGTCATAGGCCACAGGACGCCGTGGACGGGTGTACGTGACGTCCTTGCCGCAGTTGGAGACGGTGACCGTCTGAGCCTTGTTCTTCGCCGTCGGCTCGACCTCGGCGCCGCAGCCGGTGGTCAGAAGCCCGGCCGTCAGCAGCAGGGCGGCTGCCAGGGCGCGGGGCAGCGGTGGTCGGATCATGAGTGCGGTCCTTCTGCAAGGGCGTCGGCGGGTGCCGGGGTGCCGGTGGGGGCGAGGTCGTACACGAGTTGGGGCGTCCCGGTGCGCGGGTGGTGCACGACGGTGGCGTCGACGCCGAACACCTTGCGGATCAGCTCGGGGTTCAGGACTTCCTCCGGGGTGCCCGTCGTGACCAGGGATCCGGAGCTGAGGACGGCGATGCTGTCGCAGGCGGCGGCCGCCAGGTTGAGGTCGTGCAGGGCCGTGAGCACGGTGAGTCCCGATCCGCGCAGGAAGGAGAGGAGCTCCACCTGGTGGCGGATGTCCAGGTGGTTGGTGGGCTCGTCGAGGACCAGGACGCGGGGTTCCTGGACGAGGGCGCGCGCCACGAGCACGCGCTGGCGCTCGCCGCCGGAGAGGGTGAGCACGCTGCGGTCCGCGAGATGGGTGACGTCGAGGCGGTCCATGGCCTGCCCGCACAGGGCGCGTTCGCGTGCGGTGAGGGGTTGGTTGCCGCTGGCGTGCGGGGCGCGCCCCAGGGCCACGACCTCCTCGACGGTGAAGTCCAGTTCGGTGTGGCTCTCCTGGGTGAGCGCGGCGATCGACCGGGCGCTGTCGCGCAGCTTGAGCGACGTCAGGTCGGTGCCGTCCAGGAGCACGGCGCCGGAGGTCGGTTTCAGCGCCCGGTAGACGCAGCGCAGGGCGGTGGACTTGCCGCTGCCGTTGGGGCCGACGAGCCCGACGATCCGCCCCGCGTCCACCTCGATGTTCAGCCGGTCGACGAGGGCTCGCCCGGCCGTCTCGACCGACAGATCCCGCAGTACGAGGGTCATTCAGCGCCCTCCGAACAGGTACCCGCGGCGGCGCATGAGGACGATGAACACCGGTACGCCGATCAGCGCGGTGATGACTCCGAGCGGCAGTTCCTCGGGGGCGAAGGCGGTACGGGCGACGAGGTCGACCCAGACCAGGAAGCAGGCTCCGGCGAGCGGCGCTACGGCAAGGACCCTGCGGTGGGTCGAGCCGACGAGGATGCGCACGACATGCGGCAGGACGAGCCCGACGAAGCCGATCGCGCCGCTGACCGCGACGATCAGGCCGGTGACCGCCGCCGTGAGGAGGAACAGGCGTCGTCGCAGGGCCTCCGCGTCCACGCCCAGGCTGGCCGCGGTCTCGTCCCCCAGCGACAGCACGTCCAGGGAGCGGCTCTGGCGCAGCAGCACCACGACCGTCACCAGGACGGCGCCGGCCGCCAGCGGCAGCGACTCCCAGGACGCCGAGCCGAGGCTGCCCAGGAGCCAGAAAAGCACCGTGCGCGCGGCCTGGCCGTTCGGGGAGAGGAAGACGAGCACGCTCATCAGCGCCTGGAACCCGTACGCGAGCGCGACGCCGGTGAGGACGAGCCGCAAGGGCGTCAGGCCGAGCGGCCCGCGCGCGGCCAGATACACGAGCACGGTGGCGCCGAGCGCCCCGAGGAACGCGGCGGCGGACAGGGCGTAGACGCCGAGACCCGCGAAGACCCCGAACACCACGACCGCGGTGGCCCCGACCGAAGCGCCGGAGGAGATGCCGAGGACGAAGGGATCGGCGAGGGCGTTGCGCACCAGCGCCTGGATGGCGACGCCCACGACCGCGAGCCCCGCCCCGACCACGGCGGCGAGCAGCACCCGCGGGGTGCGCACGTGCCAGACGATGGAGTAGCCGCTCACCTCGTCCGCGCCGATGCTGCCGCCGGTGAGGGCGGCGGTCAGGAACCGCACGACGTCCCCGAGCGGCACGACGGTCGGGCCGAGGGCGATCCCGGCGATGACGGAGACGACCAGCGTCACGGAGAGCACCGTCAGGGTGGTCACGAGCCGCCCGCGGCCCGCCTTGCCCGCCGTCGGCTCGGGGAGGGCGGCTGCCGCCGGGGAGGCGGCCCCGGTTGTGGCCTCGGTCATGAAGTCCCTTCACCCGTCGGACGGTTCGCGGCGGTGCGGCCGCTCCTGCGCGGCGCGGCACGATCCAGTAGTCGTCGAGCGCCTCCGCTCAGTTCCCGGAGATTCACGAACCGCCCCGGTCGCTCCCCGAACCACTCCCCCGGTCGCTCCCGGTCATCGGCCGGGCTTGGTCCCGCGCACGATCAGGCGCCGGGAGCGCTGGTCGTAGGGCTCACCGTCGAAGCCGCCGAAGCACTCCACGCCGGTGAACCCGGCGTCCTCGAAGAGGGTGCGCAGCTCGGCCGCGCTGTAGAGGAAGGAGGTGATGGAGGCTTCGCGGGCGACCCCGTCGCGCACGAGCGTCCAGTCGGTCCGCAGCCGCGTCCAGCTGTCCAGGACGGTGTCGCGCTGCACCACGTAGGCACCGTCGAGTTCGACGATCTGGGGGCGGCCGATCCAGCCCGCGAGCACCTCTTTGCCCATCACGTCGATCAGCAGCTGCCCGCCGGGGGCCAGCGAGTCGTGGGCGTTGCGCAGCACCTGGGCGTTGTCCCGCGGGTCGTCGAAGTACCCGAAGGAGGTGAAAACATTGAGCACCACGTCGTACGCGTCCGGCTCGACGTGGGTGAGCATGTCCGCCCGGATCAGGCGGACATCGACCCCGGCGTCCTCGCACCCGACCCGGGCCCGCTTCAGGAGTTCCGCGCTGAGGTCCACGCCCGTGACGGTGTAGCCGCGGCGCACGAGCGGCTCCAGGTACAGGCCGGGCCCGCAGCACAGATCCAGTACGCGGCTGCCCGCCGGGAACCCGAGCAGCGGCGAGCGCGCGACGACCTCCGCCGTCTCCGCGCGCCGCCGCTCGGAGAACATCGTCTCGGAGAAATCGGACCAGAATCCGTCGTCCTCGTACCAGTGCATGCTGCGGCGGCCTCGATCCAGTGGGCGTTCGTCGTCCGTACGCACCAGTGGTCGGTTGCGGGTCGCTTCTGGTTCCCGGGCCGGCGGAGCTCTCAGTCGTGCGGCGCGTGACGGCACGTCAAGGGCGTCCTACGTCTCGATGCGTCGCAGAGAGGCAGGCGTACGCCCGATGAAGTCCCGTGCGGTACGGGTGAGATGGGCTTGGTCCGCGAAGCCCGCGGTGGCTGCTGCCAGGGCGGCAGTCGAACCGGGCAGCTCGGCGATCGCGGACCGCAGCCGCCCCCAGCGGCGCAAACGCGTCAGCGCGATGCCCACGTCCTGCCGGACCAGGGCCCGCAGCCGCACCGCCGACAGGCCGACCTCGGTGGCGATGGAGGCGACAGGCAGGTCCGGATCGTGCGACGTACACAGGTGGACGGCGTGGGCGACTCTGGGGTCGAGCGAGATCGGGCGCCCGGCGAGTGCCCGCAGCTCGGCATACCCGGCGGCCAGGTCCACGTGGGTGCCGGGCCCGTCGGAATCGGTGGCGCCGAGCGCGGCGAGCAGGCGCCGTACCTCGTCCGCTTCGAGGAGTATCGGCTCCGGGCGGGAAGGCAGCTGCCAGGGGTCGATGAAGAGGGCGAGGTAGGGCGAGGTCGCCGCGCAGGCGTGGGCCAGCTGGGGCGGCACGATCAGTCCGGGCGCCGCCACCATGGGCCCGCCCGGCTGGAGGAGTTCAGCGTGGCCGCCGATCGGCAGCACGGCTTTCCATGCGGGCAGCCGGTGTGAGGCGACGCGGAACGGGCGGGACTCGGCGAACATCGTCGCCTCGGGGCCCGAGGCGAAGACGGTGCGGCGATCGTTCTGTTCAAGAACCCAGGCGCGGGGTGAATGGATCATCGTGCCGTGCACGCTATCGCTGCCGTCACTCTGGCGGTGTTCCTGGTCGTCACGGGAGTCATGCATTTCCTGACCCCCGGCTACTTCCGCAGGCTGGTACCCGCATGGCTCGGCCGGGAGCGGCTCCTGGTGGCCGTCAGCGGGGCGGCGGAGGTCGTGGTGGGTGCGCTGGTGCTGGTCCCGTGCGGCAGACCGGCCGGTGGCTGGGCCGCCGCCGTCCTGATCACCGGCTACCAGGTGTCCCACATGGACGCGCTGCGGCGGGCACACCCAGACCGGCCCCGGCTGCTGGAACGGCCGTCGGGTGCGGTGGCCCGGCTGGCGGTGAACGTCCTGTACATCGCCTGGGCGGTTGCCGTGGCAAGGTCCGCGGCCTGACGCCGATGCGCGGCGACCGATTCTGCGCGGTGCGCTGAAGCCGCCCGAAGTCCTCACATCCCGAACATCCCGAACATCCCGAACAGCCCGAAGGAAGCCATGCCATGAGCCATCGTCTCGTAGTCGTAGGCGCCGGTTACGCCGGTCTGCTCGCGGCCAAGCGCCTCGCCCGCAAGCTCCGCCACAGCGATGTCAGCATCACGCTGGTGAATGCCTCGGACCGGTTCGTGGAGCGGGTGCGGCTCCATCAACTGGCCGCCGGCCAGCGATTGACGGAGCTGTCGTTGCGTCAACAGCTCGGCGGTACACCGGTCCAGCTGGTCGTCGGACGCGTGACCGCGATCGATTCAACCCGCCGGACCGTGTGCATCGCCGCCGCGCCCCGAGCGATCGGCTACGACACCCTGGTGTACGCGGTGGGCAGCCAGGCGCGGCTCGACGATGTTCCCGGGGCGGTCGAGCACGCCGACGCGGTCGCCGGCCTCGAGCAGGCGACGCGGTTGCGGCACAGGGTTGCCGAGATCGCCTCGGGCGGCACTGTCGCAGTCGTCGGCGGAGGACTGACCGGGCTGGAAACCGCAGCGGAGCTGGCCGACAGTCGCCCCGAGCTGCGCGTCGGGCTGTTCACCGCTGCCGATGACGTCGGTGCCGGGCTCGCGCCACGAGCCCGGACGCACCTGCGGCGCGCCCTGGACCGGCTGGACGTCTCGGTCCACCCGAGGACCGTCGTCGCTGCGGTGCGGGAGGACGGGTTGGACACCCGCGACGGCACATCGTTCGCCGCTGACGCCGTTGTATGGACTGCTGGGTTCCGTGTGCCGGAGCTGGCCCGCGTGGCGGGTTTCGCCACGGATGAGCGCGGCCGGATGCTCGTCGACGCCACCCTGCGCTCGGTCTCGCACCCTGAGGTGTACGCCATCGGCGACGCGGCCGCCGGGGTGTCGGCGGACGGGACACCGAGCCGAATGTCCTGCCAGGCGGCGCTGCCCATGGGCCGGGGCGTGGCCGATGTCGTCGCTGCTCGGCTGGCAGGCCGGGAACCCGGGCCCGTCCGGATCGGGTACGCCTTCACCAACATCAGCCTGGGCCGGCACGACGGCGTCGTCCAGTTCACCCACGCCGACGACCGCCCGCGCGGGCTGGTCCTGACAGGACGCGCCGCGGCGGTCTTCAAAGAGGCTGTGGTGCGCAGCACGGTGCGTTCCGGGGCGCGCCACGCGTCGGGCGGCGATGAGCCGGGCCCCTGAGCCCACCCCGCGGACTCACCCTCCGGATGGCCGCCCGCGACATTTGCTGACGGCCACCCCCGACACCCCTGCGACGTCTGGAAGACGGTCAGGCGCCGCTCGCCTTGAGCATGTCCTCGCGCTCGACGATCTTCACGCGCTCGCGCTCCTCCGCCTCGCCCAGCGCCTTCTCCGCGGCGTCGAGGCGGTACCAGCCCTCCCACGTGGTGAAGCGGACGTTCCGCTCGCCGAGGAAGGCCTCCACCGCCGTCGGGTCGGGGGCCGTCGGCGTGTGCAGGCGGGCGTTCGCGTGGTCGTCCAGGAGGCTGGCCACCGTCTCGTTGGCGTCGCCCTTGGTGTGACCGATCAGGCCGACGGGGCCGCGGCGGATCCAGCCGGTGACGTACGTCGACTGCAGGTGCTCGCCGGTCTCCTCGATGACCCGGCCGCCCTTGTCCGGCACGGTGCCCGACGCGACGTCCCAGGGCAGCTTGGGCAGCTCGTCGGAGAGGTAGCCCACGGCGCGGTAGACGGCGCCGAGGTCCCAGTCCTTGAACTCGCCGGTGCCCTTGACGTTGCCGGTGCCGTCGAGGGTGGTGCGCTCGGTGCGCAGGCCGACGACCTGGCCGTCCTCGCCGAGGATCTCGGTCGGCGACTCGAAGAAGTGCAGGAACAGCTTGTGCGGCCGGTCGCCGACGTCGCGGATCGCCCAGTTCTCCAGCGTCTTGGCGACCATGTCGGCCTGCTTGTTGCCGCGCCGGGTCGCGATCGAGCCGTCGTCGTAGTCGATGTCCTCGGGGTCGACGATGACCTCGATGTTCGGGGAGTGGTCGAGCTCCCGCAGTTCCAGCGGGCTGAACTTGGCCTGCGCGGGACCGCGACGGCCGAAGACGTGGACCTCACGCGCCTTGTTGACCTTGAGGCCCTCGTGGACGTTGGGCGGGATCTCCGTCGACAGGAGCTCTTCCGCGGTCTTGGCCAGGATGCGCGCCACGTCGAGCGCCACGTTGCCCACGCCGAGGACCGCGACCTTCTCCGCGTCGAGCGGCCAGGTGCGCGCCACGTCCGGGTGCCCGTCGTACCAGGAGACGAAGTCCGCGGCGCCGAACGAGCCCTCGAGGTCGATGCCGGAGATGTCGAGAGCCCGGTCGGCCGTCGCGCCGGTGGAGAAGATCACCGCGTCGTAGAAGGCGCGCAGGTCGTCCAGGTCGATGTCCCGGGGGTAGTCGACGTTGCCGAAGAAACGAATCTGCGGCTTGTCGAGGACCTGGTGCAGGGCCGTGACGATGCCCTTGATCCGGGGATGGTCGGGGGCGACCCCGTAGCGGATGAGACCGAAGGGCGCGGGCATCCGCTCGAAGAGGTCGATCGACACACCGGGCTCGACCGCCACTGCGGATTTCAGCAGCGCGTCGGCGGCGTAGATGCCGGCCGGACCGGCTCCGACAACAGCTACCCGCAGAGGGCGAGACATGATCAGGTTCCCTTCGAGCGAAGACATGGGGCTCGTCGGGAAGCCTAAACTAAGGCAATCCTAAGTTAGTACTCGGGCTGGGCCTATGACCCCATAAGGGCAGCTTATGGGGTCGCATAGTTGGAGTTTGACCCGCGCCGGGTCGGCGGGCAGCTCAGCGGGTCCGTGCGGCACATGGAGAGACGAGCGGGGCGCGAGGGAACTCCGCCGGGCGGCGCCGCGTTTTCAACTCACCGAGCTCGTCAGCGAGTTGGAGCCGAGTTCGCAGACTCCCGTCCCGCCCCACGGAGGCCCGGCACCATGAACCGTAACCATGGCAACAGCCGCAATCACCCCCGGCCGTCCCGGCGGGCCGTCATCGGCGGCGCCACCTCAGCGGCCCTGGCAGCGGCGACCGGCACCGGAACGGCCTCAGCCGCCGCCGCGCGGGGCGCCACATGGCCGACCGAGTTCCCCCTCCCCGACGGCTTCCTCCCCGAAGGGATCGCCATCGGCAGAAGGCCCTACGCCTACATGGGCTCGCGCGCCAACGGCGCCGTCTACCGCACCGACCTGCGCACCGGCCGGGGCGAGGTCTTCCACGAGGGGGCCGCCGGCATGGTGGCGGTCGGCCTGAAGCTGGACGACGACGGCCTGCTCTACATCGCCGGAAACACTGGGGTCGCACGAGTCCTGGACACCCGCAGCGGCAAGCTGGTGGCCACGCACCAACTGACGCAGGCCGCAGGCCACTTCATCAACGACGTCACCCTGCTCGGCGACCGCGCCTGGTTCACCGACTCGCGCGACAGCGTGCTGTACGGCGTCCCGCGCGGACGCAAGGGCACGGTGCGCGCGCTGCCGCTGGGCGGCGACTGGGTCCAGACGCCGGACGTGATCAACGCCAACGGCATCGTCTCCACCCCCGACGGCCGGGGCCTGATCGTGGTCAGCAGTTCGCCGGGCAAGCTCTACCGAGTGGACCTGAAGACCGGATACGCCACCGAGATCAAACTGGTCGGCGCGGACGGCGTGGCCAACGGCGACGGCCTCCTCCGCACCGGCCGCACCCTCTACGTCGTACAGAACCGGCTGAACGCGGTCAGCGTGTTCGCTCTCGACGCCAAGGCCGACACCGCCACCCTGCGCCGCACGATCACCGACCCGCGCTTCGACATCCCCACCACGGCGGCCCGCTGGGGCGATCGCCTCTACCTCGTCAACGCCCGCTTCAGCAGCCCGCAGGAGCCCGGGACGACGTTCAACGCCGTCGCCGTTCCCCTCTGAATCCCCCTGAAGCAAGGGCGGGCGGCGCCCCTCGGCACCCATTGCAAGATCAAAGGCGGCATCGGGTTAGCATATGAGCGCCGCCTAGCTCGAAAGATAAACCTGTGACTGTCAATGACGACTCGTTCACCAATTGGAAGCACCGCGAGGAGATCGCGGAGTCGATGATCCCGATCATCGGGAAGCTGCACCGGGAGCGGGACGTCACCGTCCTGCTCCACAGCCGCTCCTTGGTGAACAAGTCGGTGGTCAGCCTCCTCAAGACCCACCGATTCGCCCGGCAGATCGCCGGTGAGGAACTCTCCGTCACCGAGACGCTGCCGTTCCTCCAGGCCCTCACCGAGCTCGATCTCGGCCCTTCCCAGATCGACGTCGGCCTGCTCGCCGAGGCGTACAGGACCGACGACCGCGGTCTGTCGGTGTCGGAGTTCGCCGCCGAGGCCGTCGCCGGTGCCACGGGCGCCAACAAGATCGAGAGCCGCGAGGGACGCGACGTCGTCCTCTACGGCTTCGGCCGCATCGGCCGCCTCGTCGCCCGGCTGCTCATCGAGAAGGCCGGTTCCGGCAACGGCCTGCGCCTGCGCGCCGTCGTCGTGCGCCAGGGCGGTGAGCAGGACATCGTCAAGCGTGCCTCGCTGCTGCGCCGTGACTCCATCCACGGCCAGTTCCAGGGCACGATCACCGTGGACGAGGCGACCAGCACGATCATCGCCAACGGCAACGCGATCAAGGTGATCTACGCCAACGACCCCTCCGAGGTCGACTACACGGCGTACGGCATCAAGGACGCCATCCTCATCGACAACACCGGCAAGTGGCGCGACCGCGAGGGGCTCTCCAACCACCTGCGCCCCGGCATCGACAAGGTCGTCCTGACCGCGCCGGGCAAGGGCGACGTCCCGAACATCGTGCACGGCGTCAACCACGACACGATCAAGCCGGACGAGCAGATCCTGTCCTGCGCCTCCTGCACCACGAACGCGATCGTCCCGCCGCTGAAGGCCATGGCCGACGAGTACGGCGTGCTGCGCGGCCACGTGGAGACCGTCCACTCGTTCACCAACGACCAGAACCTCCTGGACAACTACCACAAGGCCGACCGCCGCGGCCGCTCCGCGCCGCTGAACATGGTGATCACCGAGACGGGTGCCGCGTCCGCCGTCGCCAAGGCGCTGCCCGACCTCAAGGCACCGATCACCGGCAGCTCGATCCGCGTCCCCGTCCCGGACGTCTCGATCGCCATCCTGAGCCTGCGCCTGGGCCGCGAGACCACCCGCGAGGAAGTCCTCGACTACCTCCGTGACGTCTCGCTGCACTCGCCGCTGAAGCGCCAGATCGACTTCACGACCGCCCCCGACGCCGTCTCCATGGACTTCGTCGGCTCGCGCCACTCGTCGATCGTCGACGCGGGCGCGACCAAGGTCGACGGCGACAACGCGATCCTCTACCTCTGGTACGACAACGAGTTCGGCTACTCGTGCCAGGTCATCCGCGTCGTCCAGCACGTCTCCGGCGTGGAGTATCCGACCTACCCGGCGCCGGTGGTCTGATTCGGGCGTACGACCCTTCGGTGGGGCGGCAGGGGATTCCCTTGCCGCCCCACCTCCGTCCCCGGGGTCACCCGCCGAGCAGCCTGCGGGCGCCCAGGGCGAGCGAGATCTCCACGAGGTCGCCGACGCGGGTGAGGCTGCGGCCGGTCAGCTGTTCGACGCGTCGCAGCCGGTTCAGGACGGTGTTGCGGTGGCAGTAGAGGCGGGTGCCCGCGCGCTGCGCGGAGCCGTCGCTCTCCAGCCAGACGACGAGCGTGTCCAGGAGGAGGTCACGGTCGGCGGGGTCGAGGGAGCGCAGCGGCCCCAGGACCCGTTCGGCGAGCGCCTCCGCGAGTTCTGGCGACGAGACGACGAGGGCGTCGGGCAGCCGTTCGTCCAGGAGGACCGTGCCGCCGCCGCGGGGGCAGGCGCGCAGTGCGGTGTCGGCGAGGCGGCGGGCGTAGGGGACGGCGGCAAGGCCCTCCACGGGTGAGCCGATGCCGGCGCGGGCCCCGGGCGGCAGGGCGAGTCCGGCGCCGAGCGCGGACAGTTCGGCAGCAGGGTCGTCATCGGCGCCGCCCAGCAGCACCAGGGCGTACTCGACTCCGGCGGCGCAGTGGCGCAGTGTCCGCGTCGTCGTCGGCAGGGTGAGGCGGACGTCCTCGCCCGCCACGGCGACCACCGCGTACCACCCGTCCTCGGGCAGTCCCAGGACGTCGGCGGCGGTGGGCAGGTCGGTGAGCCGGGCGCTTCCGTCGAGGAGGCCCGCGGTCAGGAGGCGCAGGCGGTTCTCGTGCCGCCAGGCCATGCGCCGCTCGGTGCGGCGGTAGGCGTCGGCGACGATGCCGCAGTGCTCGTCGACGAAGTTCCAGACGTCCGTGGCGACATGGATGAGCAGCCGCATGTCGTCGGGGTTGCCGCGGGAGACCTCGTCGACCAGGCCCTGCCACACCATCGCCCCGCCGAGCCGAAAGGCGTGCAGCAACGCGTCGAGCGGCAGGCCGCGTTCGGCGCGTACCCCGGCGATCTGCGTGGACGTGCGGTGGGCGGCCTCTCTGGTCTCGCCCGGCTGGAGGAGCGAGGTGACGCTGTGCCGCAGGGAGCGGTGCACCTCCTGCCACACCTCGGTGGGGCGGGTCTCGATGTCCGCCCGGTAGGCGGGCTCCTGCTCGCCGAGCTCCGCGACCAGCCGGTCGGTCATCGCGGCCAGGTCCCGCAGCAGGGCGCGGGCCGCCCGGTGCAGTACGGCGACGGCGTCGGCGTCGAGGAGAGAGCGCGGGCCGGGAACGAGCGGGGTGATGGCGGGCACTTCGTGCAGGGTCCCGACCCGTGACCGCAGGACGTGTGGCATGGGGCCTCCGGGGAGTGTGCTCGCTGCCGGATCTTCCTGACGCCCGAAGAATGGCATACCGCCCGGTCGGTACCTAGAGGTGTGCGGCAATCTCCTCATCACGGTCCGGCAACCCACCGTCGCCGGCGAGCAGCCTCGACAGATCGACGCGGGAGCGGATGCCCAGCGCGGCGAACACATTGCGCAGGTGGTGGTCGACGGTGCGGTGGCTCACGGAGAGGCGCACCGCCACCTCGCGATTGGTGGCGCCCTCCGCCACATGCCGGGCGATACGCTGCTGCTGCGGGGTCAGTGCCGCGAGCGGCCCGGGGCCCGGCTCCCCCGCCACCGCCTCGCCCGCGGCGCGCAGTTCACCGCGGCTGCGGTCCGCCCAGGCGCGTGCGCCGCACCGCTCGAAGCCGACGAGGGCGTCCCGCAGCGGGCCGCGCGCCTCGCGGGTACGGCGCCTGCGGCGCAGCCACTGGCCGAACAGCAGCTGCGTACGGGCCCGTTCGAACTCGCCCGGCGTGCGGTCGTGGTGCGCGAGCGCGCTCTCGTACGCTGCGGCCGCTTGCTGCGTCGGGGCCAACAGGGCCCGGCAGCGGGCCAGTTGGGCCGGGGCGAGGCGGTCGGCGGTGGCCTCGGCCCAGTGGGTGAACTCCGCCGTGGCGCTGCGGGCCTCCGCCGTCCGCCCCGCCTGCACGGCCGCTTCCACGAAGCAGGGGACGGCCAGCATCCGGACGGCGAAGTGCCCGCGGCGCGGTCCCGGGGAGACCAGCGGGGCGAGCCGGGCCGCCGCGTCCCCCGGGCGCCCGACGGCGAGATCCGCTCGGGCGACCGCCCAGACGGCGAGCGTGGCGGCCTGGTTGAGACCGTGCGCTCCCGCGCCCGCCGCCGCGGCTGCCGCGTGCGTCGCGCAGGCCTCCGCGTCGCCCTCCACGGACGCCGCGAGGGCCAGGACGGCGTGCAGCGAGACCGCGACGTTGGGCTGCCCGATGCGGTGCGCGGCCCGGAGCCCTTCGAGGGCGTGCGCGCGGGCCCGCGTATGGCGGCCCGCGCGCAGTTCGCCGTAGGCCAGGTGCTCCAGAGCGCGCGGCAGCAGGACCTCGGGGCCGTAGGCGCGTACGGCAGCAAGTGCGCGGGCGCCCGCTCGGCAGGCGGTCTCCACCTCGCCGACGACCAGGGCGGCGGCTCCGGCGCGCAGCAGCCCCGCCGGATCGCCCGGCCCGGGTACGTCGTCCAGGCAGCGGCGCAGCAGGGCGTGGCCCTCGGCGCTGCGGCCCGCGAGGACCGCGCACATCCCGGCGCGGTAGGCCTCCAGGGACGGGTCGTCGGCGCAGGCGGGAACGCGCGCCATGGCTTCCCGGTAGGCCGCCGCGTCGCCCATCGCCCAGGCTGCCTCGGCCGCGCCGATCAGGGCGTGGCGGGCCGGTTCGGGCGGGAGCAGCACGGCGGCGGTGAGCAGTTCCTCCCTGGCGTCGGCTGCTGGTCCGTCGGCGAGGCACAGCAGTCCGCGCACCCGGTGGACGCCGCTGTGGGCCGGGGCGGCGGCGGTGCGGGCCAGCAGGGCGCGGGCCCGCACGGGGTCCCCCGCGAGCCGGGATGCTTCCGCGGCGGCGGCGAGCCGGTCGGTGCGCAGCCCGGTGTCGGCGGTGAGCGCGGCGGCGCGGGCCAGGACGGCGGAGCGCTCGGCGTGCGGGCGGGGTGCGGTCGCCGCATCGGCGAGGGCTTCGGCGAGCCGCGCGTCGTGATCCCCTGCCGCGCAGGCCAGTTGGACGAGGCGGGCGAGAGGGTCCCGGCAGGCCGCGGCGAGGCGGGCGTGGGCGGCGCCGCGGCGGGCGAGGGGTGCGCGGCGCAGCACGGCGCGGCGCAGCAGCGGGTGGGTGAAGTGGACGCGCCCGCCCGCTGCGACGACCGCGCCCGCGGCCTCGGCGGGTGCGAGTCCCGAGGCGTCGCCGCCGGCCCGCAGCAGCAGGGCGAGGTCCGCGCCCGCTCCGTCGGGCTCGTGTTCCCCGGCCGCGGATGCGAGCAGCAGCAGGGTGCGGGCATCGGCGGGCAGGGCCTCGACGCGGGCGGCGTAGTCGCCGAGGAGGTCTTCTCCGCCGGGCAGGGGATCGGGCAGCGGGGTGCGTCCGGCGAGCTGGCCGGGGGTGAGGGCCGTGACCAGTGCGCGGAGCAGACGCGGGTTGCCGGTGGCCTCGCGGATCAGCCAGGCGCCGACGACCGGGTCCGCGGCGCCCTCGGTGAGCCGGTCGAGCAGGACGGCGGCAGCGCTGTCGTCCAGCGGCGCCAGGCGCAGGGTGGTCAGCCCGTCCAACTCCCCTTCTCCTACGCGATGTTCGGCGAGGGTGAGCAGTACGGCCACGGGGCTTTGGGCGGGCAGGCGGCGCAGGTCGCTCAAGAGGGCGGACCGGGCCGCCGACGGCCAGGTGTGCGCGTCGTCGACGCAGACGAGCAGCGGGCCTTGGCGCGGCAGCGCAGCCGGCGCGGTCAGCCGGACCGCGGGGAGCGGGGCGCGCGAGGCACAGCTCCGCGCGTACTCCACGAGTGCGGTGCGGCCGAGCCCTGGCTGCGCGGTCAGGACGAGCACCCCGCCGAGCCCGGCCCGTAATCGCCCCACCAGGGATTCCACGGCTGCCGTCTCCTCGCCGCGGCCGTGGAGCTCGGGGGGCCTGAGCGCGCCGGGTACGGTCGTCGAAGGGGTCACGCCCGCACGTTACTTCCGCGTAACACGGCCCGGAAGCCCTGCGTCCGCACGGCTGGGCAGGCCCCCAACGGTGACCGCGTCCGGGTGTGCGCGAGCACAGTCCCGAACCCGGGGAGCGGCCCTGGGGACGACACACGTCGTCCGCCGCCGGCTGACCGGCGACGGACGACGGGCCCCCATGACGGGGCGTCAGGATCAGGAGGTGTGCGGGCAGTTGCCCCGGTACTCCTCGATGGTGAGGCTGGGCCTGGGCAGCGGGCAGAGGAACTGTTCGTAGCGGGTGTCGTCGTCGATGAACCGCTTCAGCCAGGAGATGCTGTACTTCGCGATCGTCGTGTTGGACGAGTTCGGCGTGAAGTGGGTGGCGCCGTTGAGCTCCAGGTACGCCTTGTCGAGGGAGCCCGGCAGCGACTGGTAGAACGGCTCGGAGTGGCTCGCGACGGGGGCGACGGTGTCGCCGTCCGCGCCGACGACGAGCGTCGGCGTCCGCAGCTCGGGCCAGGTGGTGTCGGTGTTCCAGCCGGTCAGCGGGATCGCCGCCTTCAGCGAGGTTCGGCTCTTGGCGGCCTCCAGGGTTCCTCCGCCGCCCATCGAGTGCCCCATCACGCCGAGCCGGGTGGCGTCGACGCGGCTGCGCACCGAGCTCGTCTTGGTCAAGTAGTCGAGTGCCGACAGGAGTTGGCGTCCGCGGCTGGCGGGCTGGTCGAGCGTGGTGAGGGTGTCGATGGTGAAGACCACGAAGCCCTGGGAGGCGAGCCGCGGGCCGAGCCAGGCGATGCTCGACTGGTAGGCGGTGAAGCCCGGGGAGATGACGACCGCGCCGAAGGTGCCGTCGGCGGTGGACGTCGGGTAGTAGACGGTGCCGCCGCCGAAGCCGGACACGCTCAGCGACGAGACGTTGGTCTGCGAGACGGCGTAGGAGCCGCGGGACGCCTCGATGCTGGAGACGCTGGGTTCGGGGCCGCGTTCGTACGGGTTGTCGGCGGCGGCCTGGGCGCCGGGCGCGAGGCCGGTGCCGAGCAGTCCGGCGGTGGCGACCGCGGCGGCCAGGGCTGCCCGCACCACGGGGCGGGAGAAGACGTGCAGGCGCACGGAGGGGTCCTCTCGATCGTGGCGGACCACGCGGGAGGAGGGAGATACGCCCCGGTGGAGACCGCCGTGTTCGTTGGCGGTCCCCACCGTGGCGCTCCTGATGGTGTGTCGACATCGGCGAAATCACCGGTGTCGCACGGATGGCGGCAGCGTCGTCCGTGTCGACGGCTCAGCCGCGCAGCGGGCCCTCGCAGCTGTAGTCCGATGTTCCGGCGCGTCCGTCGGTCCAGATGTCCACCTCGCCGAAGGTGCAGTTCATGTCGGTGAGGTTGTTGTCGCCGCCCGCGGCACGGTCGAGGATGAAGTAGTCGACGGTCTCGGACATGTCCTTGAAGACGAGGTCGGGCCGGGCCGCGTCGGTGAGGGTGGCGGTGATCCGGCCGGTGCACACGAACCGCGGGCGCGCGGGGGCGCTGGTGGAGCGGCAGGCGGGTGTGATGCCTGTCGTCGCGACGAACGAGGAGCGGACCTGGTCGGCCGTGCCGGCGCGCAGCCGGTCGACGGGGACGTACTCGGTGTCGGGGACGAACAGGTCGTCGACGTGCGCGATCTGCCGGTCGAGGAAGGCGTCGTAGGCGCTCTGCAGCCCGGTGTCCCTGCCGAGCCGGTCGCGCCAGGCGTCGAAGGCGCCCGGACGATCGGCGCGCAGGTGGCGGTACATCTCCTTGAGCAGCGCGGGGCGTTCGGTCCACAGGAACTCGAAGAAGGTGCCCGCGTAGTCGTAGAAGCGGAAGCCGTCCCCGTCGTAGGTGGCGTGCAGCAGCTGGTCCACGCTCATGCGCGGACCGCCGTTCGCGGTGTCGTCGATGATGCCCTGGACCAGGGACTTGCGGACCTTGACGCCGTCGTCGCGCGTGGCGCCGTCGAAGAACTCCGCGGTGCCCTCGTCCATCGCGGTCGTCCGGTCGCCCTCGTACCAAGGCCCCTCACCGAAGAAGCCGGGCACGGCCCAGCGGCCGTTGAGGTAGTGCGTGTACTCGTGGCGGAACAGCTCCTCGAGCGTCAGCGAGGAGTCCTGGGGCACGCGCCGCTGGTAGGTGTAGAAGGTCGCGCCCCGCTCGATGTAGACGCCGCCGTTGTCGGTGCCCATGCCGGTCAGCAGCGGGTGGAAGTTCTCGTAGTCGGCGCGCGAGGCGTACAGAACGGTGTTCAGGGCGGTGTTGGGGTCGCCGCCGAGCGGCTCCTGGGTGCCGACGACACGGTGGAACTGGGCCTTGACCTGCTTGCTCGCGTAGTAGAGCTGGTCGACGGTGTCGCGGTCGAGGGCGGTGCGGACCTTCATCCCTCCTTCGTCGTACGCGTAGGTCTGCGGGAAGAGGCGGCGCTCGATGTCGTCCTTGCACACCTGGTACGGCTTGCAGGCGTCGAACTCGATCAGCCAGGTGACGGCCTTCGCCCAGGGCGCGCTGCCGTCACCGAAGTTGCGGGCGGTGGTCTCCAGGAGCGGGCCGAGACCGGCGACGATCTCGGTGCGCAGGGCGTCGATCTGGCCGATCCTGCCGTACTCGCTCACCGCGTCGCGCACGACCCAGGCGTTGGGCTTGCCCTTGAGGTGGGTGTGTCCGCCGAAGGCCTTGAACGCGGCGCGGTAGGAGGGGTCGGCGGCCACCGCGGCACGGAACGCGGTGTCCTGGTTGCCGGGGTGGACACCGAGGTAGTTCAGGCTCAGGGCGGAGAGGGCGGCGCCTGCCCAGGCGGTGTCCTGGGCGGTGTCGGGGTGGGCGGCGTCCATGGTCGCCAGGACCCGTTTGCCGAGCGGAAGTTGGTACTGGCGCAGCCCCGTGGCGCTGGCGGCGGTCAGCGCCTCACGGAGGGTCTCGGCGTTGGAGCGGGTGACGTCGAAGGCGTGGGCGGCCGCCCCGAAGGCCTCCACGGCCCGTCGCATGGCGGCCAGGGTCGACGGGTCGGCGATGTCGACCTCGTCGTGCGAGAAGGCCTGGTAGGAGACGGCGTGCAGGTAGGTGAACAGCTCCAGGAGATGGCTGCCGTTGGTGCCGTCGTGGGATGCGGCGAGCTGGCTGATGCGCTGGGAGACGGCCTGGATGTGCGCACGCGACATGACCGGGGCGAGGCGCTGGTCCCAGGTCCAGATGAGACCGCGCAGACAGCCGTCGGCGGTGACGGCCGGATCGGCGAGGAAGTCGACGAACTGCGCGGGTGACAGACCTTTGACGCCGTCGAGGGTGCAGGGCACCGACACCTTGCCGACGGTGGCACGCGGCACGTCGGCCGCGACCTTCGCCTTCTTCGTACGGGCGCCGGGCACACGGCCCTCGGCGAGTCCGCCGGGCGCGGGGACCTTCCAGGCGGCGGACTTGGGGGCCTTCGCGCGGCGATCGACACGGTCGAACGGGCTCGGCGCCTCCGGTCCCGGCGCGGCGGGCGACGCGGTGGCCGTGCGCGGGTCGGGAGCGGGGGCGTCCGCATGGGCGGCCGGCGCGGCGGTGGCGCACAGCGTCACGGATATCGCCGCGGCGACCACGGATCTGCGCAGGGTTCGGGGTTGGTGCACGACAGGCTCCTGGTGTGTGGGAGGTGGGGCAAGCGGTGCGTGCGCACGGCGCGGCGACTACTCCTGGCGTCAACAGCTGTGCAGCACGGAGTAGTTGAAGAGCGAAGGCCGCGCCATGTGATGCGTAACGTAGTAATGTGAAATGGTACTGACAACCCCTCAGACGCCAGGACGACTCACAACTCCCTTGAACACCCCGGCCGTTCAGCCAGTGCGTGCGCACTCCGACGGCGCACCAGATCTTGGGGCGAGAACAATGTGACCTTGTACGCTGGTGAACCACTCGGGGCGGGCGCGCGGGCCACGACCTGCGGGGCCACGAAGGGATCACCACCATGGGCCATCTCGCACAGCGCACCCTCATCACTCCCCGGGAGCGGCTGCGTGACCAGGTCGCCCACCATCTGCGGGCCGCGCTGATATCCGGTGAGCTCAGGCCCGGCGAGGTCTACTCGGCGCCCGTCCTCGCCGAGGACTTCGGGATATCCGCGACGCCGGTGCGTGAGGCGATGCTCGATCTGGCCCGCGAGGGCCTGGTGGAGCCGGTCCGCAACAAGGGTTTTCGGGTCACCGAGGTCAATGAACGCGATCTCGACCAGTACACCGAGATCCGCACCCTCATCGAGGTCCCGATGATCGGCCGCATCACCCGGTCCGCGTCGCGCGCCGACCTGGAGCGGCTGCGTCCCGTCGCCGATGAGATCGTGCGCGCGGCCCGCGACCACGACCTCATCGGCTATCTGGAGGCCGACCGGCAGTTCCACCTCTCCCTGCTCGCGCTCGGCGGCAACGACCGGCTCGTCGAGACCGTCGGCGACCTGCGCAAGCGCTCCCGCCTGTACGGCCTGACGGCGCTGGACGAGCGCGGCCGGCTGATCCCGTCGGCGCAGGAGCACATCGAGCTCCTCGACCTGATGGTGGCGGGTGACGCGGAGGGCGCGGAGCAGTGCATGAACCGCCATCTGGGGCATGTGCGCTCGCTGTGGGCGCGCGGCGCGAAGGAGTAGTCCGCAGGAGGCCCTACTCACGGGTTCGTTTGATTCTTCAACGCACTGCGCGATTCATTGACGCGGACCGTTCACATCTTTATGGTCGCCTGACCTTCCGACCTTCCCCGGCGACCCCGCAACGGAGCACAATGAGGTCCCTCCCCCGCACGGCCCGGTTCATCGCACCCCTCCTCGTGGGTGTGCTTGCGGCGGCCGTTCCCCCCACAGCGGCGGCCGACATCGCGAACCCGAGATCCGAGGATCCGGCGACGCCCGCCCCCTCCCCCGGCGACGGCTGGACGCTGACGTCGCACCGTATCGACGCGAAGGACACGTACCACGCCTTCGTCGGCAACGGCTATCTCGGCCAGCGCGTCGCACCCAACGGAACCGGCTACTCCGCCTCTGAGGGCTCCAAGACCGGATGGCCGCTGTTCACCCCCCGCTACGACGGTTCGTTCGTCTCCGGGCTCTACGCGCACAACAAGGACACCACCGAGAACCGCCAGGTCGCCGCCGCCGTCCCCACCTGGACTCCGCTCACGGTGTCCACCGGCGGATCCGGGTCCGAGACGTTCACCTCCGCGACGCCGTCCTCCCGGATCTCGCACTACCGCCAGAGCCTCGACCTGCGCCGCGGCCTGGTGCGCACCGAGCTGACCTGGACGGCGGCCGACGGTCGGGCCACCGATCTCGCCTACGACGTCCTCGCGGACCGCGACGATCCGCACGTCGGCGCCGTACGCCTGCGCATGACCCCGCACTGGAACGGCAGCGCGAAGGTCACCGACCGCATCGACGGACGCGGCGCGCGGCGCATGACGCCCACCGGCGGCGGCGCCCGCTCCGGAGGGCGGACCATGGCGGTTGGGTTCCGCACGGACGGCACGAAGACCGAAGGGGCGGTCGCGTCGACCCTCCGCGCGGGGCAGGGCGTGCGTACAGGAAGTGAACAACCCTCGGCTGCCGCACGTAAGTTGAGCGCCCATCAGTCCGTCGGGGTCCCGGTCCGCTCCGGCCGGACCTACGAGCTCACCAAGTACGTCGGCGTCGACACCGCGCTCACGTCCCGATCGCCCGAGCGCGCCGCCGTCGCGGCCTCGCAGCGCGCGGCCGGGCGTGGCTGGGACGCGCTGTTCGCCGGCCACACCGCCGCCTGGCGCAAGCTGTGGCGCAGCGACATCGAGGTGCCCCGGCAGAGGGACGGGGGCGAGCTCCAGTCGTGGGTGCGCTCCTCCCAGTACGGGCTGCTTTCCAGCACCCGCGCCGGCGCCGCCAACAGCATCTCTCCCACCGGTCTGAGCAGCGACAACTATGCGGGCCTCGTCTTCTGGGACGCGGAGACCTGGATGTACCCGGCGCTGCTCGCCGCCCACCCCGACCTCGCCAAGTCCGTGGTGGACTACCGCTACCGCACCCGCGCCGGAGCCCGCGCCAACGCGAAGAAGCTCGGCCACCCCGGCCTCTTCTACCCCTGGACCAGCGCGAGCAAGGGCAATCTCACGTCCGAGTGCCACAGCGTGGATCCGCCGCACTGCCGCACCCAGAACCATCTGCAGAGCGATGTCGCCCTGGCCGCCTGGCAGTACTACCTCGCGACCAACGACACCCAGTGGCTGCGCACCCGCGGCTGGCCGGTGATCCAGGGGATCGCCGAGTTCTGGGCCGACCGCGCCACGCGCAACGCCGACGGCAGCTACTCCATCAAGGACGTCGCAGGGCCCGACGAGTACAGCAACGGCGTAGACGACGGCGTCTTCACCAACGCGGGCGCCGCCACCACCCTGCGTACCGCCGCCCGCGCCGCGAAGATCCTCGGCCAGGACGCCCCGGCGCACTGGAACACGGTCGCCGACAAGCTGCGCATCCCCTATGACAAGAAGAAGCAGGTCTTCCAGCAGTACGACGGTTACAAGGGCTCGGTGATCAAGCAGGCGGACACCGTGCTCCTGATGTATCCGCTGGAGTGGCCGATGTCTAAGCAGGCCGCCACCAACACCCTCGACTACTACGCGGCCCGCACCGACCCCGACGGCCCCGCGATGACCGACTCGGTGCACGCCATCGACGCCGCCGCCATCGGTGAACCCGGCTGCTCCGCATACACGTACCTGGAGCGTTCCATCCGGCCCTTCGTGCGTGGCCCGTTCGACCTCTTCTCCGAGGCGCGTGGCGACAAGGCGGGGGCCACCGACCCCCTGTCGGGCTCCCCCGCGCAGAACTTCACGACCGGCCAGGGTGGCTTCCTCCAGGTCTTCACCAACGGCCTGACCGGCCAGCGGCTGCGCGAGAACGGCGTGCACCTCGACCCGATGCTGCCGCCCCAGCTGTCCCAGGGCGTCAAGCTGAACGGGCAGCACTGGCAGGGCCGTACGTACGACATCTCCATCGGCGCCCACGAGACGACGGTGCGCCTCACGCACGGCAAGCCCTTCGAGATCGAGACGCCGCAGGGCAAGCAGGTCGTCAGCCAGGGCGCTCCCGCACACCTGAAGACCCGCCGCCCGGATCTCGAACCCACCGACAACCTCGCCAGGTGCCGCACGGGCAAGGCGAGTTCGGAGCAGCCCGGCCAGTATGCCAATGCCGCACTCGACGGCAACAGGGCCACCGCCTGGGTGCCCGACACCGCCCGCGCCACCCTCACCGCGGACCTCGGCAAGGCCGCACGTATCTCCAAGATCACCCCGCACTGGACGGACGTGAAGCCGACGAAGCACACCGTGCTCACCTCGCTCGACGGGCAGCACTGGAAGGCTGCCTCCCCGGACGGGGAGACGGCCCGCTACATCCGGGTGAAGTTCACCTCCAAGGACGCGAAGAAGCCCGCGGGCATCCAGGAGTTGACCGTCAACCGATAGATCACGGCCGGGGCGAGGGCGGGGGCACGAAAAGGAGTGCCCCCGCCCTCGCCCCCGTTGCTAGCGTGCCGGACGTGGCAGACGAGGCGTACGAGAACCCAAGGCTGGCGGCGCTCTACGATCCGCTCGACGCGGACCGCGGCGATTTGGACGTATACGCCGCTGTAGCAGCGGAACTGAGAGCACATCAGATCCTCGACGTGGGCTGCGGCACGGGCACGTTCGCCCTGCTCCTCGCCGACCGCGGCCTGCGCGTGACCGGCGTCGAACCGGCTGCGGCCTCCCTCGACGTCGCGCGCTCCAAGCCCGGCGGCGAGCGCGTGCGGTGGATCCACGGCGACGCGACCGCGCTCCCCGAGATGCGGGTGGACCTGGCCACGATGACCGCCAACGTGGCCCAGGCGATCGTGGCCCCACAGGCGTGGGAGGGCACCCTGCGCGGCATCCATGACGCGCTGCGGCCCGGCGGCCACCTCGTCTTCGAGACCCGCGACCCGGCCCGGCGCGCGTGGGAGGAGTGGACGTACGCCGCGACCCGCCGCACGGTCGCCGTCGAGGGCATCGGTGACGTCGAGACCTGGGTGGCCGTCACCGGCGTCACCTGGCCGCTGGTGACCTTCCGCGCAACCGTCGTCCTGACCGCGACCGGCGAGGCCCTCACCTCGGACTCGACCCTGCGCTTCCGCGAGCGCGACGAGGTGGCCGCCTCGCTCACCTCCCACGGCTACGTGGTGGACGAAGTCCGCGACGCACCGGACCGCCCCGGCAGGGAATTCATGTTCCTCGCCCACCGCGCGGGCGAGCTTCTGCTTGAAGAGAGCGGCTAATCACCCTGGTACGGGAGTGTGGTGCCCGGCAGTTCGTACTCGTCGCGGCGCCCGCACATGCCGTAGCCGCCCAGGCGGGAAGGACGGCTGTCGTACGAGTCCGATCCCGCGAGGTGGCCGGGGTCGCCGGATTCGAGGGCGTCGAGCTGCGCGCCGGTGCGCTCGGCAGTGGCGAGGGCCCCGGCCCGCCACAGTTCACGCCAGGTGGGAATCTTGTCCCGCACGAGACGGGCCGCTGTCTGCTGGAACTCCAGGTAGGGGCCGTCGTCCCCGGCTTCGAGGGCCTCGCGCAGCGGAAGATATCCCTCGACGGCCAGGTCACGGCGCTTGCGGGCGGCTGCTTCCGCCTCCGGTCCCTCCTTGGCGGGGAGCTTCGCCGCGGCGGCGTACCGCTCGGGGTCGGCGAGCACGTCGGGCGGGAAGGTGAAGACGGCGTCCCCGGCCTCGGGCAGGCCGCTGTTCTGCATCAGGACCGTGATCCGCAGGTCGCCGCCCTGCACCATGCGGTGCACGGTGCCGGGGGTGAACCACGCGATGGAGCCCGCTTCCAGGGGGACCTCGCGGTAGCCGCCCGGGCTGAGCGTCTGGACGGCGCCTCGGCCGCCGGTGACGACGTACGCCTCCGTGCAGACCAGGTGCAGATGCGGGCTGCCGCCGCACACGCCGTCGGCGGCCTCCCAGCCGTAGGCGCTCAGGTGCGAGAGGCCGATGGCTCCGGGCAGCGGGTGCGGAAGGCTCACCAGGTCAGACCCTTCAGGTGGGTGGCGACGCTGTCACGGTCCCAGAAGACGTCAGGGTCGGCCCGCGCGGGCCGACCCAGACGTCGCGATCAAAGAGCTCAGACCAGGTCGAACCGGTCGAGGTCCATGACCTTGGTCCACGCCGCGACGAAGTCCTTCACGAACTTCTCCTTGGCGTCGTCGCTCGCGTAGACCTCGGCGAGCGCGCGCAGCTCGGAGTTCGAGCCGAAGACCAGGTCGGCGCGGGTGCCGGTCCACTTGACCGCGCCGCTCGCGTCGCGGCCCTCGAACTCGTCCTGCGCCGCGGACGTCGACTTCCAGGTCGTGCCCATGTCGAGCAGGTTGACGAAGAAGTCGTTCGACAGGGTGCCCGGCTTGTCGGTGAACACGCCGCGCTTCGACGCGGCGTGGTTGGCGCCCAGGACGCGCAGACCGCCGACGAGGACCGTCAGCTCGGGCGCGCTCAGGGTCAGCAGGTTCGCCTTGTCGACCAGCAGGAACTCGGCCGGCAGGCGGTTGCCCTTGCCTGCGAAGTTGCGGAAGCCGTCATGGGTCGGCTCGAGCGCGGCGAACGACTCGACGTCCGTCTGCTCCTGCGCGGCGTCGACACGGCCCGGCGTGAACGGCACCTCGACCTGGACGCCTCCGTCCTTGGCCGCCTTCTCGACCGCCGCGGAGCCGCCGAGGACGACCAGGTCGGCCAGCGAGACCTTCTTGGCACCGGAGTTGAAGGACGACTGGATGCCTTCGAGGGTGCGCAGGACCTGCGCGAGGTCGTCCGGGTTGTTGACCTCCCAGCTGCGCTGCGGCTCCAGGCGGATACGGCCGCCGTTGGCGCCACCGCGCTTGTCACTGCCGCGGAAGGAGGACGCCGCGGCCCAGGCCGCGGAGACCAGCTGTGCGGTGGTGAGGTCCGAGGCGAGGATCTGCTCCTTGAGGGAGGCGATGTCCGAGGCGTCGACCGGCTCGCCCTCGGCCGCCGGCAGCGGGTCCTGCCACAGCAGCACCTCGGAGGGCACCTCCGGGCCGAGGTAGCGCACGATCGGGCCCATGTCGCGGTGCGTCAGCTTGTACCAGGCGCGGGCGAACGCGTCCGCGAACTGGTCCGGGTTCTCGTAGAAACGCCGCGAGATCTGCTCGTAGACCGGGTCGAAGCGCAGCGACAGGTCGGTGGTGAGCATCATCGGGAGGCGCTTCTTCGACGCGTCGAAGGCGTCGGGGATGATCGCCTCGGCGTTCGTCGCCACCCACTGGTTCGCACCCGCCGGGCTCTGGGTGAGCTCGTAGTCGTACTCGAAGAGGTGCTTGAAGAAGTCGTGGCCCCACTGCGCGGGGGTGGTGGTCCAGATGACCTCGAGACCACTGGTGGTGGCGTCGGGGCCCACGCCGGTGCCGTGGGAGTTCTTCCAGCCGAAGCCCTGCTGCTCCATGGGCGCGGCCTCGACGTCGTCGCCGATGGCCTCGCTCGGGCCTGCGCCGTGGGTCTTGCCGAAGGTGTGGCCACCGGCGATGAGGGCGACGGTCTCCTCGTCGTTCATCGCCATGCGGCGGAACGTCTCACGGATGTCGCGGGCCGCGGCGACCGGGTCCGGGTTGCCGTTGGGGCCCTCGGGGTTGACGTAGATGAGACCCATCTGGACCGCGCCGAGCGGGTTCTCCAGCTCGCGGTCGCCGGTGTAGCGCTCGTCGTCGAGCCAGGTGGTCTCGGGGCCCCAGTACACGTCCTCGTCGGGCTCCCAGACGTCGGCGCGGCCACCGGCGAAGCCGAAGGTCTCGAAGCCCATCGTCTCCAGGGCGACGTTCCCGGTGAGGACCATGAGGTCGGCCCAGGAGAGGTTCTGGCCGTACTTCTGCTTCACCGGCCAAAGGAGCCGGCGGGCCTTGTCGAGGCTGACGTTGTCCGGCCAGCTGTTCAGCGGGGCGAAGCGCTGCTGACCGGCACCGGCGCCGCCGCGGCCGTCGCTGATCCGGTAGGTGCCCGCGCTGTGCCAGGCCATGCGGATCATCAGCGGGCCGTAGTTGCCGAAGTCCGCGGGCCACCAGTCCTGCGAGGTGGTCAGGACCTCGGCGATGTCGCGTTTCACGGCCGGCAGGTCGAGGGTCTTGAACGCCTCTGCGTAGTCGAACTCCTCACCGAGGGGGTTGGCCACGGCGGGGTTCTTGGCGAGGATCTTCAGGTTGAGCCGCTCCGGCCACCACTGGCGGTTTCCACCGCCCTGGGTCGGGTGCGGCGCGCGACCGTGCGCGACCGGGCAACCGCCGGTCTCTTCCGGCTCGGGGTCAGTGACGATCGCGTCATGGTTGTCAGTCATGGGAATCCTTCCGGACGGGGCGGATCACGGTGCTCAGGAACTGCGAACGGCAGAACAGTCGGGGGCGCCCAGGGACGGCACGGTCGGTTCCAGGCGGAGCCGGCTCGGTTCCAGGCCGAGGAGACCCGGTTCCAGGCCGAGGAGATCCGCCTGCTCTCGGGAGTGCTTCTCCGCGAGCGGGGTACCGGATGCCGGGGCCACCGGACCCGCCTCCTGAAGTCACGTGCTGTTCCCTGCTGTTGCCCTGTCCCTTGGCCGTCGGCCGGAACTGATCCTACGATGGACCAAGTCCAAGTCAATACGACAGACGGGTCCGTACGAATTCAAGTCGTCAGACGACGCACAGTTAGGCTGGTAAGCATGAGCGATCTCCTGGTACGGCTCCGCGGACGTGGCTGGAGGATGACCGCTCAACGCCGGGTGGTCGCCGAGGTCCTCGACGGCGAGCACGTGCACCTGACCGCGGACGAGGTACTCGCACGCGCCACCGCCCGGCTGCCGGAGATCTCCCGCGCCACCGTCTACAACACGCTCGGTGAGCTGGTCTCCCTGGGCGAGGTGATCGAGGTGTCGACCGGCCGCGCGAAGCGGTACGACCCGAACGCCCACCACCCCCACCAGCACTTGGTCTGCTCGGGCTGCGGCGCCATCCGCGACGTACACCCCGGCGGCGACCCCCTGGCCGAGCTCCCGCCCTCGGAGCGGTTCGGCTTCACGGTCTCCGACGTCGACGTGACGTACCGCGGCCTGTGCCCGGACTGCGCCCGCGCGTAGCTACGCGTGTTCGGCCACGGCGTGCCGATACCGCGCGTTCACGATGGCCACGAAGCGCCTGCTCCTCCCCGAACGCGCGGCCCCCATCAAACTCACCCAGAATGATCCGTTCTCGAGCCAGTACCGCCTTCCGACTTCTCCCCGGAAGAAGACGTCAAGAGACAGTGACAGCTGCTCGTCATTGAGATCTTTCACCATGTAGGAGGAATGCCACCAGGTGACGATCAGGTTGCTGAACATGACCTGCCGGGCCTTTTCCTGCGGCAGCGTGGCCAGCACACCGCCCCAGCACAGGCGCAGGTCCGTGTTGTTGATGGCCATACCGATCAGTTCGCGATGGTATGCCCTCACATTCTCGTCCCTGGCGAACCTCGTCTGGCGAGACTGATAGACGAGGGAGAGCACTACACCCAGTAGCGCGGCGGCCGAGATGACCAACGAAGTTGCGGCTACCAATTGACCCACCCCCAGAGATGACGACCGGTCTCCTCCCACACTGGCAGGCAGCCGCTGCCCGGGAGCGCAACGAGGCAGGCCCCCGGCCGCGTATCGGACCGAAGGCCTGCATCACAGGAGCCAGGGAAGGCTACGGCGCCATCTCGTACTCCCCGGCCAGTGCCTCCACCCGCTCCCAGACCCGGGCCGAGCGGGCCTCGTCGACGATCGGGCGGCGCACCGCGGCCAGGGCCCAGTTCTGCTGGGCCGGGGTGGCGGAGTCCTTGCCGTGCAGTTCGACCGCGTGCGCGGAGAAGTCGCGTACGAGGACGGCGAACAGCTCGTCGAGCACGTCCTGGTCCAGGCCGGTCAGGCGGGCCTGCTCCAGGATCAGCTGGCCGTGCACGACCAGCGCGAACAGCTGGCCGACGGCGAGCAGGAGGTCGAGGTCGCGGCTCTGCTCCTCGCCGGGGGCGGCCGTGGTGACGAACTCGCAGAGGGCGTCGGCCTGTTCGCGGAAGCGGGCGACGTTGGGCACCTCGGCGTAGGCGTCGTAGGCGGGGCGCCAGTCGTGGAAGCGGATGGCCCCCAGGCCGCGGGCCGGTCCCTGCCGGAAGAGGAACTCGTCGTCGGCCGCGTCCAAGCGGGTCGGCACGGGCTCGTACTCGGCCTGGTTCAGGAGGTGGTTGCCCATGAACTTGAGGATCAGCGCCAGGTTGACGTGGACCGTCCCCTCCAGCTTGGGCAGGCCGCGGATCTCGACGGCCGCCTGCGCGAAGTAGGTGTCCTTCTCGAAGCCCTTGGCCGCGATGACGTCCCACATCAGGTCGATGACCTTCTCGCCCTCCGTGGTCACCTTCATCTTCGTCATGGGGTTGAAGAGGAGGTAGCGGCGGTCGTCGGGGCCCGCGGAGCGGAAGTAGTCGACGGCGCGGTCGCTGAACAGCTTCATCCCGACGAGCCGTACGTACGCGTCGGCCAGCTCGCGCCGCACGTGCGGGAACGCTGTGACGGGGCGGCCGTAGAGGATGCGGCCCGTGGCGTGGGTGACGGCCTCGTACATCGCGTGCTCGCAGATGCCGATCGAGGCGGTGCAGAGATTGAACTTGCCGACGTTGACTGTGTTGAGGGCGGCGTCGAAGGCGGCGCGGCCGGTGTGCAGTACGTCGTCGGGGCCGACCGGGTAGTTGTCGAGGCGGAACTCGCTGACGTACTTGGAGGAGTCGACGACGTTCTTGACCAGGTGGTACGCCTCGTGACGGCTGTCGGCCGCGAAGAAGACGTAGCCGTCGGGGCCCTCGATGTCGGTGCGGCGGCCGAAGACGGAGACGAGCCCGGCCGCGTTGCCGTTGCCGATGTAGTACTTGGAGCCGCTGGCCCTGAAGCCCCCGGCGCCGTCGCTGTCCGGCTCCAGGAGCATGTCGGTGGAGTAGATGTCGGCGCCGTGCGTCTTCTCGGACAGGCCGAAGGCGAACACCTCGCCCTGGGAGAGGAGTTCGGCCGCGCGCGTGCGGGCGGCCGCGTTCTCGCTCTGCCAGACCGGGCCGAGGCCGAGGATGGTGACCTGCCACGCGTACCAGTAGTCGAGCCCGTAGAAGCCGAAGATCTCGTTGAGGGCGGCGATGCGGGCGGTGTCCCAGCGCGCGTCCTGCTTGCCCGGGGCCGCGGACGCCGGGGTGAGGAAGGTCGCGAAGAGGCCTTCCTTGGCGGAGAACTCCAGGAAGTCCGCCAGCCAGGCGCGGTCGCGGTAGTCCTCGATCAGCCGGCGCTTGCCACGGGCCTCGAACCAGTCGACGGTCGCGCGCAGCAGCCTGCGGGTCTCGGGGTCGAAGTGGGTCGGGTCGTAGGTGCGCGGGTTGAACAGCAGCGGGTCGGCCATGGGTGTTCGCCTTTCCGGCTCGGGGGGTTCGGTGCTCGGGAGGTTCGGTGCGGTGGTGGCGTGGTGCGCCAGGCCGGTTCAGCCCTTGGGGGCGAGCCGGTGGAGAGTGGCGAGCACGTCGTCGAGCCAGGCGAGCGTCATGCGTTCGTACGCGATGCCGCCGCGCAGGACGACGTGCTGGAGCTCCTGCCCGGCGTCGGGCGCGGGCGCGTCGGGTCCGGTGAAGTCACGCCGCTCCCCCGCGAGATAGCGCGCGAGCCGGTCGGTGTGCGCCTGGCGGTGCCGCTCGACCTCGTGGATCAGCGCGGCCGGGTCGTCGAAGGCCGCGCCGCGGATCTTCACGGCGAGCTCGTGGCGCACGCTCTCGGGTTCGATGGGCTCGTGCAGCCACTGGGAGAGTGCGGAGCGCCCGAGGGCGGCGACGGAGTACTCCTTCTTGTCCGGCCGTGCCTGTTGCGGCACCTCGCGGACGTCGATCAAGCCGTCGCTCTCCATGCGCTTGAGCACGCGGTAGATCTGCTGGTGGGTGGCGGTCCAGAAGTAGCCGATGGACCGCTCGAACCGCCGGGCCAGCTCATAGCCGGAGCCCGGCTTCTCAAGGAGCGAGACGAGAATCGCGTGCTCTAGCGCCATGCCCCGATCCTGCTATGCAACTCGTTGCATAAACAAGTGGCACCGCCCTGGTGAGACACGGCTCACCCGGACGATCGGCGGGGCGGGTCCTCGGACGGCCAAGGCCAGTGGCTTCCGCCGTCCGGCCGCCGCTCAATCCGGCATCGTCTCCAGGAACGCGGCCGCCGCCGGTGAGTTCCGCGCCCGGCTCCACACCAGCCGCTCCTCGCGGACCGGCCCACCCCGCACCGGCACCACCGTCAGCCGCGGAAGCCGCGGCACGAGGCGCGAGGGAAGCAGCGCGATGCCGAGCCCGCCGCGCACCAGGTCGGCGAAGAACTCCAGCCCCTTGGCCTCGAACGCCACATCGCGCCGCAGCCCGGCGGCCTGGAACGCCTCGTCCGTCTGCGCCCGCGCCGCGATGCCCGCGGGGAAGTCCACGAACACCTCGTCCGCGAACCGCTCGAGCGCAAGCGGTTCGCCGGAAGCCTCGGCCGCCAGCGGATGGTCGGGCGCGACCACGGCCACATGACGGTCGACCACGAGCGTGCGACCGTCCAGAGCGGGATCGTCCGTACGAAACGATGGCGGCACCCCCAAGAACGCCAGATCCAGAGCCCCCTCCCGCACGCCACGCACCAAGGCCTCGCTCATGCCGTCGATCAGTCGCATCGTGACCTGCGGATACGTGGCGTGGTAGGCCCGCATCAGGCCCGGCACGTCGACCGCCGTCACCGTCGAGACCGCCCCGATGGCCAGGCGCCCCCGGATCTCCCCGGTCGCCACCGCCACCTCGGCCCTGGCCCGCTCCGACGCCTCCAACGCCTGCCGCGCGGCGGGCAGGAACGCCTCGCCCGCGGCGGTGAGCGCGACCCGTCGGCTCGTCCGCTCGAACAGCCGCGCCCCGAGCTCCTTCTCCAGCTTCCCGATCTGATGGCTGAGCGCGGACTGCACCACCCGACAGCGCTGCGGCCCGCGTGAACCCACCCGTCTCGGCGACGGCGACGACATAGCGCAGTTGCTGCAACTCCATGGGATCCGTCGTGATCCGCGATCGTTCGCATGACAAGGATGTGAAGGATGTGTTGGACTCATCAATGAGGTCGACCGCAGGCTGACTGCCGCGACACAGACGGGACTCCACCACCCTCCAGCGACGGATACCGGCGAGCACGCCCCTGCCGGCCGCGGCCTGCTGCTCCTCATGGCAGTCGCCACCGGCCTGTCCGCCGCGAGCAACTACATCGCCCAGCCGATGCTCGACCTCATCTCCCACGACCTCCACCTGGGCAGCGTCCTCGCGGGGCTCGTCGTCACCGCGTCACAGGCGGGGTACGCCCTCGGGCTGCTGCTGCTCGTCCCGACGCTCGGAGCATGCGGTCGGCAGCGGATCCCCTGCACCTGGTCAGCTCATCGCCTGCTTCACGAGCGTCCCGATCCGCGCCGCGCCCTCATCGGTCAGTTCCTTCAGGGCGTACGAGGCCGGCCACATGGCGCCGTCGTCGAGGTTCGCCTTGTCGCTGAAGCCGAACGTCGCGTACCGGGCGCTGAACTTCTGCGCGCTCTGGAAGAAGCAGACGATCTTGCCGTCCTTGGCGTAAGCGGGCATCCCGTACCAGAGCTTGGGGGCGAGCTCCGGAACGTTCTCCTTCATCACGGCGTGGATCCGCTCCGCCATGACGCGGTCCGATTCCAGCATTTCGGCGATCTTCGCGAGGACCGCGGCCTCGTCCTCCGCCGCCTTGTCCGCACGTGATCCGCGGCGCGACGAGGCCTTCAGCTCCTGGGCGCGCGCCTTCATCGCGCTGCGCTCCTCCTCCGTGAATCCGTCGAACTTCGCGGCGGTGCTCTTGGCGGACTTCTTCGTGGTCGTCATGGCTGTGTCCTTACGTACGAGGGTGGGCGGGGAGAGGTGGTGCCCGGGAGGAGCCGCCGCTGCGGCTCCTCCCGACGGGGGTGTCAGCCCCACGCCCCGGCGATCTGCCGGGTCGAGGCGTTGAGGCGGTTGAACAGGTTGGTGACGCCGATCATGAGGACGAGCGCGGCCAGCTGCTTCTCGTCGAAGTGGGTGGCGGCGGCGTCCCACACCTCGTCGTTCACCGCGTCGGGACGGTCGGCGAGCCGCGTCGCGGCCTCGGCGAGTTCGAGCGCCGCCCGCTCCGCCTCGGAGAAGTACGGAGCCTCGCGCCAGGCGGCGACCGTGGCGAGCCGCTCGTCGCTCACGCCGGCCTTGCGGGCGGACTTCGCACCGCCGTCGACGCAGGCGCTGCAGCCGTTGATCTGGCTGACCCGCAGGTGCACCAGCTCCAGGGTCTGGCCGTCCACTCCCCCGGAGTGCACGGACTTGAAGAGCGCCTGGATGGACGGCATCGCGTCGGGCAGGACGACGGCGGGGTTCTGCATACGGGACTGCATCTCGGTGTGCTCCTTCTTCCGGTTCGACCCCGTTCCCTCGGGGTGTGACTCCATATCAGCGCGATCGGCTCGCCACGACCACGGCGGTGGGACACCGTGGGACAGCTGAAACAGCCTTGAGCTGCGCGGACTTGGCCGGGTAGGTTTCTGCCGACACGGGACATGGGGGGTATCTGGTGGATGGGATACAGCGGACCGCGGCGGTAGACCCGCAGAGCGAACTGGCAGGCCGGCTACGGCTGATCCAGGAACTGTCCGGACTCGGCGTACGGGCCCTCGCCCGCGACGCCGGCCTCAGTTCCTCGTCGCTTTCGCGCTACCTCAGCGGCCAGACCCTGCCGCCCTGGCCCGCGGTGATCGCGCTCTGCCGCCTCGTCAAGCGCGACCCCCGTCCGCTGCGCCCCCTGTGGGAACGCTCCTCCAACCCGCTGCCCGCGCCCCCGAAGTCCAGCCGCCAGGGCAGGCCGAGGCCCCGCAACGATCTGCCGCGCGACGTCCCCGACTTCACCGGGCGCGAGGCCGAACTCGCCGCCGTGCTCGCCGCGGTGGACAGCCACCGGGCGGTCGCCGTCGACGGGATGGCCGGTGTCGGCAAGTCCTGTCTGGCGATGCACGCCGCGCACCGGCTCGCCGCCGACTATCCGGACGCGCAGCTCTACGTGGATCTGCACGGGTTCACCGAGGGCCGCGAACCGCTCGACCCCGACTCCGCGCTGCGGATGCTGCTCGGCGCGCTCGACGTCCCCTCCGAGAAGGTCCCGCGAGAGGGCGTCGAGCAACTGGCCGCCTGCTGGCGCTCGGAGCTCGCAAGCCGCCGGGTCGTCGTGGTGATCGACAACGCCGCCGACGCCGATCAGGTCCGCCCGCTGCTGCCCGGCGCAGGGCCCTCCGTCGCCCTGATCACCAGCCGTAACCGTCTCCTCGGCCTTGACGAGGTGCCCCCGGTGTCGCTCGACGTGCTGAGCCCGCAGGAGAGCGCGGAACTCCTCGCCCGTGCCAGCGGCGATCCGAGCGGCGCCGACGGCCGCCTCGCGCGCGACCCGGACTCCGTCGCCGAAGTGCTGCGGCTGTGCGGCCATCTGCCGCTCGCCCTGCGGCTCGCCGCGGCCCGGCTGCGGCACCGGCCGGGCTGGACCGTGGGGATCCTCGTCGAGCGGATGGCCGAGGGCCCGAGCGAGTTCGACACCGCGTTCGCCATGTCCGTACGGCAGTTGGACCGGTCCCAGGCCCGTCTGTTTCGGATGCTCGGTCTGCTGCCGGGCGGCTCCTTCGACGCATACCTGGCGGCGGCGCTCGCGGACGTGCCGCTGCGCAGTGCGCGGGCGATGCTGGAGGACCTGGTCGACGCCCACCTCGTACAGGAGTCGACGGCCGGGCGCTACCGGCTGCACGACCTGGTGCGCCAGCACGCGCGCCGGGCGGGCGCGGAACAGGACTCACCGGCCGAGCGGGAAGGGGCCCTCGGCCGCTTCCTCGACTACTACGTGCACGCGGCGGCCGCGGCGGACTCCGCGATGCCGTTCCTGTCCCCCGGCCGGCCGGCCTCGGCGGGCCGGCCCCCGGCCGCGCTGCCGCACTTCACGGACAAGAACGCGGCGTTCGCCTGGCTCGTCGCGGAGTACGAGAACCTGGTGGCCGCCTTCGAGACGGCGGACGCCGTCGGGGCCGACGCCCATGTGTGCGAGCTGCCACGCTTCCTGCGGGCGTACTTCGCGCGGCGCTGCGGCACGACCCATCTCAACGTACTCTTCGAGCGGTCCCTGTCCGCCGCCGAGCGCCTCGGCGACCCACTCCAACTGGCCGAGGTGCACAGCGACTTGGGGTTCGCGCGCTACAACGCGGGCCGGATGGCGGAGGCCGACGCCGCGTACGAGGCCGCGCACGTGCGGCTGGCCCAGGCGGGTGACTTCGCGTCGGAGGCAGAGCTGGCCCTGCGCCGCGGCTATCTGAAGTGGGACGAAGGATACGTCGAGGAGCCGCTCGAACTCTTCAGGCTGGCGGGGAAGTTGTACGAGCAGGCCGGTTCCGCCACGGGCACGGCCAGTGCGGCCGCGTCGGAGGCCTGGGCGATGCTGCAGCTGGGACACCGCGATGAGGCGGCGCAGCGGGCCCGCGAGGTCCTTGCCACCCCCCACACCGATCCCGCATGGCCGCCCACTCTGACGGCCCGCATCACCCTCGGGGTGGCCATAGCCCACGAGGAACCGGACGAGGCGGCGGAACACCTGCGCAAGGCACTGGCACTGGCCCGCGAGGACGGACACCTGCACAACGAGGCATGGTGCCTCAACTGCCTGGGGGTGGCCCTGCGGCGCATGGGCCGCTACGAAGAGGCGCTGACCGCCCACCGCAAGGCGTTCGCACTGCTCGACGAGCTCTTCGAGGAACACTGGAAGGTCCGCTTCCTCAACGGCTACGCCGAGACCTGCCGCCTCGCGGGACTGCCCGAAGAGTCCCTGCGCCTGCACCAGCAGGCTCTGGAGCTCGCCCCGCCGCTGGGGTATCGGTACGAGGCGGTGCGGGCCCATGAGGGCATCGCGACCCTGCTCGACGCGACGGACCCGGACGCGGCCACCCAGCAGCGCGCGGCGGGACAGGCGATCCTGCTGGAGCTCGGCCAGGGGGGCCACTGAGACGGTTGAGGGGCTCAATAACTCCGGGGGCTGTTGACGTTCGTGTGGCGTCATTCCACGATGAAGCGCTCCCCTGTCGGGGGCTCCCCACACACTCTCTCGTGGAGGTCTCTGTGCGCTTATCCCCGTGGGTCGGCCGTGTAGCGGCGGCTCTGCTGACACTGGCGCTGCTTCCGGTGTCCGCCGCCGAGGCGGACACCGATCCGTCTCCGCCCCTGGAGACTCCGGTGGCCGAACTGGACAAGGCTCTGCACTGCCAACCGGGCTTGGAGGACATGCCCAAGGGTGGCGACAAGCCGACCGTTCTCTTCGTTCCCGGCACCGGCCTCAAGGGCGAGGAGAACTACGCCTGGAACTACATGGCCGAGCTCAAGAAGAAGGGCTATCCGTCCTGTTGGGTGGACTCCCCGGGACGCGGCCTCAAGGACATGCAGATCTCCGTCGAGTACGTGGTGTACGCGGCGCGCACCATCCAGAAGCACACCGGCGGGAAGATCGACCTGGTCGGGCACAGCCAAGGCGGACTCCTGGCGGCCTGGGCCCTGCGCTTCTGGCCGGACCTGGCCGACAAGGTCGACGACGTGGTGACGATGGGTTCCCCGTTCCAGGGCACACGGCTTGCCAGCCTCTGCGCCCCGCTCGCCGGGATCACCGGCTGCCCGGCCTCGGTGTGGCAGTTCTCACGCGGCTCGAACTGGTCCAAGGCGCTCGGCAAGAACGGCACTCCGATGCCGGCGGGCCCCTCCTACACCACGATCCACTCCGACTTCGACGAGTCCGTGCTGGCCGACGGGCAGGCCCCCACACTGCCGGGCGCCACGCGCATCGGAGTCCAGGACATCTGCCCCGCACGGCCGTGGCCCACTCACATCGGCCTGGTCGTCGACCAGGTGAGCTACGACCTGGTCGCCGACGCGATCGAGCATCCCGGCCCCGCCGACGCCGGCCGGATCGACCGGGCGGACTGCGCCAAGCCGATCATGCCGCTCAACAGCGAGGAGGCCGTCAAGGCGCTCCCGGGCCTCCTGGACTTCCCGATCGAGGCCCTGATCCACAGTCAGCCATGGGCCGACAGGGAACCCCCGCTGCGCTCCTACGCCCAGTGAGTGTCCCGGGGGCGGCGATCAGGCGAGTGGGACGACTGTCCTGTATTTGCCCCCGGGTGCCTGCTGGGGTGGCTCCTCGGCCCGTTCGACGGTGACGTTGTCGAGCTTGTTGTCCGTGAGCAGGCGGGTCAGCCCCTCGTGGGCGGTCCGCCACGCGTGGTCCGGGTCCGCTCCGGCGGCCAGGACCATGCGTACGCGCACTCTGGACGGGGCGGTCTGCTCGATCTGGAACCGCTCGACTCCGGGCATGCGGTCGAACAGGGTGCTGAAGGCCAGGGGGGCGAGTCTGACGTCGTCGCCACGGCCCGAGGGGAACGTGAGGATGTCGCCCGCGCGGCCCTGGACCCGGATCGCGGGCAGATGGCTTCCGCAGGGGCAGGGGTCGGGCCTCAGCAGGACACTGTCGCCGAGGTCGTAGCGCAGGAAGGGCTGCACACGGTTGGCGAGGTTGCTGATGAGGACGGTGTGCGAGAACTCGCCGGGCGGGGTGGGCCGGTAGTCGGCGTCGACCGGCTCGAGCACGGCCCAGTCACTGTTGACGTGGTACCACCCCTCGGCGCAGCTGTGGCTGAGATAGGTGCACTCGGTCGCGCTGTACATCGTGCGCACCGTGGTGGCGAAGGCGCTCTGGATGCGATCGGTGTCGTTCGTGGTCATCGTCTCGCCCGCGGGCTGGACGAGAACCGGATCGATACGCAGGCGACCGGCCTCCCGCTCGGCGGTGAGCAGCATGATCGTGCTCGCGTAACCGATGACGAAGGCGGGCCGGTAGTCGTTGAGCTGCTCCACCAGCCGTGACATCGGCGCGTGCACGGAGAACGCCCGGAGCAGCTTGCCGCGCGCGCCGCCCTCGCGGACCGTGCGGGAGTATGCGGCGAAGCCTACGTAGTGCCCTTCGGTGGCGACCAGTTGGGCGAAGCGAGCACCGTGGACGGCGGCCCGTGCGATTCCGCGGGGGCCGAGCCAGGAGGAGAGCGCGCGGGAGGTCACGGCGGATCCCACGTCCATGTACCGGTCGTCGAGCACGAACAGCCCACGTCGGCCGCTGGTTCCGGAGGTGGTGGCCACCAGGTACTTTCCAAGGAACCGCCGCCCGATCAGGTCGGGGTCGTCGGTGAACGCGCGCACCTTGTCGAGGGTGATGTCGCGGTCGCTGACCCAGTCGTCGAAGCGCTCCATCAGCTTCTGCTTGTCGGTGACCGGCAGCAGCGTCGGATCCTCCACCCGCTCGGGCAGCCCTCTGTAGAGCTCGCGGTAGTACGGCGACGTGGAGCGGGCGTGGGCGATCAGGTCGGCCAATCGGTCACGCTGTCGCCGAGCGACTCCGGCCGTGCCCTGCTTGCGTGCCCTGCGGATGTCCCGCTTCAGCCACGCCATGCTCTCACTCATCGTCTCGTGCTCCTTCGGGCGGCAGGCACGGCCGGTGGCCGATCTGCCGGAGGACAGCGGGGAAGTACGCCTTGATGTCACTTCGCCCATGCCACGACGATCGCCGATGCCAAGCGGGGCAGGCCACCCCGAACGGGACATAGTCACCCCAACAGGTGACAACTTCCCTACGGCACACCCCTGCTGGTGGGCCGTCAGCAGCACTTTCCACTTGCCATACGACGTACAGGCGCATCCACAACAAAGAGAAGGCCAAATCCCGATCGGGCCACTCCGCAAGAAAACAACAAGCCACAATCCACTTCGCCGCGACCTCACCCGCAAGCCACCCCGGCGAAAGCCTGCCGCCTCCTGGCCGGCTGAACGGACGGCTACGTCGCAGGCCACCAGCAGGGCCGGGCGCCAAGCCCTCCATACGCCACCCCGCCTGACAAAGCGCCATGTTTCGACGACCCAAGACGCCTGCATGACCACCCGGGCGATCCACGAGCCACCGGAAACGCGCACCTGTCCGCACTCGCCCCGATCTGCTGCTACCGGGGCCCTCGCGGTGTGGGTCGGCCGCCCGCCCCTCGCCGGGCAACACATTTTCACGGGCGCAATGTTAAATATTCATATTGAAACTAGGCCTAGGCTTGCGGCGGGTGAATCGATCACCCAAAACCTGCACCATAAACAATAGGGAATGTCTTATTCCGCCCGCGTACCGTCTTAGCGCCGTTGCCCTTTGAACTTTAACCTGTGCATGATCGGTAGCGCTTGAGTGGCGGCCACGGGTGGTCGACGATGATCACAAAGCGCAGTCGCCGAGGTACCGCCGCGAAGAGCCCAGCGACGCGGCGGCATCGTTGTCAGAGTCACTGGCGAAGGGAAAGATCTTGTCTGTCTCCCCACTCCCTGATACGTCAGATCCATGGATACGACGCTTCCGGACGCATCCGGAAGCCACAGCCCGACTCCTCTGTTTCCCGCACGCGGGTGGGTCTGCCACCTACTACAACCCCCTGGCCCATTCCCCCACACTGCCGCCTGAGACGGACGTCCTCGCGGTGCAGTACCCCGGAAGGCAGGACCGGCGACGCGAACGGTTCATGGACAACATTCCGGAGCTTGCCGACCGGATCACCACAGCGCTCGCCCCGTACATCGACCGCCCGCTCGTCTTCTTCGGTCACAGCATGGGCGCCGTTCTCGCGTTCGAGGTCGCGCAGCGGCTGCGTGAGCAGCAGGAAAGCCGCCTTGCGTGGCTGTTCGTCTCGGGCCGCCGCGCGCCGTCCCGTTTCCGGAAGGGCACCGTCCACCTTCTCGGCGACGCCGAGTTGACCGACGAACTGCGCCGGATCGGCGGCACCGACCCTCTCTTCCTCGACGACGAGGAACTGATGGCGGAGATCCTCCCCGTCGTCCGCAACGACTACCGCGCCGTCGAACAGTACCGATGGACGCCCTCGCAGCGACTGGGGTGCCCGATCACCGCCCTGGCCGGCGACCGCGACAAGCAGACGGCGCCGGACGACGTGGCCGCCTGGCAGCAGCACACGGAAGGGCCCTTCGACCTCCACGTCTTCTCCGGCGGTCACTTCTACCTGGACACCCATCAACAGGCCGTGGTGGACCTCATTTCCGAGGCTCTCGTGGACGTTGCGGAGCAGCAACTCGAAACCACCAAGGGGAGCGCCCAGTGAGATACGAGATGCTGGGTCCGCTCCGCATCAAGGACGGCAACAATTGCGCGTCCATCAATGCACGTAAAGTGGAAATCGTCCTTTCCGTCCTCCTCATCCGCGCCGACCAGGTGGTCTCCCTGGAACAGCTGATGATGGAAATCTGGGGACAGGACCTGCCGCGGCGCGCCACCGCGGGACTGCATGTGTACATCTCTCAACTGCGCAAGTTCCTCAAATTGCCGGGCATGACCACCAACCCCGTCGAGACACGTGCGCCGGGCTACGTGCTACGCAAGGGGGACGACCAGATCGACGCCCACGTCTTCCCCAAACTGGTCGACTCAGGAAGGGCATTGCTCAGGGACAAACGGCACTGTGAGGCCGCGTCCTGCTTCGAGCAGGCCCTCGCGCTGTGGCGCGGGCCGACCCTTGGGCACGGCGGCAACGGACCGGCCGCGGGCGGGCCGATCATCGACGGGTTCGCGACCTGGCTGACCGAGATCCGCCTGGAGTGCCAGGAGATGCTGGCAGAGTGTCAGCTCCAGCTCGGGCGCCACCGGGAGGCAGTGGGCATGCTGTTCGCCCTCACCGCCGAGAACCCGATGCGCGAGGCGTTCTATCGCCAGCTCATGCTGGCGCTCTACCGCTCCGAGCGGCAGGCGGACGCACTGAAGGTGTACCAGTCGGTGCGCAAGACCCTCAACGACGAACTGGGCCTGGAGCCCGGTCGCCCGTTGCAGGATCTGCAGCGGGCCATACTCGCCGGGGAGGTGCCCCTCACCGCACCTCTGGCGATGTCCGCTCACTGACCAGGGCTCCGCACACCGAACGCTGCCGGGTGTGCGGAGCTCCCGTGTGTCCGGGTGGCGTCGGCGGCCCGCGTCACAGGGTGCCGTCAGAAGGTGCAGTGCAGGTGCTTGATGCCTTCGATGAAGCTGGAGGCCAGCCGGCGCGGCCGTCCCTCGGCGCGGATCCCGGGCAGTGCGGCGAACAGCTCCCGGTACAGGGCCGTGATCTCCATGCGGGCGAGGTGAGCGCCCAGGCAGACGTGCGGGCCCACCGCACCGAACGTGACATGGGCGTTCGCTCCACGGGTGATGTCGAAGCGGTACGGGTCGGGAAACACGCTCTCGTCCCGGTTGCCCGACCAGTAGAACAGGAAGATCCGGTCGCCCTTGCGGAACCGGTGGCCGTTCATGTCGCAGTCCCGGGTGGCGACGCGGCGCATCCAGTTGATGGGCGTGGAAACCCTGAGGGTCTCCTCGACGGCGCCCTTCACGTACGTGTCGAAGTCGGACAGCAGCAGCTGCTTCTGCTCGGGGTGCTCGGTCAGCAGAACCAGCGCGTGGGAGATGGCGTTACGGGTGGTCTCCATGCCGGCGATGACGAGCAGGATGAAGAACGACACGAGCTCCTGGCGCGACAACTGCTCGCCGTCCGGCCGCACTTGGACCAGTTTGGTGATGAGGTCGTTTCGGGGGTCGGCGAGCCGGTCCTCCCCCAGCCGTGCGATGTAGTCCCCGAGTTCACGCGATGCCTCGATGACCGCCCGCTCGGAGTCCGCGCGATCGGGAACGTAGTCCGGGTCCAGCGGGCCCACGATCGTGTTGGACCGCTCGAAGAGGAAGTCGTAGTCCTCCTCGGGGATGCCCATCATGTCGCTGAGCACGGCGATCGGCATTTCCGCGGCGACGGGCCGGATGAAGTCACCGGGGCCGCGCGCCATCAGCTCCCGGACGATGCGCTGGGCCGTACGGGTCGCCACGGCCTCAAACTCAGGGACCATGTTGCGTCCGAACGAGCGCGAGACGATGCGCCGCAGCCGGGAGTGCTCGGGGTTGTCCATATTGATCATCGAGCCGTAGTACTCGTCCAGTTCCTGCGGCAGGCCGACGATGGTGGTCGCGCCGTTCGACGAGAAGTCCTGCGGGCGGCGGCTCACCTCCGCGATGTCGGCGTACTTGACCAGGGCGTGGTAACCGAACGCCCAGGGCACACCGGGCATGCTCTGCCTGATGAACGCCGGATGCGGCAGCCTGCGCAGCTCTTCGAACAGTGCCACGCGTTCCTCGTACGGCCGCGACCAGAAGGCCGGGTCGACCAGGTCGGGAAGTGCGGGGGCCGCGGGCTTGCTCTCCGTGAGGGACACGATGCCTCGATTCGCGTGGTCCGGGTCAACGATCAGGTCGACCGACTCCCCCGGGCAGCGGGGCGAATGAGCTGATCAGAGCGTGACGACCTGGCACCGGCTCACCCTGGCAGGACAGGCTTAAGCGCCCCTAAGAAGCCGCTCACCGGCACGTCCGGGCCTCCCACCAGTAAGGACGGGAGAGAGCGTCGGCGTGCGCAGCCGAGTATTAGGAGGGCTTTAGCGCCGTCGACAAGTGTGCAGCCCGGCGGGGCCCCACCTGCCCGATGCTCGTGCCGTTCTCTCGGCTGTCCGGACATCGAGTCAGGGGTCCGCCTGTTCTCGCGGAGAGGAGCGGTTGTCACCGGGATGGCGCCCAACGAAGAGAAACTTCTTGAGTACCTCAAGCGTGTCACTGCGGACCTGCGTCAGACGGAACGCCGGCTGCAGGAGGTCGAGTCCGCGGGCCACGAGCCGATCGCGGTCATCGGCATGGCGTGCCGGCTGCCGGGCGGAGTCCGGTCTCCCGAAGAGTTCTGGGAGCTGGTCTCCACGGGCGGCGACGCCGTCGCTCCGCTGCCGAGCAACCGCAACTGGGACCTCGACACCCTCTACGATCCGGACCCGGAGCACATCGGCACCAGTTACGTCCGCGAGGGCGGATTCGTCTATGACGCCGGTGACTTCGACCCCACCTTCTTCGGCATCGGACCGAGCGAGGCGCTGGCCATGGCGCCGCAGCAGCGGCTCGCCCTGGAGACGGCGTGGGAGGCCATCGAGCGCGCGGGCATCGACCCGCTCTCCCTGCGATCCAGTTCGACCAGCACCTTCATCGGCTGCGACGGCCTCGACTATGCCCTGGGCGCCTCCGAGATACCCGAGGGCATCGCCGGATACTTCACCATCGGCAACTCCGCCAGCATCACCTCGGGTCGCGTCGCCTACACCCTGGGTCTGGAGGGGGCGGCGGTGACCATGGACACCGCGTGCTCCTCGTCCCTCGTCTCCCTTCACCTCGCGGCCCAGGCACTGCGTACACAGGAGTGCTCGCTGGCACTGGCCGGCGGCACGTACGTGATGTCGTCGCCCGCCGCTCTGATCGGCTTCAGCGAGCTGCGCGGCCTGGCCCCCGACGGCCGGTGCAAGCCGTTCTCGGCGGCCGGCGACGGGATGGGCATGGCCGAGGGCACCGGTGTGGTGCTGCTCGAACGCCTCTCGGACGCCCGCCGCAAAGGCCACCGGGTCCTCGCGGTGATCCGGGGCTCGGCAGTCAATCAGGACGGCGCGAGCAACGGGCTGACCGCTCCCAACGGGCCCGCGCAGGAGCGCGTCATCCGCGAGGCGCTGGACCACGCGCGGCTCTCCGCCGACGACGTCGACGTGGTGGAGGCGCACGGCACCGGCACCACGCTCGGCGACCCGATCGAGGCCGGGGCCCTCATGTCCGCCTACGGGCGGAAGCGGCCCGAGGACCGGCCGCTGTGGCTCGGCTCGGTGAAGTCGAACATCGGCCACACGCAGATCGCCGCGGGTGTGGCGGGTGTGATCAAAATGGTCATGGCACTGCAGAACGAACTGCTGCCCGCCACCTTGCACATTGACGCCCCTTCACCGCACATCGAGTGGGACGGCAGCGGACTGCGCCTGCTCACCGAGCCGGTGAAATGGCCGCGGGGCGAGCGTCCGCGCCGGGCCGGTGTCTCCTCGTTCGGCTTCTCCGGGACGAATGCGCACCTGATCCTGGAGGAGGCGCCCGAGGAGGCGCGGCCCGAGGCGGAGCGCGAGACGCCGGAGCCCTCGCCGGGTTCGGTGGTTCCGTGGGTGGTCTCCGGCCGGACAGCGGATGCGTTGCGCGAACAAGCTGCGCGCTTGGGCGCGTTCACGGCCGGAGCGACGGACGCTTCCCAGGTGGAGGTCGGCTGGTCACTGGCCACGACGCGGTCGGTGTTCGAGCACCGGGCCGTGGTGGTGGGCCAGGGCCGGGAGTCGCTGAGTGCTGGGCTTGAGGCGTTGGCTTCGGGTGAGGCGAGTGCCGGTGTGGTGTCGGGGGTGGCTGGGGACGTAGGGCCCGGTCCGGTGCTCGTGTTTCCGGGGCAGGGTTCGCAGTGGGTGGGCATGGGTGCCCAGCTGCTTGATGAATCCCCGGTGTTCGCGGCTCGGATCGGTGAGTGTGAGCGGGCTCTTTCGCCGTACGTGGAGTGGTCGCTGACCGAGGTGCTGCGCGGGGACGGTACGGAGCTGTCCCGGGTGGAGGTCGTGCAGCCGGTGCTGTGGGCGGTCATGGTCTCGCTCGCCGCCGTCTGGGCCGATCACGGGATCACCCCGGCCGCCGTCATCGGTCACTCGCAGGGCGAGATGGCGGCCGCGTGTGTGGCCGGGGCGCTGTCCCTGGAGGATGCGGCACGCATCGTCGCCGTACGCAGTGACGCATTGCGGCAGCTGGCCGGGCACGGCGACATGGCTTCTGTGGGTACGGGGGCCGAGCAGGCCGCCGAGCTGATCGGAGACCGGCCCGGAGTCTGCGTCGCCGCCGTCAACGGGCCCTCTTCTACGGTGATTTCGGGTCCGCCCGAGCACGTCGCCGCGGTGGTCGCCGCAGCCGAGGCGGAAGGCCTGCGGGCCCGGGTCATTGATGTGGGCTACGCCTCCCACGGGCCGCAGATCGACCAACTTCGCGACGAACTCACTGACCGACTGAGCGGCATCCGGCCCACGGCCACCGAGGTGGCGTTCTACTCGACCGTCACCGCCGAACGTACCGACACGACTGCCCTGGACACCGAGTACTGGGTGACGAACCTGCGTCAGCCGGTCCGCTTCGCCGACACCATCCAAGCCCTGCTGCAAGACGGCTACCGCCTCTTCATCGAAGCCAGCCCCCACCCCGTACTCAACCTCGGCATGGAAGAGACCATCGAGCAGGCGCAGATATCCGCCTCCGTGGTCCCCACCCTGCGCCGCGACCACGGCGACACCACCCAGCTCACCCACGCTGCCGCCCAGGCCTTCACGGCCGGAGCCGACATCGACTGGCGCCGCTGGTTCCCGACCGACCCCACCCCCCGCACCATCGACCTGCCCACCTACGCCTTCCAACACAAGCACTACTGGCTCGAACGTGCCGTAGCCACCGCTGCCCTCAGCGGCGGGCACGGTGCGGCCGAAGCGCACCTGTGGCAGGCGATCGAGGAGCTCGACCTCGGGCTGCTGGCCGAGACCCTGCGCTCGGAGGAAGGCAGCGAGCAGGCGGTCCGGGCGTTGGAGCCCGCGCTGCCGGTGCTTTCCGCATGGCGGCGGCGACACCAGGAGCAAGCGACCGTCGACTCCTGGCGTTACCGCGTGACCTGGAAGCATCTCAACGATGCGAAGGCCCCGGAGCTGGGCGGGGACTGGCTTCTGTTCGTGCCTGACGGCGAGGCCGAGCACCCCGCCGTACGAGCCACGGCGCAGACGCTGGAGGAGCACGGCGCGACCGTCCGAACGCATCTTGTCGAGACAGGGCGCGCACGGCGTGAGTCCCTGGCTGCGGTGGATACCGCCGGACTCACCGGGATCGTCAATCTGTTGTCGTTGGTCGAGGAGCCGCACCCCGAGTATCGTTCCGTGCCTGCCGGGCTGGCCGCGACGACCACGCTCATCCAGGCTCTCGACGACAACGGCACGACCGCGCCCGTTCACACCATCACCCAAGGCGCCGTCTCCACCAGCGCCACCGACCCCCTCACCCACCCGCTCCAGGCCCACGTATGGGGACTTGGGCGCGTCGCCGCCCTCGAACACCCCCGTCTATGGGCCGGACTCGTCGACCTGCCGGCACGCGTCGACCAGCAGACCCTGGCTCGCCTGGCCGCCGCCCTGACCCCCCAGGACGAGGACCAGAGGGCCATCCGGCCCACCGGCACCCACGCCCGACGCCTCACCCATGCCCCCAATGCCGAGGTGACGCAGCCCAGTTGGCGGCCGGAGGGCACCACTCTCATCACCGGTGGAACCGGCGGCATCGGCGCCGTCCTGGCCCGCTGGCTCGCCCACCAAGGCGCACCCCACCTCCACCTCACCAGCCGCCGCGGACCCCACGCCCCCGGCGCCCAAGAACTCACCACCGAACTCACCCAACTCGGCACCACCGTCACCATCACCGCCTGCGACGTCAGCGACCCCGACCAAATCCAACACCTCCTCGACAACATCCCCGACCAACACCCCCTCACCACCGTCATCCACGCCGCAGGCACGACCGACCTCACGTCGATCGGGGATCTGACCTCCGCGCGCCTGGACGAAGTGCTCGGCTCCAAGGCTTACGCGGCCTGGAATCTGCATGAGATGACACGGGACCTGGACCTGTCGGCGTTCGTCATGTTCTCCTCCGGCGCCGGCGTATGGGGCAGCGGCCAGCAAGGCGCCTACGGAGCCGCCAACCACTTCCTCGACGCACTCGCCGAACACCGCCGCTCCCAGGGACTCCCCGCCACCTCCATCGCCTGGGGACCCTGGGCCGAAGCCGGAATGTCCGCGGACCAGGAGTCGCTGACGTATTTCAAGCGCTTCGGACTGCACCCGATCGGCTCGGACCTGTGCATCAAGGCCCTGCACCACGCGGTCGACGCGGGCGAGACGACGCTGACCGTGGCGAACTTCGACTGGGCACAGTTCACGCCGACGTTCACCGCGCAGCGGCCCAGCCCGTTCCTCGACGACATTCCGGAGAATCAGCGGGAGGCCGAGCAGACCGGCTCCACGGCGGAGACCAGCGCGTTCCGTGCGGAACTCGCCAAGACACCCTCGGCGCAGAGGCACGGATTTCTGGTCCAGCACGTGCGGACGTACGCGGCCGCGACGCTCGGCCGGACGGTGCAGGACATCCCTGCGGCGAAGCCGTTCCAGGAGCTGGGCTTCGACTCGCTCACCGCGGTGCAACTGCGCAATCAGCTGAACACCACGACCGGGCTCTCACTGCCAGCCACCGTGATCTTCGACCATCCCACGTCCGAGGCGCTTGCCACACACCTGCGCGGACAGCTCGGCAGCGAGGGCGGCGACGTCACCGGTGAGGGCAATGTCCTCGCGGCACTCGACAAGTGGGACGCGACGTACGGCGCGGGCGAGGTGGACGAGGCCGCCCGTCGGCGGATCGCGGGCCGACTACAGGTGCTCATCTCGAAGTGGAGCCCGGCACAAGGCGGCTCGGAGGGTTCCGAGTCGGCACATGACGACCTGGAGGCCGCGAGCGCCGACGACATCTTCGACCTCATCTCCAGCGAGTTCGGTAAGTCCTGATGTTCGGGACCTCCTGACGTTCGGGAAGTCCTGACGTTCGGGAAGTCCTGGCCTTCTCACAAAACGAAGCTCCGCCTTCCCCATCAGCGTCCCTCCCCCACCCCCCATGACCTCGATCACCACGTAGCGCCAAGGAGCCTGGGTTAGATGTCGAACGAGGAGAAGCTTCTCGATCACCTCAAGTGGGTCACCGCGGAGCTGCGCGAGGCCCGCCAACGGCTTCACGACAAGGATTCGGTCGAACCGGTCGCCATCGTGGGCATGGCCTGCCGTTTCCCCGGCGGCACGCGGTCCGCCGAGGACCTGTGGCAGCTCGTGCGCAACGAGGGCGACGCCGTCTCGGCGTTCCCCGACGACCGGGGCTGGGATCTGGAGGCGCTCTACCACGCCGATCCCGAGCATCCGGGCACCAGTTATGTGCGGGACGGTGCCTTCCTCTACGACGCGGGCGACTTCGACGCCGAGTTCTTCGGCATCAGCCCGCGCGAAGCCGTGGCGATGGACCCGCAGCAGCGGGTGCTCCTGGAGACCGCCTGGGAGGCGGTCGAGCACGCGGGCATGAACCCCCAGGCGCTCAAGGGCAGCGACACAGGTGTCTTCACCGGAGTGAGCGCCCACGACTACCTGACGCTGGTCAGCCAGACGGCCAGCGAGGTGGAGGGGTACATCGGCACCGGCAACCTCGGCAGCGTGGTGTCGGGGCGCATCTCCTACACCCTGGGCCTCGAGGGCCCGGCGGTGACGGTCGACACCGCATGCTCCTCGTCACTGGTGGCGATACATCTGGCCAGCCAGGCACTGAGGCAGGGCGAGTGCTCGCTCGCGCTGGCCGGTGGCTCCACCATCATGGCCACGCCCGGCTCGTTCACCGAGTTCTCGCGGCAGCGCGGTCTCGCACCCGACGGGCGGTGCAAGCCGTTCGCGGCCGCGTCCGACGGTACCGGCTGGGGCGAGGGTGCCGGGGTGGTGGCGCTCGAGCTCCTCTCCGAGGCGCGACGCCGTGGCCACCAGGTCCTCGCGGTGATACGAGGGTCGGCCGTGAACCAGGACGGCACCAGCAACGGGCTCGCCGCCCCCAACGGTCCCTCGCAGGAGCGCGTCATCCGTGCCGCGCTGGCCAACGCCCGGCTCTCCGCCGATGACGTCGACGTGGTGGAGGCGCACGGCACCGGCACCACGCTCGGCGATCCCATCGAGGCCAACGCCCTCTTGTCCACCTACGGGCAGGGCCGGCCCGACGACCGGCCGCTGTGGCTCGGCTCGGTGAAGTCGAACATCGGCCACACGCAGGCCGCCGCCGGTGTGGCCGGTGTGATCAAGATGGTCATGGCGATCCGCAACGGCCTGCTGCCCACCTCCCTCCACATCGACGCGCCCTCCCCGCACGTCCAGTGGGACCGGGGCAACGTGCGGCTGCTGGCCGAGCCGGTCGAGTGGTCGGCGGAACGTACCCGGCGGGCGGGCATCTCCGCGTTCGGCATTTCGGGTACGAACGCGCATGTGATCTTGGAGGAGGCACCCGCCGAAGAGACAGCGGAGCAAGAAGCCCTGGAGCCAGCGCCGGAAGCCTCGCCGGGTTCGGTGGTTCCGTGGGTGGTCTCCGGCCGGACAGCGGGTGCGTTGCGCGAACAAGCCGCCCGCTTGGGCGCGTTCACGGCCGAGGCGACGGACACTTCCCAGGTGGAGGTCGGCTGGTCGCTGGCCACGACGCGATCGGTGTTCGAGCATCGGGCCGTTGTGGTGGGCCAGGACCGCGCCCAAGCCGCCGCCGGGCTTCAGGCACTGGCCTCGGGTGAGGCGAGTGCCGATGTGGTGTCGGGGGTGGCTGGGGACGTAGGGCCCGGTCCGGTGCTCGTGTTTCCGGGCCAGGGTTCGCAGTGGGTGGGCATGGGTGCCCAACTCCTCGATGAATCACCGGTGTTCGCGGCACGCATCGACGAGTGCGAGCAGGCCCTTTCACCGTACGTGGAGTGGTCGCTGACCGAGGTGCTGCGCGGGGACGGCACGGAACTGTCCCGCGTCGAGGTCGTGCAGCCGGTGCTGTGGGCGGTCATGGTCTCGCTCGCCGCCGTCTGGGCCGATCACGGGATCACCCCGGCCGCGGTCATCGGCCACTCGCAGGGAGAGATGGCCGCCGCGTGTGTGGCCGGGGCGCTGTCCCTGGAGGATGCGGCACGGATCGTCGCCGTACGCAGTGACGCATTGCGGCAGTTGGCCGGGCACGGCGACATGGCTTCTGTGGGCACGGGCGCAGAGCAGGCCGCCGAACTGATCGGAGACCGGCCCGGAGTTTGCATCGCCGCCGTGAACGGGCCCTCTTCTACGGTGATTTCGGGGCCGCCCGAGCACGTCGCTGCGGTGGTCGCCGAGGCCGAGACGCAAGGCCTGCGAGCCCGCGTCATCGACGTCGGCTACGCCTCCCACGGACCCCAGATCGACCAACTCCGCGA
>NZ_JBHUZJ010000011.1:41259-162449 GCF_042667685.1 Streptomyces sp. NPDC057302 | reverse complement strand
GCCCCCGCGCACGCCTCTACGGGTCTGGCCTCAGCCCGCGAACCAGCGGACCGGCTGCGGTGCGAGGTTCTGGTAGATGTGCTTGGACTCGCGGTACTCGGCGAGCCCGGCGGGTCCGAGCTCGCGCCCGACGCCGCTCTTGCCGAAGCCGCCCCACTCCGCCTGCGGCAGGTAGGGGTGGAAGTCGTTGATCCAGACCGTGCCGTGGCGCAGGCGGCGTGCCATGCGGCGGCCCAGGCCCGCGTCGTTGGTCCAGACGGCGCCCGCGAGACCGTACTCGGTGTCGTTGGCGAGCGCGACCGCTTCGTCCTCGGTGCGGAAGGTCTCGACGGTCAGGACCGGGCCGAAGACCTCTTCGCGGACGACGCGCATCTCGCGGTGGCACTGGTCGAGCACGGTCGGCTCGTAGAAGTAACCGGTCGCGGGGCGGGCCTCGCTGGGCTCGGGGCGCTTGCCGCCGGTGCGCAGGACCGCGCCTTCTTCCAGCGCGGACGCCACGTACGCCTCGGTCTTCTCGCGCTGCTGCTGCGAGACGAGCGGGCCGCACTCGACGCCGTCCTCGGTGCCGCGGCCGAGCCTGATGCGGCTCGCGCGACGGGCCAGTTCGGCGACGAAGCGCTCGCGCACCGACTCCTCGATGATGAGGCGGCCACCGGCGGAGCAGACCTGCCCGCTGTGGATGAAGGCCGCGTTCAGCGCCTGGTCGACGGCGGTGTCGAAGCCCTCTTCGGTGGCGCAGGCGTCGGCGAAGACGACGTTCGGGTTCTTGCCGCCGAGTTCGAGCGCGACCTTCTTGACGCCGAGGGCCGCGGCCTGGGCGACCTTGGTGCCGGAGACGAGGCCGCCGGTGAAGGAGACCAGGTCGACGTCGGGGTGGTCGGACAGGCGCGCGCCGACGGTCTGGCCCGGGCCGGTCACGATGTTCGCGACACCGGCCGGCAGGCCCGCCTCGACGAGCAGCTCGATCAGCGCGACCGTCGTCAGCGGAGTGACCTCACTCGGCTTGATGACGAAGGTGTTGCCCGCGGCGAGCGCGGGGGCGACCTTCCAGCTGGCCTGGAGGAGCGGGTAGTTCCACGGCGTGATCATCGTGCAGACGCCGACCGGCTCGTGCACGACGACGCTGTGGATGTCCTCGGATCCTGCGTCGACGACACGGCCCGCGCCCTCGCCGATCACCAGGTCGGCGAAGTAGCGGAAGGCGTCGGCGACGCAGTCGACGTCGACACGGCCCTCTTCGACGGTCTTGCCGGCGTCGCGGCTCTCCAGGAGACCGATCTTCTCCCGGTCGCGTACGAGGAGGTCGGCCACGCGGCGCAGCAGCGCGGCACGTTCGGCGACGGGCGTGGCCGGCCACGGTCCGTGGTCGAACGCCTCACGTGCGGCGGCGATGGCCGCGTCGGTGTCCTCGGTGCCGCCTTCGGCGATCGTTGCGAACGGCTTGGCATCAGCCGGGTCGAGGATCTCGCGCGTGGCGCCGGAGAGGGCGCTGCGCCACTCCCCGCCCACATGGATGGTCTGTTGTGCGGACACGTCCCGTTTGCCTTCCGTTCCTGTCATTCGCCCCGCCTGTCACTCGCGGTAGCCGGGGGCACATGCCCCAGCGTGAAGAAACCATGCGCATTACATAACTGAAAGTGCGCTGTGTCACTGCGCGTGCAGGCACTCGGGGCGAAACGTACACAGAAAGACAAGTTTGGCCGCTCCAGGGCTTGTGCGGTGTTTCGGTGCCCTACCCGTCGACGCCGTCGAACTCGCCCCGCTCGTCGGACTCCAGGTCCGCGGGCTCGTCCCGCGCGGCGAGACCCGCCACCCAGAGCGGCAGCAGCCAGTGCACCACGAAAGCGGTGAAGAGCACCGGGAAGAGCAGCCCTTCGGCCTCCCACCCCTGGTACGCGGCGAACCCCGCGCCGACCGCCGCCGCGAGGAGCAGCCACTGCATCATCTGGCGGGCACGCGCCGCGACCCGGACCCGCTCCGCGCGCTGGCGCTCGTCGAGCGCGCGTTCGCGCAGTTCGAGGAGGCCGCGCGTGGCGCCGTTGATGACGCCGGTGGCGACGCACCACGGAAGGAGGAGCGCCAGCATCGTCCACATCGCCCAGCGCTGGTCGCCCACGACCGTGAGCAGCCAGGCCACGACGCTCGCCACGGTCAGCGCGATGTGGGCGCCGACCGCGATCCGCCTGCGCACGGCGGTGGCGTACATCGGGGCTCCCTCGCGCCGGTTCATGAGCGCGACCATCCGCCGGTCGTACCCGGTCATCCGCTGCGCCGACTTCTCCCGCGTCTGCTGGTCCGTCATCCCTGGCTCCTCCCGTAGACCTCGTCCGTGAGCGGGCGGAACGGCTCCAGGGAGAACAGCGCCTCCACCGGCAGCCCGAAGAACACCGCGATCTTCAGCGCCAGGTCGAGGCTCGGGTTGTACTGCCCGCGCTCGATGTAGCCGATGGTCTGGTAGTGGACCCCCACCGCCTCGGCCAGGCTCTGGCGCGACACCTTCCGCTCCGCGCGCACCATCGCCAACCTGTTGTGCACGTGCTCGCTCATGTATAAGAAGTACTACATCGGCGAGCAGGTGCGCAACAGAGATCACCTGAAGTGGAGTTCGACGGCAGCAGGAATCAACTGGGGTTCGGCGCGGGGCAGATCTCGTCCGGCGGGCAGAACCACTCCAGGGCCGTCGACATGAACGCCTCCTCGTCGTCCCTGCCGTCCTCGTCGGATCCGTACACCGCGAGGGCGTACAGGTTGCCGTCCACCGACTCGAAGCGGTGGTCGATGACGTGCCAGGTGCCGGTGTCCGGCTCGCCCTTGAACGCGTCGGCCACGTAGTCGAGACGGGCCGTCGGGCGGCCCTCGTCGTCGTCCGCGCGCTTCAGCGGTGCGAGCTGGTCGAAGCCCGCGGGCTTCGACGTCTCGTCCAGCCACATACGCAGCGACGCGTACGGGGACGACTCGCCGACGCGGTAGACCTGGAGCCGCCGGTCCCCCTCCGGGCTGCGGTAGTTGACGACGTTGAAGCCCTCGGGGGGTTCGACCAGCTGGCGGACCCAGCCCCGCGGCACCGCGAGCCGGTAGCCCTCCCCGTCGGACACCTCCTCGTACGGCGCGGGCGGCACACCCGAGGGGGACGGCGCCGCCGTGTCCCCCTCCGTGTTCTTGTCCCCGCCGCGGGCGGGCTGCTTCATGACCGTCAGGTACCCCTTGGGCCCCGGCTCGTCCTTCCAGCCGAGCGCCCAGGTGCCGAAGGCGAGGCCGCACACCGCGAGGAGCGTCACGGCGCCGCGCAGCGCCTTGCCCTGGCGCACCGCGTCCCGGTCGTGGAGTTCGGCGATCCGCCGTTCCTGCTCGTGGCCGACCCACTCCTGGCGGTCGGCGTCGAAGATGCGCACCGCTCGTCCCTCAGCCCGTGATCTGGGCGATCGCCTGGAGGACGGCCGTCACGGACGCGGCGGTCGCGGCGGCGGCGCCGTACTGCTCCAGGCGGGTCCGGAGCCTGTCGAGCAGTCCCCTGTCGCCCTGGCCCGCGCGCCCGATCTCCCGCTCCACCTCGCCCAGTTCGGCATCGAGCGCGTCGTCCTGCGCCGTGCGCTCGGCGGCCCGGCCCAGCTCGCCGCGCAGGGCACGCACCTGGGTGAGCAGGTGCTGCTGCTTCGGGTCGGACACCACCACCGTGTGGTTGGTGGACTCGGCCTTGCCGTGCGAACCGAAGGCCTGCGAGCCGCCGGTGATCGAACCGATCTGGACGTGCGCACCGCCGCCGGATTCCCCGTCGCCGCTCATGCCGTGCTCCTCTCGGTGGTGTGCGTGGCCTGGCCGTGGGAGCCGGTGGCGATGGCGCCGCCGGACATCTCCGTGATGTAGACCCCGCTGTTGTTGATCTGCGTGATGTTCTGTTCGAGGCGGTCGGTGCGGAAGCCACCGGCCCGCAGCGCGTCGCGTACGCCCTCGCCGATGCGGTCCTGGAGGGTGCGCACGTAGCGGGCGACGTCCATCTCCTGGAAGAGCGAGAGTTCGTCCGTGCTGGCCAGCTGGCGCAGCGAGACCAGCGGGGCGTCCGGCGGCGCCTGCACGGGGCGGCCGATCTCCAGCCAGGAGCACAGGGTCCGCAGGGCGCGCACGGCCCGCGCGACGAGCCGGGCGGGTGAGGCCGGCGAGGCGGGAGGCGCGGGAGGCGTGGCTTCGGGCTGGGCCAGCCAGAGCCGGAACGAGGGGACGAGGGAGGGCAGTGCGCGCACGGCGGCGATGCCGATCGCCACGCCGACCGCGGGACCGTCGACGCAGGCGCGCAGGGCGTCGTGGACCGGGCCCTCCGGCTCACTGGCCACGATCGCGTCGACCTCGCGGAACTCGGGGACGATCGGCCCGAGCACGTGCGGCACCACTTCGAGGACCAGCATGCCGCCCTGGGTGTGCACCCTGACCAGGAGCGAGACGACGACCTGTTCGTTCCAGGCGCCGACCCGGATCCGCAGGAAGTGGCGCCGCGCCTCGCCGCCCTCGCCCGCCGCCCGGTCGATGTGCCGGGCGGCCTGCCCGGCGTCGTAGAGCCCCGCCGTCTCGTACCCCTGTCCGGTGTAGAGCTGCTCGTCGCGGCCCGCGCCCGCGGGGAGGTAGACGAACTCCTCTATCTCCAGGTCCCGGAGGCGGTCCACGCTGGTGGCCGCGGCGGACCTGCGCAGGTCCTTCAGACGGGGCTCGATCATCTTGATGACCTCGCGCGCGGCGAGCGGTGCGTACGCGCGCTGGTCCGGCACCCCGCCTTCCGTGTCCTTCTCGGCGCGCCGCAGTTCGAGCACGACCGACCAGGGCTTGCGGGGCTTTCCCGCGCCCACAAAGGGGCGGTTCGCGTCGTACAGGGTGACCTGCGCGTTCTGCTCGCGGTGGATGCAGTCGGCGATGCGCGAGAACCGCCGCGGGATGCGCGGCTGTTCGGTCTCGGCGAAGGTCTGCCGGGAGAGCTGGGTGCGCAGGATCCGCTTGCGCAGGAACTGGTGGCGCCACACCACGGCCGCGACGAGCAGCGGGAAGATCACGGGGTACGGGGTGTCCTTGATGACGGCGAGCGCGGAGTACCCGTACGAGGCGGCGCAGAACCACACGAAGGCGGTCACCAGCCAGCCGACCCTGCGCCACAGCCAGACCAGCGGCGCCGGGAGCTGCGTCCGCCGCAGTATCGCGGCGTCCGTGCCCCGCCCGGAGACGACCCGCGCCAGCCACAGCAGCAGGACCACCGCCGCGTACCCGAACGCCCAGCCGCCGGGCACGAACGCGCCGAACGTGCCGTCGGGGCCCGAGTCGACGAGGTCGTCCGGGTCGAAGGCGAGCAGCACGAAATCGGTGCCGGAGAGGCCCGCATCACCGTCACTTGCGTCTTCCAGGGTGTCCCAGATCATCACCGCGTCGGTGACGAGGAACCCGATCCACACGGCCGCGAGCAGCAGTGCGGTGATCAGTTCCTCGCGCCGGGCGCGCAGCGCGTGCGCGAGCACGGGGAGTACGTCGGCACCGAGCGGCGGCGCCACGGGGCGCTCCGCGTGCCCGACGAGCTCTGAGACGACCCTCCTGCGGAAGACCGCGTCCAGGTGGACGCCGGCACACAGCAGTCTGGTGGCCTCGGTGTTACCTGCCATGGCCAACTCCGTTGGGGTGAAGCGGAATTGGAGGGTAACGGAGCGTGTGTGCAGTGGCCACAGAAAGGTGATTATGCCCCTCGAATAAGTGAATTCACGCCACTTACCGACGTTCACGCGCGGGCAGGGCCGCTTTCACACAGGAGGTCCCGCACGCACCCCCGCAGCCACGCGTGCGCCGGGTCCGCGTCGTGCCGGGGGTGCCAGGCCATGCCGAGTTCGAGCTCCGGCAGGTCGAGGGGGATGTCGAAGGTGACCAGGCCGAGGGTGTCGGTCAGCGGCCGGGCCCAGGAGACGGCGAGGCCCACCAGGTCGGTGCGCAGCAGCAGGAAGAACGACGAGGGGAACGTCCCGACGCTGCCCACCACCCGCCGTGCGAGCCCCAGTTCGGCGAACGCGGTGTCCAGCGGCCCCTTCAGCCTGCCCTTCCTGGAGACCGTGATGTGGTCGGCGGCGGCGAACCGCTCCGGCGTCAACTCGCCCTGGAGCAGCGGGTGTCCGGGGCGCGCGACCCCCAGCATCCGGTCGTCGCGCAGCCGCTCCACCCGCACCTCGGGCGCGACCGTGTCGATCACGCCGAGCTCCAGGTCGGCCGTGCCCTCCCGCAGCAAAGGCGCGTCCACATGGCTCTCGCCGAGGAAGCGGATGCGTACGCCGGGCGCCTCGGCGGCGGCGCGGGCGAACAGCGCGGGGCCGTACGCGGCGGCGATGGCGTCGTGCCCAAGGACCGTCAGGGTGCGGGACACGGTGCGCAGATCGGTCGCGCCCGGCCCCGCGAACAGGGCCCGCGCCCGCTCCACCACGGCGCTCACCTCGGCCCGGACGGCGAGCGCGTGCGGGGTGGGCACCATCCGCCGGCCCGCCCGTACGAGGACGGGGTCGCCCAGGGCCTTGCGGATGCGGCCCAGGGCGCGGCTCATCGCGGGCTCGGAGAGGTGCATGCGGCGGGCGGCCCCGGACACGCTCTCCTCGTCGAGGAGCACGTCGAGGGCGAGCAGGAGATTGAGGTCGAGGCCCCGACCCGGCTCGGATCGCGCCACGTCGGATCGCACCACTTCGGATCGCGGCTGATCGGGTCGCGGCTGTTCGGATCGCGGCTTTTCGGATTGCGGCTTTTCGGATTGCGGCTTTTCGGATTGCGTCACACGCATACATCCCTTGCAAAGGTTGCACTGGAGATCAAGTGAGCAGCGAGCCTACGGTGGCAGCAGATCCCACGCCACGTCCCGAAGCTCCTTGGAGGAGCCGTGCCCTCGCCTGCCCGAAATCAGCTCAAGCGCCCGGCGGAGCTCACCCTCTGCGCCTGTGTGGTCGTCGCGCAGAGCATGGTCGCCGCCATCAACCTCCTCATCCCGCAGCTGAGTTCGTCCTCCGTCCACCCCTCGGGGAGCCAGCTGCTGTGGACGGTCGACGCCTACGTCATCGTCTTCGCGGGGCTGCTCATCCCCGCGGGCGCCATCGGCGACCGGTACGGCCGCAAGGGCGCACTGCTCTGCGGGCTCGGTCTCTTCGCGCTGGGCGCCCTGGTCAGCGCGCTCGCCGCCGGGCCCGTCCAGCTGATCGCCGGACGCGGTGTCTCCGGCGCGGGCGCCGCGCTGATCATGCCCGCGACCATGTCGATCCTGGTGCGTGCCAGCTCGCCGGAGCAGCGTCCGCGGGCCATCGCCTCCTGGGCGCTCGCCGCCGGGCTGGGCGGCTTCGCGGGCAACGCCTTCGGCGGTCTGATCGGCCAGTACCTGCCCTGGCGCGCGCTCTTCTGGCTGATGGTGCCGCTCGCCGCACTGCTCGCTCTGGCCGTGGCGCGCACGGCTCCGCGTACGGAGACGTCGGCCGACGCCGCCATCGATCCGCTCGGCGCGGTCCTCCTGACCGGTGGTCTCTTCGCGGTGCTCTTCGGCATCATCGAGAGCCCGATGTACGGCTGGACTTCGCCGCGCATCCTCTTTGCCTTCGCCCTGGGCGCCGCGCTCATCGGCGCGTTCGTGGCGCACGCCCTGCGCTCGCGCTCGCCGCTCTTCGACCCGCGCGTCTTCAGGTCCCGGCGGCTGCGGGCCGCGTCCCTCGGCACGGCGGCGTCCTTCTTCGGCCTCTTCGCGCTCTTCTACGTCAACTCGCAGTACCTGCAGTACGTGAAGGGGTACGGCGCCGCCCGCGCGGGCCTGGCCATCCTGCCGCTCACCGTCGGCATGGTGCTGATCCCCAGGATCGCCGCCCGCCATTCGAAGCGGCCACGTCCGCTGGTGGGCGGCGGACTGCTCCTGATCGGGCTCGGTCTGCTCGGCGCGTCCACGGCGGACGCGGGCACGCCCTACGCGGCGTACGCGTGCTGGCTGCTCGTCATCTCCGCGGGCGCGGGAATGTGCATGCCCGCGCTCACCCTGGGCGTCGTCTCCTCGCTGCCGCCGCACCAGGCGGGGCTCGGCTCGGGGCTCGGCACGTCGGCCCGCGAGATCGGCGCGGCGCTCGGCGTGGCCGTCACGGGGACGGTCATGGCCTCGCACCCGGGGTTCGCCTCCGGGATGGAGGCGGCGCTGCGGACCGTGGGTCTCGTGGTGGTGGCCGCCGCGGTGTTCGTGACCATCGGCCACCGGGCCGGACGCACCTCGCCCCCGGCTGCCGAACGAACGGCCGCCGGGGGCGAGGTGAAGGTACGCGCGTACGACCGCGGTCGTACGTGAGCGGGTCCTAGATGAGGCCGAGGCCGCGAACCGCCTCGCGCTCCTCGGTGAGCTCCTGCACCGACGCGTCGATGCGCGTGCGGGAGAAGTCGTTGATCTCCAGGCCCTGGACGATCTCGTACTTGCCGTCCTTGGTGGTGACGGGGAAGGACGAGATGAGGCCCTCCGGAACGCCGTACGAACCGTCCGAGGGGATACCCATGGAGGTCCAGTCACCGGCGGCCGTGCCGTTCACCCACGTGTGGACGTGGTCGATGGCGGCGTTGGCGGCGGAGGCGGCCGAGGACGCGCCACGGGCCTCGATGATCGCGGCGCCGCGCTTGGCGACGGTCGGGATGAAGTCGTCGGCGAGCCAGGACTGGTCGCTCACGACGTCCGCCGCGTTCTTGCCGGCGATCTCCGCGTGGAAGATGTCGGGGTACTGGGTGGCCGAGTGGTTGCCCCAGATGGTCAGGCGCTTGATGTCGGAGACCGGGGCGCCGGTCTTCTTCGACAGCTGCGAGAGCGCGCGGTTGTGGTCCAGGCGGGTCATCGCGGTGAAGCGCTCGGCCGGTACGTCCGGGGCGGCGGCCTGCGCGATGAGCGCGTTGGTGTTGGCCGGGTTGCCCACGACGAGGACCTTGATGTCGTCCGCGGCGTTGTCGTTGATCGCCTTGCCCTGCGGCTTGAAGATGCCGCCGTTGGCGGAGAGCAGGTCGCCGCGCTCCATGCCCTTGGTGCGGGGGCGGGCGCCGACGAGGAGGGCGACGTTGGCGCCGGAGAAGGCGACGTTCGGGTCGTCGCTGATCTCGATCGAGTTCAGCAGCGGGAAGGCACAGTCGTCGAGCTCCATGGCGGTGCCCTCGGCGGCCTTCAGGGCCGGCGTGATCTCGAGCAGTCGCAGATTGACCGGCACGTCCGCGCCGAGCAGGTGGCCGGAGGCGATGCGGAAGAGCAGCGCGTAGCCGATCTGGCCGGCCGCGCCGGTGACGGTGACATTCACGGGAGTGCGGGTCATGGCGATCTCCGTAAGACAGCTGGCGGTGGGGGTCCCTGCCCCTTGTGCTGGATCCCCTGCCGACGCCCTCGTCGATCGCCTCTCGATGATCGATCTCTTGGCATCAAGAGAGATCCGCCGTCAGGCTATCGCGCCCCGCCCACCCCCGAGCCCCGGGAGGGTGTGGCCCACCCCACAAAGATCCGTCCGCGCTGGTCGGCGGCGGTTCGCGGCCCGTGTCCGGCCCTCCGAAAAATTTCTCCGAAATCGACAGGCATGGCTCACGCGACCCCGGGCACACGAACCAGTACCCCCACGGGAGTGGTCACACCCCCAGGCGGCCGCCACGCTCCCCCCCTGTGGTGGCCGCCACCTCCCGGTGGCCACCCCCGGCGCGCGGACCGGCTGTACTTACTTGGTGCAGCCGGTCTGTCCGGCTTTGAGGGTCGCGCACGCCTTGGCCGACGCACCGTCCTTGACGGCCACCATCGGTGTGTACGCGTCGAAGTCCGCGTTCACCGTGCCGTTCTGTTCGGCGCCTCCGGTACCGGAGATCGTGACCTTGTCGCCCGGCGCCGCCTGCGTGATGCGCGCCCAGGCCGCCCCGCACGTCTTGCTGTAACGGACCTCGATCAGGGCCTTGCCCACCGTCGCGCGCGTCGTCGTACCCGCCAACTCGCCGCCGCAGCCCATGGTCTCCGGGTCCTTGCCGGTGCAGCTCTTGCCGCTGCACTCGACGCCCGCGGGCAGATCCTTGTCGCTGGTGCTCGGCGACGCCGACGGCTTGGCGCTCTCGTCGCCCTTGTCGCCCTTGCCGAAGTCCGTCAGGAAGACGGCGACGGCTATGACGACGAGCGCGCCGACGACGCCCGCGAGGAACATCGTCAGCTTCCTGCGCCGCCGCTGCCGGTCGGGCGAGTCCCCGCCCTGGCCCGGCTCGTAGGCACCGGGCGGGCCCAGGACGACTCCCGGGTCGCCCACGCCTCCGCCCGCGCCTCCACCGGCGCCTCCACCGGCGCGTGCACCGGCACTTGCACTCGCGCTTGAGTACGACGGCTGCTGCGGCGGCGCCGTGGGCGAGACACCCGCGGGTCCCGCGACCCCGGTGACGCTGCCGCCCGGTCGGGCGGCGTGGCCGGGCCGATCGGGGCGGTCGGCGGAATCGACGCCGGCGCCCGCACTCGCGCCCGCGCCCGCGCCCGCGGCGCCGTTGCGTGCCGTGCCGCCGCCCTTGCTCTTGGGCGGGTTGGGACCCGTCTCGCCGAGCGCGGCCCGCGCCTGGGAGATCCGGATCGCCTGCATGGTCATGTCGTGCCGCATCTCGGAGCGGCTCCACGCGCGCTCGGCGAGCTCCCACATGGTGATGAGGTGCACCGGGTTGGTGCCCGTCACCTCGGCGAGCGCGACGATCGCACCCTTCGGAGCGAGGAGCCGCCCGTTCAGATAGCGCTCCCACGACGTCTTGCTGTACCCGGTGCGGTCCGACACCGCGGCAATGCTCAGACCACTGCGGTCGACGAGCCTGCGCAGCTGACTGGCGAACTCCCTGACCTGCGGGTCGAGCTCATCCGGTAGCGCCTTCCAACGAGGCATTACTCCCCCTATTCCCCCCGTACGTGCCAACTTGCCCCCGCGCGTGGTCTCCCCCGCTCTGCCCATGGGGCAGCCCCCGCTGCTCCCGACCATGGACTACCCAGAGGGATGCCGAAAGTCAGGATGTCAGTTCCCGGACGGGGGGCGTACGGGAGCATCCGGGCCACTGGCGTGCACCGTCGCACTCCCTGCGGCCCGGCGTCCAGTGTCCCACCGCCGTCCCGCTCCACGATGCGGAACCCCTGGTAGCGACCTGGGACGTCCCAAAGCGTCCCGATTGCACGGGTTGACCCTTTTGTGAAACGCCGCAGGCAGGAAGCATCGGAGACGTCAACGCACCACCTAGGGGGATCACATGCGTATCAGCAAGGGCAGGTCGAAGCGGCTGCTCGGCTCGGCGGTCGCCGTGACGGCGGGGGCGGCGATCGCGCTCGGCGGCACCGCGTCGTTCGCGCAGGCCGGCGGGCCACACGTCGTCGACGGCAAGGGCGCCGCGTACAACGACTGGGGCGACGAGGGCACTCTGTCCCGCCACAGCCACGCGAACAGCAACGCCACGCGCCTCTGGCAGACCGTCCTGTACGCCGACGGCGCCAAGTGGAAGGACAGCGCCGGCAAGCGGCACACGTTCACGAAGTGGGACATCGACGGCAACTTCGGCCGCAGGACCGAGTCGGCCACCAAGTGGTGGCAGCAGCGCGAGGACGTGGAGGACGTCGACGGCATCGTCGGCAAGGAGACGTTCGGCGTCGCGGACGACTTCCTGAACGGTCCGGGCGGCGGCGGTCACGTCACCTACAGCGGCTACCAGCACGACGCCGGCTTCAAGCGCCTCTCCGGCACGTACTACGTGAAGATCCACGGAAAGTGGAAGAAGGCGGCGTACAACTGGCGCGGCTGACCCGCGACTCCATCCACAACCGCACCCACACCCCCTGCCAGGGCCTCGCCACGTCGTGGCGGGGCCCTACCGCAGGAGGTAGCGCAGCACCCCTTCGAGCAGCACCATGAGGACGAGGAGCGTGGTGACACCGGCGGCGGAACGCCATGACCACGCCGGGCGGCGCGCACGCGAAGGCCGCCGTGGCCCGCTCGGCCGGGCAGCGGGCACGGCCTCCTCGGCCTCGACCGCCGAGGGCCCCGAACCGCCCGTACCGCCCGAACTGCCCGCACCGGCCCGGGGCCACACCCGTACCGCCAACTCCCAGTGCGCGCCGTACCGTTCGCCGTCCGCCCCCGCCACCCGGCACAGCGCCGCGACCGCCTGCCGGGGCGGTGGCTGTCTGCCGTTGAGGTAACGCTGCCAGGAGGACTTGCTGTAGGCCGTCTCCTCGCCGAGCGCGACCAGGCTCAGGCCGGTGCGGTCCTTGAGCAGCCGCAGCTGTTCGACGAAATGCCGTACTTCCGGCGGAAGTGTCTCGGGAAGCGGCTGCCAGGCAGCACTCATGCTTCACCCCCAGCATGGGCCCAGTTTGCCCCGATGACGGCTGGGCGACCCGAAGTGGTTCCTTCCGCGCGGGACGCCCGCCGCGGCGGTGCGGGGACACCATTGCGGAATGGTCACCTCCATGCCACAGGGGCAAGGCATCCCTTGTACGGAGTTGGCGGGGGCATGACGCTGTATCCCGTTGGAGCGGCTCCCCAAGAACGGGCGGCGCTCGTCCTCCCACGGGGGAGAGGACGGGCGCCGTCTTCACGTCCTCACGTCTTCACGGCCTCACGGCCTCACGGCCTCACGGCCTCCGGATCAGCGGCCGTGGCCGCCCGGCGTGACGAGGCCCGTCTCGTACGCCACCACGACGGCCTGCGCCCTGCTGTCCAGGTCGAGTTTGGTCATCGTCCGGTTGAGGTGGGTCTTGACGGTGGCCTCGCTGATGTAGAGCCGCTCGGCGATGTCCGCGTTGGACAGGCCCGTGGCGATCAGCTTCAGGACCTCGACCTCGCGCAGGGTCAGCGCCCGCAGATCGGGCGGCGGCTCGGCACGGTCACCGGCCGCGGCTCCGGCCCCGGCCTGCCGGGCGAAGGCGTCCACCAGGCGGCAGGTGACGCTGGGTGCGAAGAGCGCGTCACCGCCACCGACGGCGGCCACCGCGGCGAGCAGGCGCTCGGGCCCGGAGTCCTTGAGCAGGAATCCCGACGCTCCGGCCCGCAGCGCCCCGTACACGTACTCGTCGAGGTCGAACGTGGTGAGCACCAGGATGCGCGGCGGCGGGTCGGGGGCCTCGGCGAGGATCTTCTCGGTGGCCACGATGCCGCTCATGCCGGGCATGCGGATGTCCATCAGGATCACGTCGGGCCGGGTCGTCGCGGCGAGGGCGACGGCTTCCGCGCCGTCACCCGCCTCACCGACGACCTCGATACCGGGCGCGGCACGCAACAGCCCCGCAAGACCGGCCCGGATGAGGAACTGGTCGTCGACCACGAGCACCCTGGTCATCTAAGTCGCGCCGTCCCCCTGCGATGCGGCCTGCGCGGAGGTCGGCAGGGTCAGGCGCACGGCGAACCCTCCCTCCCCCAGCGGGCCGATGCTGATCGTCCCGCCGTAGAGCTTGGCCCGCTCCCGCATACCAATCAACCCATGGCCGCTTCCCGTGACCACTCTGTCCGGAATCACCCCCTCCCCGTCATTGGTGACCGAGACCGCCAAGTGGTGCTGCCGGTAGTGCAGTTCGACCAGCGCGGCCGAGCCTCGCGCATGCTTCAGTACGTTGGTCAGGGCCTCCTGCACCACTCGGTACGCGCACAGTTCGACCCCCGGTGCGAGCTGCCGCCGCGCGCCCTCGACGCGCAGCTCGACCGCCACTCCCCCGGCCCGCACCCGCTCGACCATCTCGCCGAGCCGCGCGAGACCGGGCATCGGGGCGTCGGGGGCGCCGTCGCCGTCCTCCCGCGCCCGCAGCACCCGCAGCATGCGGCGCAGCTCCTCCAGCGCCTCACCGCTGGTGCCGGAGATGGTGGAGAGCGCGGCATGGGCGGTGGCCGGGTCCGAGGTGAAGACGAACTTCGCGAGGCCCGCCTGCACGGAGATCACCGACATGTGGTGCGCGACGACGTCGTGCAACTCCCTCGCTATGCGCCCGCGTTCCTCGGCGACCTCGCGCCGCGCCCGCTCGTCCTGCTCGCGCTTGAGCTGCCGTGCCAGCTCGGCGGACCGGCGGGCGACGTACCCGAACCGCCAGATCACCAGGGGGAACCCGATGGCCTGCCCGGCCACGGACGCCATCGCGGCGCCCTCGCTCACCAGGCCCGCATAGATCCAGACGGCGCTCATCAGCGCGGCGCAGGGGACGGAGACGCGCGGGGGCCGCAGGGCCGCGACCGTGTAGACGGCGAGCATGGGCGCGAAGGTGTTGACGACGGGCCAGTAGCCGAGGGTGACGTACCCCGCCCAGACCAGGTGCACCAGGAGCAGGACCGCGAGCGGCGCCCTGGAGCGGAAGGCGATCGGCACATTGGCGAGCGCCACCAACGCGTAACCCCGCGCGTCGAGTTCGGGCCACCCCTGCCGCACCGACTCCTGGCCGAGGAGTACGGCGACCGTGGTCAGGGCGACCGCGATCGACGTGTCGGCGACGAGGGGGCGGATCCGCATCGCCGCAGCGTAGCCCCGGTGCGGGCGACGGAACGTCAAACTCCCGCGGTACCGCGGAAGTTGCAGGAACCGCGGCGGTACTCCGCGGGGCGTGCCCGAAGCTCAACCCGGCACGGGACGACGCCCCCGCCCCGCCGCCGTAACTTCTTGCTCCAGCACCACGGCACCGGCCGACCACCGGGGCCACACGGATCGCGGGCCGTCGGGGGACCCAACGGGGGGACCCGGCCCGGGACCTGAAGGGGAAGACACCATGAGGAACATCCGTAAGCGACTCGCTCTCGCCACGGCCACCGTGGCCCTGGGCAGCGGTCTCGCCGTCGCCCCGGCCGTCGGGGCGTTCGCGGCGCCGCAGGCCGCTCCGCGTGCCGCCGCCGAGTACAACTGCGCCAGCGAGCTGTACTCGGGCACGGCCATCACCAAGTCCGGCAGTCCCAAGAAGCAGGTGGCCGAGGTCCAGTGCCTGCTGAAGCTGTTCCACGGCTACCCGAGCCTGAAGGCCGACGGCCTGTACGGCGACAAGACCTACAACGCCGTCTACAAGTTCCAGAAGAAGAGCTTCCCGGGCACGCCCGGTGAGTGGGACGGCATCGTCGGCCCGAAGACCTGGAAGAAGCTGCGCTCGTAGCGCACCGGAAAACGACGGCAGCCCGTCCTCCCCGGGGGAGAGGACGGGCTGCCGCCTTCGCGCGCGCGGGTCAAGGCCGCCCGCCGGGCCCCGCGCTAACTGCTGATCGTGAAGTGCAGGATGCCGTCGAGGAACGGGACCTGCATCCCGTTCGGCTGCGCCATCAGCGCGAGCAAGACGATGACGGCACCAAGGGCGCCGTACGTGACCATGTCCGTGAAGCGCGAGCGCACCGCAAGCATGCCGACGCCGGGCAGCGCCCACCGCATGACGGCGCCCCCGATCAGCGCGAGGCCGATCAGGATCGTGCCGGCGCGGAACACGTCGAAGGCCGTGAGCAGCAGCCCGAGCCCCACCGTCGAGAGCACGCTGAGCAGCGGCCACTGCCGGGCGGGCGCCGGGGCGTCGCCGGCCGCGGCCCGGCCGCCGCCCTCGGGCCGCGCGGTGTCGCGGGTCAGGAGCGGGAAGCGCCGCGTGGTCTTCTTCGGCCCGTCGGGACCGGGGGCGCTGACGGCACCCTTGGCCTCGGTGTCCTCCACCGCCTCGGCCTCCGCCGCCTCGGCCTCCGGGACCTTGGCCGGCGTCGCCCCTTGCTCAGGTTCTGCGCTCATGGGCTGCACCCTTCCCGGTTCAGCTCGCGGCGGCGGACGCGGCGCGCTCGGCGGCCTCTACGACGTTGACGAGCAGCTGGGCGCGCGTCATCGGGCCCACGCCACCGGGGTTCGGCGAGATCCACCCGGCGACCTCGTGGACGCCCGGGTGAACGTCACCGACGATCTTGCCGGATTCGTCGCGGGAGACGCCGACGTCCAGGATGGCGGCGCCCGGCTTCACGTCCTCGGGCTTGATCAGGTGCGGGACGCCCGCGGCGGCCACGATGATGTCGGCCTGCTTCAGGTGCGTGGAGAGGTCGCGCGTGCCGGTGTGGCACTGCGTCACCGTCGCGTTCTCCGAGCGGCGGGTGAGCAGCAGCGGCATGGAGCGGCCGATCGTCACACCGCGGCCGACGACCACGACCTCGGCGCCGTTGATCTCCACGCCGTGCTGGCGGAGCAGCGTGATCACGCCGTTCGGCGTGCAGGGCAGCGGCGCGGGCTCGTTCAGGACGAGGCGGCCGAGGTTCATCGGGTGCAGGCCGTCGGCGTCCTTGTCCGGGTCCATCAGTTCGAGGACGCGGTTCTCGTCGATGCCCTTGGGCAGCGGGAGCTGCACGATGTAACCGGTGCAGGCGGGGTCTTCGTTGAGCTCGCGGACGACGGCCTCGATCTCGTCCTGCGTGGCGGTGGCGGGAAGTTCACGCTGGATGGAGGCGATGCCGACCTGCGCGCAGTCGCGGTGCTTGCCCGCGACGTACTTCTGGCTGCCCGGGTCGTCGCCGACCAGAACAGTCCCGAGGCCGGGCGTGAAGCCCCTCTCCTTCAGGGCCGCCACGCGGACGGTCAGTGCGGACTTGATCGCGGCTGCGGTGGCCTTGCCATCGAGAATCTGGGCGGTCATGACTCCATCTTCCCGGATGAGACCCGCCCGGTACCAATCAGGGCGCCGCCGCGGCCCGGCTGTGTCCCAGCTGTGTCCCGAGACCTGACCAGCTCTGTTGCACTTGCACAACACATAGTGAGTGCGGCTGGACAAATAAGCCTGGCCTAAAGAACGATATGCGTCACAGTGCCGCGGGCAGTGTCGGGGGGACGGACCGCATCTGTAGAACTCTCCTCCGTGATGTGCCGCGTCGTCCCCGCATTACCCGACGGAGGAAGACCGCCATGAGTTACGGCGACCCGAACAACCCTTACGGGCAGCCGCCCCAGCAGCCCCCGGCCGCTCCCGGGTACGGCTACCCGCAGGCCCCGCCCGGCGTCCCGCCGCAGCAGGGCTACGGCTACCCGCAGCAGCCGGCGTACCCCGGTTACCCGGGCGGCAACATGATGCAGCAGTCGATGCCGGGTCTCCTGGTCACGGCGCGCGTCTTCCTGTTCCTGATCTCCGCGGTGCAGATACTTTTCGCGATCATCTACCTCTACGTGGGTGCGATCGCGAGCGACGCCGGTGACAGCGGCGAGGACCTCGGCCTGAGCGGCATGGGCGAGGCGGGCGACGCGGTGGCAGGCATCGCGATCATCGGCGCTCTCATCGCGGCGGCGCTCGCGGTGCTCTCCATCACGCTCGGCGTGAAGTTCAGCCGCGGCGGCCAGGGCGTCCGGATCACCACGGTGGTCTACGGCGCGCTCGGTGGCATCCTCGGCCTGATCGGCCTCTTCGTCGGCCTCGACTCCGGCCTCGCGAGCGCCATCATCCTCCCGCTGATCTGGGTCGTGTTCGCCGTCATCATCACGATCGCCCCGGTCGTCCCCAGCGGCACCGCGTGGTTCAACCGCCCCCGCTACTGAGGCGAGAACGAAGCAACGGTGGCCGCGCCCTTGGGGAAAGGGCGCGGCCACCGCTCTGTACGGGTACGGGTATCGCTCAGTGGAATCAGTGGAAGAAGTGCCGCGTGCCCGTGAAGTACATCGTCACGCCCGCCTTCTTCGCGGCCTCGACCACCAGCTCGTCGCGGACCGAACCGCCCGGCTGCACCACGGCCTTGACGCCCGCGGCGGTCAGGATCTCCAGGCCGTCGGGGAACGGGAAGAACGCGTCGGACGCGGCGTACGCACCGTGCGCGCGCTCCTCGCCCGCCCGCTCGACGGCGAGCTTCGCGGAGTCGACGCGGTTGACCTGACCCATGCCGACGCCGACGGACGCGCCGTCCTTGGCGAGCAGGATCGCGTTGGACTTCACCGCGCGCGACGCCTTCCAGGCGAAGGCAAGCTCGGCGAGCTCGCCCGCGTTGAGCGCATCGCCCGTGGCGAGCGTCCAGTTGGCGGGGTTGTCGCCGTCGGCCTGGAGGCGGTCGGTGACCTGGAGGAGCGCGCCGCCGTCGATCTGCTTACGTTCCCAATTGCTTTCGCGGGCGACCGTGTTGGACGGGGCCGCGTGGGAGCGCAGGACGCGGATGTTCTTCTTCTTCGTGAGGACCTCGAGAGCGCCGTCCTCGTACTCCGGCGCGACGATGACCTCGGTGAAGATGTCGGCGACCTGCTCCGCCATCTCCTTGGAGACCGGGCGGTTGACGGCGATGACGCCGCCGAACGCGGAGAGCGGGTCACAGGCGTGCGCCTTGCGGTGCGCCTCGGCGACGTTCGAACCGATCGCGATGCCGCAGGGGTTGGCGTGCTTGATGATCGCGACGCAGGGGTCGTCGTGGTCGTACGCGGCACGGCGCGCGGCGTCCGTGTCCGTGTAGTTGTTGTACGACATCTCCTTGCCGTGCAGCTGCTCGGCCTCGGCGAGGCCGCCATTGCCGTCGACGTAGAGGGCGGCGCCCTGGTGCGGGTTCTCGCCGTAGCGCAGGACGTTCTTGCGGGTGTACGCGCTGCCCAGGAACTCGGGGAAGTCCGAGGTGCCGTCGGCCGCGTAGTCGTCCGCGAACCATGAGGCGACCGCGAGGTCGTACTCGGCGGTGTGCCGGAACGCTTCGGCGGCAAGCCGCTTGCGCGCGGTCAGGTCGAAGCCTCCGTCACGGACGGCGGCGAGCACGTCGGCGTACCGGGAGGGGCTCGTGATGACCGACACCGAGGGGTGGTTCTTGGCGGCGGCGCGAACCATCGAGGGGCCGCCGATGTCGATCTGCTCCACGCACTCGTCGGGCGTCGCGCCCGAGGCCACGGTCGCCTTGAAGGGGTAGAGGTTCACGACGACCAGCTGGAACGGCTCGATGCCGAGCTCGGCGAGCTGGCGCCGGTGGTCCTCCAGGCGCAGGTCGGCGAGGATCCCGGCGTGCACGCGCGGGTGCAGCGTCTTGACCCGGCCGTCCAGGCACTCGGGAAAGCCGGTCAGCTCCTCGACCTTGGTGACGGGCACCCCGGCGGCGGCGATCTTCGCGGCGGTCGAACCGGTCGAGACGAGCTCGACGCCGGACTCGTGCAGCCCGCGCGCGAGCTCCTCGAGCCCGGTCTTCTCATAGACACTGATGAGCGCGCGCTTGATGGGGCGCTGCGAACCGTGCGTACCTTCGGCGGTCACGGGATAAGTACCTTTCGTCCCTCAATGCGGTAGCCGTTACGGGCCAGACGCCCCACGACATCGACGAGCAGCCTTCGCTCGACTTCCTTGATGCGCTCGTGCAGAGCGCTCTCGTCGTCCTCATCCCCGACCGGGACCACGCCCTGGGCGATGACCGGGCCGGTGTCGACGCCGTCGTCGACGAAGTGGACGGTGCATCCCGTGACCTTCGCGCCGTACGCGAGCGCGTCGCGTACGCCGTGGGCCCCGGGGAAGCTGGGCAGCAGGGCGGGGTGCGTATTGACGAACCGGCCGCCGAACCGTGCGAGGAATCGCTTCCCCACGATCTTCATGAACCCCGCCGACACGACCAGATCGGGCTCGTACGAGGCGGTCGCCTCCGCCAGGGCGGCGTCCCACTCGTCGCGCGTCGCGTGGTCCTTCACCCGGCAGACGAAGGTGGGAATCCCGGCCTGCTCGGCACGTTCGAGCCCCACGATGCCGTCGCGGTCGGCGCCGACCGCGACGATCTCGGCGCCGTAGCCGGACGTCCCATCCGTCGCGATCTTGTCGAGCAGAGCCTGCAGATTCGTACCGGATCCGGAGACCAGCACGACGAGGCGCTTGGCCACAGGGCTCTTGGCCACAGCGGGGCCCTTTCTCGGGAGGTGCGTCTTTGTAGGGTCGTACAAAAGCTTCATGCCCCGCGATACGGGGAACTCTACGAAGCGGCCGACCGTCAGCAACGATACCGGCACACGGTGCGGCCCCTCACGGGACGGGGGCGCGGCCGGAAGGTAGCGTCTGCACCAAGACGTCACATGACGTCACACCGTCCTTAAGTTCGCTCAACCAAGGGGAAGACGCACACCTGATGCCGGACCGTAGCCTCCGCCTCCCGCTGTCCTTCGCGTTCGGGTTGACGCATGGAGGGGAGCGCGGCTCGACGCTGCTGCGCGACGGCCGCCCGTCGTCCCCGCCGCAGGACTCCCAGGACTCCGGGGGGTCTGGGGGGTCTGGGGGCTCCGACTCCTCTTCTGATGCTTCCGGCTCGGGCGGCTCCGGGAAGAAGGACGACAATCCCTTCGCGCCGCCGCCGGAGGGAACCCCGGACCAGCCGTGGCGCCCCCGCCCCGGCAACGGCGGCGACGGCCCGGACGACCAGGGCCGTTCCCCCTGGGGCAGCCAGTGGAGCGACCGGCAGCCCGGCCGCGCCCAGGGCGGCGGCTTCGGCGAGCGGCCCGGCCAGCAGGGCGGGGGCCAGGGCCCCGAGGGGTCTTCCGGCCCCGGCTCCGGCATGCGCTGGGACCCGACGGACCCGGCCCAGCGCCGCGCCCGCTACGCCCTGCTCTCCGGCATGTGGGCCTTCTTCTTCGCGCTCTTCGGCTGGCGGTACGTGGCTCTGCTCCTGGGCGCGCTCGCGCTGAACTGGGGCATCAGCTCGCTGCGGGCGAAGCCGAAGCAGCCGGACCCGACCGCGCCGGCCCCTCAGCAGCCGGTGGCCGACCCCGCGAGCACGAAGCCGCAGCGGACGGCGGCGATCAGCGGCCTGGTGACGGCGTCGCTCGCGCTGGCGCTGGTGGCGGCCACGTTCGCGGCGCAGCTGGTGTACCGCGACTACTACACCTGCGTGGGCGACGCCCTCACGAGCCAGTCGCAGCAGCAGTGCGAGGACCTCCTGCCGGAAAAGCTGCGCCCCCTCCTGACCGAGCGCGACTAGCCCTGGCCGGGGGGCCTCAACCGGGGCCGCCCTCTTGCCCCCGGATCAGCCGCTGGTCCCTGTTCGCCAGAACGCCGCTTCGCGGCGGTGTTTCCCGCCCACCCGCCCGATTGCCCCGGGGTGCTCCGGTGGGGGGCCGTTGGGCGCGATGCGGCGCGCTTTGGTGCGGGTGGCCGGGAGAGGGGTACACCACCCGAGCCGCCCACCCAACCGGATACGCCGCGGGGTAATCGGGTGGGTGGGCGGAAAAAATCCGGCGCGAAGCGGCGGGCTCGGGTGCGACGGCCGCAAGCCAAACGCACCACCCAAGCCCCCACCCGGATACACCACAGGGCAATCGGGCGGGTGGGCGGGAAAGAATCCGGCGCGGAGCGGCGGGCCTGGCGTGGGGCGGCTGCGGCTACGGTGCACGCGAGGGATGCCGGGCCCTCAAGCCCCCGGAGGCCGCTCCTCAGCGCCCGCGCCCGCGCCCGCATCCCGCAACGCCGCCCACCGCGCCTCCCGAGCCCCCTCCTCGTGCCAGTCACCCACCGCCCCCGGCAGGAAGTCGTACGGCTCGAACACCTCCGGAGCAGCCGGCACCGGCGTCGGCGCAGGCGCAGGCTTCGGACGCCGCCGGGGAAGCCGTGGCACGCGGAAGCCAGGAGTACGCAACCGCGGAACGCGGGGCCGCGGCAACCGCGGCCACGACCACCGCGGCACAGCCCTACGGCTCCGCAGCCGCCACCCCCGCACCGCCAGAGCGACCGGCACCCCCACCACCCCGGTCCACCCCACCGCCGCCGCCCCCGCCTGCCACCACACGGGCCCGAAGTCGGCCAGGACGGCCACCCCCATCGGGCCCCCCGCAAGCTCGGCAAGACCCGCCACGACCACCCCGCACAGCACCGCCGCCGCCCCCGCGACCAGCGCCGTCCGCCCCCGTGACCACGCCTCGTCCCGCTCCCCGCGGACAGGCGCCGCCGCGGCCGCGGTGAACCACGCCACCGCGATCCCCGCACCCAGCGGCACCGCACCCGCCGCCCACGTCAACGGCGACCCGGGTCCCTCCACCGGCACCGCCGCCAGCAGCGGGAACGCCGGCAGCATCGGCCCCGCGCTCACGCCGAGCGGCCCCGCCACGCTCCCCGTGCCCAGCGCGAAACCGGGCCCGAGGCCGTACGCCGCGCCCCACACCGCCGCGTTCGGCACCAGCGCCACGGCGAGCAGCAGCACCGCGAATCGGCCCGACCACACGTCCGTGACCTGCGCGAACGACGCCCTCGCCAGACCGCCGTGCAGCGCGAGGGAGACCCCGGCCAGCAGCGCTCCACCGCCGAGCAGCACCAGCGCCCCCGCCGCCCCGGCCCGCGTGACGGCGCGGACGTACCGGCGTACGAAGAAGGGACGTACCCCCGCAGGCAGCAAGCGAAGTCCCACCCGCACCACACCCGGCAGCGGCCCCGGAGGCCGCCCCAGCGCCGTCCAGACCCCCACCGCCGCCGCCCCCGCCACGAGCACCGGCAGATGCACGGCCGCGCTCCCCCACGAAGGCCGCAGCTCACCCCCGGCCGCGTACAGCGTCGCGGCGGCGCCCACCAGCAGATAGCCGCCGACCACCCCGCACCACGCGGTCCGCGGCGCCATCCCCCGCTCCTCGGGATCCGCCGCGACCCGCGCCGCCCGGTGCGCCAGCCAGCACGGAAGCACCATCAGGAGCATGGGCGTGACGCCGAGCGGGGCCGGAGCCCCGGAAAGCGTGTCCGTCCTGATCAGCTCCGTGCCGTGCGCGAGCAGCCACACGGAGGCCGCGACGTTCAGCGCCCCGCTGGGCCCGCTGTCCGGATAGGGCGAGCTGATCCAGAGGACCATCACCATGACGGCGCACGAGCCGAGCCCGAGCCCTGCCGCGACAGCGCCTCCGAACAGGCACGTCGCCAGTCCGGGTGAGCGGTCGCGGAACCGCTCGATCAGCGGTTTGAGGGGCGGCAACGGAGAGCTGCGGTCAGTGATTTGAGTCACGGCGCCATGCTCCCAACGACACGCGCTTTCTCCCCGTAACAGGCGAATACCCGATGTGTCGCACAAGATACGTTTATGTACTTTTTCGTACGACGGATCAGCCGCGCCCGGCTCCCCGCCGCACGAAGGCCCACGGTCCCCGGCGCGGAGAGTCCGACATGACCCAGAGCCCTGCCGCACCCAAGCGCTCATCAGCGCTCAAGCAGGGGGGATCCCCTTCGTTGCCGTCCCCCAAGGAACGCCGCCGCCTGCGCGAGGCGAAGTCCCTGAGCCAGACCGAGGTCGCCGCGCGGGTGGGCGTCACCCGGGAGACGGTCCGCTCCTGGGAGTCGGGACGCTCGACGCCACGCGGGCGCAGACGCGACGTCTACGCGAAGCTGCTGGCCGAGATCGCGGACGAGCGGGCCGGGTCCGGTGCCGGGAGCACGGACAGGACCGAACGGGCCGGCAAGCGCCCTGCGCGGCGTCCCAGCTGGGCACAGAACCTGGAGCCGACCGTCGACACCAAGGAAGGCACGACCCCCGGGCGCATCCCGGTGGGCGCGGCGATGAACGGCCACGCACGGCCGCCCGAGCCGATGGTGCGGGCGACGGCGACGAGCACGGCTGCTGCGACGGCGACGCGTACGGCCACGGCCGCCACCCGCGCCGAGCCGGCGCCCGCGGCGACCAGGCCCGCCGCCGGGTCGACCCCCGCCGAAGCCTTCGACGCGCTCTGCACCACCTGCGCCCCCGGCCTCGTACGCCAGACCTATCTCCTCACCGGGCGCCGCACCCTCGCCCAGGAATCCGTGGAGCGCGCCTTCCAGCTCGCCTGGCAGCGCTGGCCCGAGGTCGCCGTCGACCGCGACCCGGCGGGCTGGGTGCGCGCGGCGGCGTACGAGTACGCGATGTCGCCCTGGCACCGGCTGCGCCCCGTCCACCGGCACCCGGCAGCGCCACCCGCCCTGGCCGCCGACCGCGCCTTCCTCAAGGTGCTGCTGAGCCTGCCGCCCGCGCAGCGCCGCACCCTCCTGCTCTACGACGGCGTCGGGCTCGACCTGCCCGAGACCGCGGCCGAGACGGAGGCGAGCACGCCCGCGGCGGCGGGCCGTCTCCTGCACGCGCGCGAGGCGCTCGCCGAGAAGCTGCCCGAGCAGGCGGCGACCCCCGAGGACCTGCACCAGCGCCTGGCCGAACTGAGCGCCGCGGAGAAGCTTCAGCCCCCGAACGCGGGCCGGGTCCGCACCGGCAGCGAACACCGCACCCGCTTCTGGACGCGGGCGGCGATCGCGTTCACGGCGCTGATCGTCGGCGCCACGGCCCTCACGCTGCGCTCGGCCCCCACGCACTACGAGCCGCCGCAGGCCCCCGGCAAGGCCATCAGCGGCGTACCGCCGAGGATGGGCCCCGGCCACCTGACGTACCAGGACCAGATCCTGCACAAGAAGCTCCGCGAGGACCTGTCGAGCGGCCCGGAGAGGCTTTCGCCGCTGGCCCGTTAGGGGCACTCCGAAGGGGGCGCGGGGAACCGCGCGAGCAACCACGGTCGGCCCGCAGACAAAAGAAAGTGGGCCCGCACCTCTCGTGAGAGAGATGCGGGCCCACTTTTCACACGGTTCAGGCAAACTCAGCCCGCGAGGATCGCTCGCGCAAGCTTCGCCGTCTCGGTCGGCGTCTTGCCGACCTTGACGCCCGCGGCCTCAAGGGCCTCCTTCTTGGCGGCAGCCGTGCCGGAGGAGCCGGAGACGATGGCGCCGGCGTGGCCCATGGTCTTGCCCTCGGGCGCGGTGAAGCCGGCGACGTAGCCGACGACCGGCTTCGTCACGTTGGCCTTGATGTAGTCCGCCGCACGCTCCTCGGCGTCGCCGCCGATCTCGCCGATCATGACGATCAGGTCGGTGTCGGGGTCGGCCTCGAACGCCTCGAGGGCGTCGATGTGCGTCGTGCCGATGACCGGGTCGCCACCGATGCCGACGGCCGAGGAGAAGCCGATGTCACGGAGCTCGTACATCATCTGGTACGTCAGCGTGCCGGACTTCGAGACCAGGCCGATGCGGCCCGGCTTCGTGATGTCGCCCGGGATGATGCCGGCGTTCGACTGGCCCGGGGTGATGAGGCCGGGGCAGTTCGGGCCGATGATGCGGGTCTTGTTGCCCTTCGACTTCGCGTACGCCCAGAAGGCGGCGGAGTCGTGGACGGCGATGCCCTCGGTGATGACGACCGCGAGGGGGATCTCGGCGTCGATCGCCTCGACGACGGCGGCCTTGGAGAAGGCCGGCGGCACGAAGAGGACGGAGACGTTGGCGCCCGTCTTCTCCATCGCCTCGGCGACGGTGCCGAAGACCGGTACCTCGGTGCCGTCGAAGTCGACGGACGTGCCGGCCTTGCGCGGGTTCACGCCACCGACGATGTTCGTGCCGTCGCCCAGCATGAGCTTGGTGTGCTTCATGCCCGTGGCACCGGTCATGCCCTGGACGATGACCTTGCTGTCCTTGGTCAGGAAGATAGCCATGGTGTTCTGACCTGGTCCCTTACTTCGCAGCCGCGAGCTCGGCGGCCTTGTCGGCCGCGCCGTCCATGGTGTCCACGCGCTGTACGAGCGGGTGGTTCGCGTCCGACAGGATCTTGCGACCCAGCTCCGCGTTGTTGCCGTCGAGACGGACGACCAGCGGCTTGGTGACTGCCTCGCCCTTGGACTTGAGCAGCTCGAGCGCCTGGACGATGCCGTTGGCGACCTCGTCGCACGCGGTGATGCCACCGAAGACGTTGACGAAGACGGACTTGACGTCCGGGTCGCCGAGGATGATCTCCAGGCCGTTCGCCATGACCTCGGCCGAAGCGCCGCCGCCGATGTCGAGGAAGTTGGCCGGCTTGACGTTGTCGTGCGCCTCACCGGCGTACGCGACGACGTCGAGGGTGCTCATGACGAGACCCGCGCCGTTGCCGATGATGCCGACCTCGCCGTCGAGCTTGACGTAGTTGAGGTTCTTGGCCTTGGCGGCAGCCTCGAGCGGGTTGGCTGCGTCCTTGTCCTCGAGGGCCTCGTGGTCGGCCTGGCGGAAGTCGGCGTTCTCGTCGAGCGAGACCTTGCCGTCCAGGGCCAGGATGCGACCGTCCTTGGTCTTGACCAGCGGGTTCACCTCGACGAGGAGCGCGTCCTCGGCGACGAAGGTGTCCCACAGGGTCACCATGGCCTCGGCGACACCCTCGGCCACGTCGGCCGGGAACTTCGCCTGGGCCACGATCTCGCGGGCCTTGGCGATGTCCACGCCCTCGACGGCGTTGACCGGGACCTTCGCGAGGGCCTCGGGGGTCTTCTCCGCGACCTCCTCGATGTCCATGCCGCCCTGCACCGACGCCATGGCCAGGAAGGTGCGGTTGGTGCGGTCGAGGAGGTACGAGACGTAGTACTCCGCCTCGATCTCCGGGGACAGCTCGGCGATCATCACCTTGTGGACCGTGTGGCCCTTGATGTCCATCCCGAGGATGTCCGTCGCGCGAGCGACGGCCTCGTCGGGGTTGTCGGCCAGCTTCACGCCGCCGGCCTTGCCGCGGCCACCGACCTTCACCTGTGCCTTGACGACCGACTTGCCGCCCAGCTTCTCGGTGGCCTCGCGCGCCGCCTCAGGCGTGTCGATGACTTCACCGGCCAGCACCGGTACACCGTGCTTGGCGAAGAGGTCCCTCGCCTGGTACTCGAACAGGTCCACGCGCGTCCGTCCCTTTTCCGTGATCTCGCTGCGATCTCGCTGCTTTGTGGTCAGCTGTCTGCGTGGGCGTGCCGCGGAGGGCAACGTGACTGCGCTGTCACAAGGGAGGCGTAGGACGGAGTCCGGTACGCGGCATGTCCGTCTCGCAGGTTATCGCCGTGGGCCGTAGGTCCCTAAATCGCAGATCACATTTGGGCGGTGATGACTGTCACAGATCGCGAGAACGCCTACGGGGAGGGCGGCCCCTGTGGTGACAGAGGCCGCCCATTTGCTCCTGTTACTGCTGGTGCAACTGCGTACACGGCTACAGCTTTGTACGCAGCTGCGGCTACAGCTCGCGCCGCCGCACGGCTGTGACCGCTACCGTCTCGCCGCCGACCGTCAGAGGGCGTACGTCGCGTTGTACGCCTGCTCGTACGTCGGCAGGTAGTCCGGGGTGACCGAGCCGGCCACGCCCTGGACGCCCGTCACGGCGTTGCCGGCGAGGGACCGCGCGTCGGGGGCGACGGTGCCCGTGAGGTCCCGCGCGAACGGCGAGACCTGGCCGACGACGCCACCCGCGAAGGGGCGGACGTCGCCCGTGACGCCGTACGCGAGCTCGTCCGCGCTGCCGCCGACGCCCCGCACGACGGGCCGCACCTGGTCGGTGACGGTCTGCACGAGCGGCGACACCGCACCGACGACGCCGCCCGCGAAGGGCTGCACGTCGTCGCCGACGACACCCTGCGCGAACGGCGGGACCTCGCCGACGACCCCACCGGCGAACGGCGTCACGTCGCCGACCACGCCCTGCGCCAGGTAGGAGACGTCGCCGACCGCCTGCCCGGCGACCGGCACGACACTGTCGACGGCGGTGGCGGCGACGGGCGGCAGCACGGCCGTGGCCGTCTCGTCGACGATCGGGGCGGCGGTCGCTGTGGCGGTCGCTGCTGTGCCCTTGACGTCGGGGGCGAAGGCGGAGAGCGGGCCGAAGAGGTAGTCGACGGAGTCTTCGGGGGTGCTGGCGCCGGGGGCGGTGACGTCGGGGGTGCTGGCGTCGGGGGTGCTGACGTCGGGGGTGCTGACGTCGGGGGTGGTGGCGGCAGGGGCTTCGACCGCGGGGGCCTTCGGGGCGGCGGCCTTGGGAGCTGCGGCCTTCGGGGCGGCGGCCTTCGGGGCTGCGGCCTTCGCATCGGCGACGGTGGACTTCGCCTTGCCCTGGGCGTCGGCGACATCGGCGGCGTCGACAACATCGCTGACGTCGGCGACCGCGTCGGACGCGTTGTCCGGCAGGGCCACAGAGTGCTGGGGCAGCTCGTCCGCACTGGCGACGGCGGAACCGAGCGCCCAGGCGCCCGTGACACCGGCGGCTATGACGATGGAACGACGGATGTTCTTGTTCATGCGTGCTTCAGATCCTTCGAACTCTGGCTGTGGATCCGACCCGGATACGTCGGGTCGGCGGGCAGACCTTTGCCACCCCCGCGCGGCAGGTCTTCGCGGGGAAAGGGCTGCCCTAGCCAGGGAATTCGGGAATGTCCCGGTGCCGTTCGCGGATCGGCGCGAGGACCTGAACGGCCCCGGCACCCCGCAGAAGCCGCACCGGCGCACGGCTGTCGAACGCCGCCGCACACGGATCACCGTGTCGCACGGAACTGCCGTCACCGGCCGCCTGGCCACCCAGCGTCCGCGCCGGATCGCCGGGCCCGCGCACGGGCGGGAACGACTCGTGCCCCCTGCGGTGCGCGTCGTCGGAGGTGTCGCCGCCGAACAGAACGACGCCGCGTGCCTGCTGACCGACCGAGAACGTGACGCCGGTGGCAGTGCTGGTGCCGACGCTGGTGCCGGTGCCGGGGCTGGTGCCGTACGGGGACTCGCCCCGCGCCTCGTGCGCACGGCCGACGCCGGGGGTGTGGGCGCTCCCCGGAGAGTGGGGCTCGGCACCGTGGTCCGCGTCGTCGCCGGCACCGGGGTCGGTGCCGGGATCGATGCCGGGGAGAGCGGGAGCGCCGGGGATGTGGGGAATCCCGGGCAGCTTGGGGAGCCCCGGAAGGTCGGGAAGCCCGGGAGCACCGGGCGGCCTCTGAGGGAGCACCCGCTGCGGCGACGCACCCTCAACAACTCCGGTGGCGCTCTCCGCAACCGGCCGCACCGCACCCCGCGCGCTCCGGACCACGGGCTCGGCGGCATCAGCCACCGGCTCGGCGGCATCGACCACCGGCTCCACCGCAACGTCGCGCACCGGCTCGGCCACCCGCTCCCGCAGAGGCTCGGTCACCCGTGCACGCTCCGGTGCCGCCGTAACTCCGTCCACCGCGTGCGCCCGTTCCCCACAGAGGAAGCCAAGGACGAGCAACCCGGCAAGCAGCAGCATCACTTGCAGCACACGCCGCCCGGCCGCCGCGCGCACCACGCGCACAGCGGCATCAGGCAGAGCGACTGCGACTGCTGCGGGAGTCAAGACGAGGGGGTTCCTCTACTGGGCGAGGCGGGACACGCGGAACTGACACGCGGAACACAATGCTCCGGGAGTGAGGCCCGCCGATCCTCGCACGAGCCTCCCGCTCTCGCGCAAGCCCCCTGTTACCGATGCGTATTCATGTCCGGTATGGGAAGGGGACGCTTCTCGATCGCCGCCGCCATCACCTCCGGGAAGAGGTCCGGGGTGCAGGCGAAGGCCGGTGCGCCCAGCGCCGAGAGCGCCGCCGCGTGCTCCCGGTCGTACGCGGGTGTCCCCTCGTCGGAGAGCGCGAGCAGCGTCACGAACTGCACCCCGGACGCCTTCATCGCCGCGACCCGCTTCAGCATCTCGTTGCGTATGCCCCCTTCGTAGAGGTCGCTGATGAGGACGACGACGGTGTCGGCGGGCCGGGTGATCTGCGACTGGCAGTACGCGAGCGCCCGGTTGATGTCGGTCCCGCCCCCCAGCTGCGTGCCGAACAGGACATCCACCGGATCATCGAGCTGATCGGTGAGGTCGACGACATTCGTGTCGAAGACGACGAGCCGCGTGTTGAGCGACCGCATCGAGCCGAGCACGGCGCCGAACACCGAGGCGTAGACGACGGACGCGGCCATCGACCCCGACTGGTCGATGCAGAGGATGACCTCCTTCTTCACGGACTGCGACGCCCGCCCGTACCCGATGAGCCGCTCGGGCACGATCGTCTTGTACTGCGGCAGGTAGTTCTTGAGGTTGACCGCGATCGTGCGGTTCCAGTCGATGTCGTGGTGGCGCGGCCTGCTGACACGGGCGCTGCGGTCGAGCGCGCCGGTGAGGGTGGCGCGGGTACGCGTGGCGAGCCGCTTCTCCAGGTCCTCGACGACCTTGCGCACGACGGCCCGAGCGGTCTCCTTGGTGGTCTCCGGCATGGCCTTGTTGAGGGAGAGAAGAGTCCCCACCAGATGTACGTCGGCCTCGACGGCCTCCAGCATCTCGGGCTCCAGGAGCAGCGTGGAGAGGCCGAGCCGCTCGATGGCGTCGCGCTGCATGACCTGGACCACGGACGAGGGGAAGTACGTCCGGATGTCCCCGAGCCACCGCGACACGGACGGCGCGGACGCCCCGAGCCCCGCCGAACGGTCCCGCCCCCGGTCCTTCTTCCCCCCGTCCCCTCCCCCGTACAACGCGCCGAGCGCCCCGTCCATCGCCGCGTCCCGCCCGACGAGCTCGCACCCCGTACCGTCCGCCGCACCCCCACCCAGCACAAGCCGCCACCTGCGCATCCGCTCCCCCGCGAAATCCACCGCTTCCTCCACCCTCAACCCACCTCCACAAACACACCATCGCCACCGCCACCGCCACCAACCCGGACCCCAGCCCCGTCCCCGTCCCCGGACACGAAACCGCCCCCCAGCAAGAGACTCAGCACCGGCAGCACCGCATCCGCGCGCTCCGCGTCCAGCTCCGCCCCGAAGCCAGGTATCCCGCCGGAGACGGCCGGGCCGCCGCCGCCCTCCCCCGTTCCGCGCCGCACCAGCTCGCCCAGCGTCCGCCGCACGCCCGGTTCGTAGGCCGAGAAGGTGCGCCGCAGCAGGGGCAGTACGTCGGTGAAGGCTCGGTCAGGGACCCCGGTCAGCCAGTCGTCGACAAGACCCAGCAGTCGCTCGTCGTGCACGAGCAACATGCCGCCCCCCGACCCACCGCCCACGAACCCCTCGATCCAGGCGGCGGCTTCAGCGGGTTCCGTTCCTCGGGACAGGGCGAGCCCCATGAACCGCGCGGCCTCACCTTCGGCCAGCGCCCCGCCGTCCATCAGGATCCGCACGCACCGCCCGCGCACCACCCCGGCAACGCCGTCCCGCTGCCCCAGCACCCTCAGCACGGTGTGCCACCGCTTCCGCATACCGGCGCCCGCCGCGGCGGCACTCGGGACGCCCGGCGCCCCTTCACCCACGGAGCCAGAGCCCAACTCCCCGAGCAGGCCCACCGCCTGGTGCACCGCGTCCACATGCCCCCGCATCTCGAGCGCGGCGTCCTGATCGAGGCCCGAGCAGGCGGGCGGCAGCCCGACGAACACCCGCTCGGCAAGCCCCACGGCCACCTCCGCGAGCGCGGCCGTGTCCGTGCCCCGCACATCCCCGTACCGAAGCGACCGCACCAGCGCGGGCAGCGCCTGCGCCAGATGCCCGACGTCCGTGTCCAGCGCCGCCCGGTCCGCGAGGACCCGCATCACCACCGGCAACACGTCCGGCAACTCGGCCAGCAGACACCGCTCGGCCAGCGCGGTGACATCGGCCAGGGCGCCGGCCCCGACGGCATCGGACTCCACCCGGGCGGTGGCCGCCCCCAGCACGGTCGTCCCCCACACCCCCGCCTCCGCCACCTTCACGGAAAGCTCCGGCTCCCACCGCAGCCGCCAGGTCTCCCGGAACGTACCCGTACTCCCCCGTGACACGGCGGGCTCGCCCCAGCCGATCCCGAGCAGCCGGAGGCGATGCAGCAGCCTGCTGCGTGCCGCGTCCGTCTCCTTGCGCAGGTCGAGCTCCAACTCCCGCTCCAGCGCCTCCGGTTTGAGCCGCAGCTTCCGCTGGAGCCGGGTGAGATCGCGCTGCAACGGCACGGCAGGCGCCGAGTCAGGCACCTCCCCGAGGACGTCCCCGACGACGAGCCTGTCGTGCACGAGGGAGAGCGGCACGTCCGAGCCCTCGCACATCACCGCCCGGATCGCGTCCGTCGTCTCGGTCAGCCCCGGCAGCGGCCGCCCCCGCATCGCGGCGAGCGTGTCCGCGAGGCGTACCGCCTCGATGACATGCGCGGACGACACGAGCCTGTCCTCGTCCCTGAGCAGTCGCGCGACCTTCGTCAGCCAGCGCTCGACGGGACGGTCGGGCGCGTTGAACAGATGCCCGTACCAACCGGGTGAGGCGATCCCCGCGCCGTACCCACTGGCCCGGGAGAGCCGGCGGTGCGTCCAGGGCACCCAGGTCATGTCGACCTTCACCTTGGGCAGCCCCTTGAGCAGCGCCCGGTCGGCCGCCACGGTCACCTTCTGCCGCAGCGCGGGAACATGCCAGGCCCCGCACACGACCGCGACTCCGTCCGACCCGAACTCCCGCTGTGCCGCACGGACTTCCAGCCTCATGTACGCCTCGCGCACCAGGTCACGGTCGTGCCCACCGGTCCCGTACTCCTCGCGCAGCGCCCCCATGGCCTCGCCCACCGCGTCGAACGGCGCGAAGGCGTCCGCCCCCGCCCCCCGGTGCTCGACGACGTCCTCCCACCACCGCTCGGGATCGTCGTACCCTGCCGTCTCCGCGAGCACCGCCAGCGGATCGATCCGCACAGCGTCCACACCCCCCGGAGCCGCGGCGCCCTCCGTGTCCTCCGTCTCCTCCATCCCGGCCGTCTCGTCCGTCCCCTCCGACCGCGCCAGCGCATGCGCCGCCGGAAGGTCCATGAACCGGACCGGAACCCCGGCTGCCGCAGCCCACTTGATCGCGACCCACTCCGGCGAGAACTCGGCAAGCGGCCAGAAAGCCGAACGGCCCGGCTCGTCCACCACGTGCGCGAGCAGCGCGACCGGTGGCCGCATCCCTTCGTCAGCGGCGAGCGCCACCAGGCCGTCGGCCTCCGGCGGACCCTCGATCAGCACCACGCGCGGGGCGCCCTCCTCGAGCGCGGCCCGCACCGCACGCGCGGACCCCGGCCCGTGATGCCTCACCCCGAGCAGCAACGGCCCCTCGCCAGCCCGAGTCGTCCCCCGCACCTCGTCGTCCATGTCCGCTCCTCCCCGTCTCACGCGAACAACCCAGCGTCATGCCCGCACCCGACCCGCTCGGGCCCGCCCCGCCCGTCACACGCTCACCTCTCGGCACGCGCGGTAGAAGTCCTTCCAGCCGTCGCGCTCACGGACCACCGCCTCCAGGTACTCCTGCCAGATCACCCGGTCCGCCGCCGGGTCACGCACGACCGCGCCGAGAATGCCCGCGGCGACATCGCCCGGCCGCAGCACGCCGTCCCCGAAGTGCGCGGCGAGAGCGAGACCGTTGGTCACGACGGAGATGGCCTCGGCCGTCGAGAGCGTGCCGCTAGGCGACTTCACCTTCGTACGCCCGTCGGCCGTGACTCCGTCCCGCAGCTCGCGGAAGACGGTGACGACGCGGCGTATCTCGTCGATCCCCTCGGGCCCGGTCGGCAGATCGAGCGAGCGCCCGATCTGGTCGACGCGGCGCGAGACGATGTCGACCTCGGCTTCGGCGCTCTCCGGCAGCGGCAGGATCACCGTGTTGAAGCGGCGGCGCAGCGCGCTCGACAGGTCGTTGACCCCGCGGTCGCGGTTGTTGGCCGTGGCTATCAGATTGAAGCCGCGGACGGCCTGCACCTCTTGGCCCAACTCCGGTATGGGCAGGGTCTTTTCCGAGAGGATCGTGATCAGCGTGTCCTGCACGTCGGCGGGGATGCGGGTCAGCTCCTCGACCCGCGCCGTCATGCCGTCGGACATGGCCCGCATGACGGGGCTCGGCACGAGCGCGTCGCGGCTGGGGCCGTGCGCGAGCAGCTGCGCGTAGTTCCAGCCGTACCGGATCGCCTCTTCCGGCGTCCCCGCGGTGCCCTGCACGAGCAGCGTCGAGTCTCCGCTGACCGCGGCCGCCAGATGCTCGGACACCCAGGTCTTCGCGGTGCCGGGCACGCCGAGCAGGAGCAGGGCGCGGTCCGTGGCGAGGGTGGTGACGGCGACCTCGACGATGCGGCGCGGCCCCACGTACTTCGGCGATATCACCGTTCCGTCGGGCAGCGTGCCACCGAGCAGATACGTCGCGACCGCCCATGGCGAGAGCCGCCAGCGGGCAGGGCGCGGCCGGTCGTCCTGCGCGGCGAGCGCGGTGAGTTCGGCGGCGAAATCGTGCTCGGCGTGCGGCCGCAGCACGCTCTGCTTCCCGGGCTGGTTCTCGGTCGTCGAGGTCGTCGAGTCGACGGACACGGTCATGGAGCGATCCCCCTCCAACTCGTCCGGACGCATCTGGCCCGGATGTGATTCCAACCGTGCACCACGCCACTGACAATCGACCCTGGCACCCCGCTGACCTGCACAGATACCGAGTGCCGGATCGATTGTCAGTGGTGGGATCTACCTTCGATGACATGACTCAGCAGGGGGTGCGCTGGACGGCGGATCAGGTCCTTGCCTTGGCACCTGATGCCCCGTCACGCAAGGCGGGAAGCAAACTCGGCGTCGCCGGCCCATGGTCGGAGGCGGGCAGTTCGGGCGAGGGGACGGTGTGGGGACTGTGCAAGGGAAGTGGCAGCAAGCCGTATCAGACGGTTGTCGACATCGCGGACGTCACCGGCGCGGCAGCCCCGGCGTACACATGCAGTTGTCCGAGCCGCAAGTTCCCGTGCAAGCACGCGCTCGGGCTGCTGCTGCTCTGGGCGGCCGGCGAGGGGCCGTTCGGATCGGAGCCCGACGCACAGCAGCCGCCGGCCTGGGCGGAGGAATGGCTGGCCGGACGCCGCAAAAGAGCAGAGAAGAAGCGGAGTTCGGACGCGGCACCGGGCTCGGCGCCCGCTGATCCCGAGGCCGCGCGCCGCAGGGCGGAGCGGCGGGCCGAGCGGGTCACGGCGGGAGTGATGGAGCTGGAGCAGCGCCTCTCGGACCTGCTGCGCGGCGGCATAGCCTCCGCCGAGCAGTCGGGGTACGGACTGTGGGAGGAGACCGCTGCCCGCATGGTCGACGCCCAGGCGCCCGGACTGGCGGCGCGGGTGCGGGAGTTGGGGGCCATACCCTCCTCCGGGCCTGGCTGGCCCGTGCGGATGCTGGAGGAGTGCGCGCTTCTCCACCTCCTCGACCAGGGCTGGCTGCACCGCGAGCAACTACCGGAGGGTCTGGCGGCCACGGTCCGCTCCCGCATAGGCCTGCCCACGCCGGCGGAGGGTCCGCCGCTGCGGGACCACTGGCTGGTGCTCGCGCAGTACGACACGGCGGACAGCAAGCTCACCACCCGCCGGATCTGGCTGCACGGCGCGGAGTCCGGGCGGACGGCTATGCTCCTGTCGTACGGAGCCGCGGGCCGCGCACCCGCGCTCGCGCTGCCGGTCGGCCTCGCACTGGACGCCGAGCTGACCACGTATCCGGGCGCCGGTCAGTTGCGGGCTGACCTGGGCGAACAGTTCACCGCGCCCGCGCCGACGGCAGCCCGGCCGCCCGGCATGCGTACGGAACAAGCCGCGCACCGCTACGGCGATGTGCTGCGGGACGACCCATGGCTGGATTCCTGGCCGGTGACACTGAGCGAGGTCATACCGACCCCGCTCCCGGGTCCCTCGTCCGACGGGTGGCAACTGGCGGACGCGGAAGGCGGCACGGCGCTGCCCATCACCCCTTCCGCGGTGTCTCGAGCGGGTCTGTGGCGGCTGGTGGCACTCTCCGGAGGCGCTCCGGTGACGGTCTTCGGCGAATGTGGTCACGAGGGCTTCACCCCTCTGGCGGCCTGGCCGCGCGGATCGGGAGAGGCGGTTGCCCTGTGCTGACCACCACGCCTCGCCACCGTCGCCACACCGCCCACCGCCTTGCGGCCACCGGTGTGTTCCGTGAACGCGAACGGCGGATCGAGCAAGGCCAGTAGGCCCAGCAGATCCAGCAAATCCAGCAGATCCAAGAAGGCAGTTCCAGACGAAAGACCGAGTGATTCGTCCGAGGGAGGAGTCCACATGACCGGCACCACCGCACTCACCGAAGCGACCGTCGTCCCCTGGGAAGACCTGGTCACCGCCGCACTCCTCGGCACCGACCGCCGCACGCCTCCGGTACCTACGAAGGACACTCAGGGCTCCAACGACACTCAGGGCTCGCAGCACGCCCAACCCAAAGACGCCCCGACCGCTCTGCTGGACGCAGCAGCCGTGCAGACCGTCCGGCGCAGAGCCGGTCTTCGCCCCGCGCCCGCCGCGGCGCCTCCGGAGCCTGCCGCGGACGATCCCCGGCCTCTGGTGCCGCCCGCGGCGCGGCGCAGGCTCGCCACGCTGCTCACCGACCACCCCGGCGCGGGCAGCGGCGGACGCCGGGGCGCGGTGCCCGACCTGATGGAGCTGCTGCCGCAGTGGCTGGCGCTGGCCAACGACCGCGGCTTCGCCGCCCCGCCCGAAATGCTTCCGGCCCTCCTGAACGCGGCCCGTGGGCGCACGGACCTCCGGCCGCAGGCGCTCGCCTTCGCGGGCCCGCGGGCTCTGTGGCTCGCGCGGCTCAACCCGGACTGGAAGTTCGCACTCCGTTCCACCCCGGGCGGCGGGGTGTCCCTGCCCGCCCCGGAGGAGACAGCACAGGTCCAGCAGCTTTGGGAGGAGGGGCTGTTCGCCGAGCGGGTCGCCCTGCTCGGGGCGGTTCGGGCGCATGACCCGGCCGCCGCGCGCGATCTGCTCGCCACCACCTGGAGCACGGAACGGGCGGAGGACCGCCTGATGTTCCTCGACTCCCTGCGCACCCAACTGTGCGACGCCGACGAGCCGTTCCTGGAGCAGGCCCTCACCGACCGCAGCCGCAACGTCCGCGCGACGGCGGCCGAGCTCCTCTCCGCGCTCCCCTCGTCCGCCCTCGCCGCGCGGATGGCGGCCCGCGCCGCCTCGTGCGTGGCGATCGACCACGCGCAGGGCACGAAAAGCACGCCGACGCTCACGGTCGAGGCACCGCACGAGTGCGACGCGGGCATGGAGCGGGACGGCATCATCCCCAAGCCGCCGTCCGGTCGGGGTGAACGGTCGTGGTGGCTCAGCCAGTTGGTCGAAGCGACGCCGCTCGGGACCTGGACGGAGCGGCTCGGCGGGCGGACCCCGGCCGAGATCGTGGCGCTTCCCGTGGCCGACGACTGGCAGAGCGAACTGCACGCCGCGTGGTGCCGCGCGGCTGTGCGGCAGCGTGACGCGCTCTGGTCCCGGGCGCTGCTCGGGGCTCCCTCGTCGCCCGACGCGGCGGGCCCCGGAGCGGCGTCCCTCGCCGAGCGCGCGAAGCTCCTCGCCGCGCTGCCTGCCGGGGAGCGGGCCGGCTGGGTCGCGGGGTTCATCGCGACGCACGGCCTCTCGGAGGCGTTCCAGCTGCTCGGCGTGTGCGCGTTGCCCTGGTCGGAGCCGCTGGGCAGGGCGGTGGTGGACGCGCTGAACATCGCGCGTGACGCCGGGAGTTACCCCTGGAGTTTCAGCGGAGTGATGGGTTTGGCCGAGCGCTGCCTCGACCCCGCGGAGGCGGTCCGTCTCGACGCACTGACCGCGGTGCCGGACGAGCCGGAGGACGCTTCCCCCGGGGCGGGCGGCTACTGGTCGGAGGCGTTCCAGCGCCTGGTCAGTACGTTGCGTCTACGCGCGGCGATGCGGGCGGAGCTGGGCGCCGGGCCCGGGAGCCCGGGTGCGGCGCCGGAAGACCCGGAGGTGCCGTCATCTTAGGAAGCCCCACTGTCGAGCCGAGGCGGTCGGCCACCCTCACCGACGCCCCGGCCACGAGGCAACGGCAGCCGGACCCCTCCACCACGAGGCGAAGGCAGCCAACCGCCCCCGCGGCAGCCCCAAGCCGACGAGCAGCTCTCTGCGCGGCACGCGGTCGGCGGGCCGCTCCCACCACGGCGCCAAGCCGTCGAGCGACCCTCACCGCGGCACGGAGCCGACAGCCCGCTCCCGCCGCACCACAGAACCGCAAGGCCACCCTCACCGCAGCGCGAGGCCGACAAGGCACCCTCGCTCCACCGCGCGAGAGGCCGGGCACCCTCGCTCCACCGCGCGAGAGGCCGGACGCCCGCGCCCCGGAGCAAGAGAGGCCTGGCGCCCGCGTCGCAGGGCAGCGGCCGTCAGGTGCCCGCCGGCTGGCGGACGTTCGCCCGGACCCAGTCCACGATCGAGGCGGTGGTCGCCCCGGGAGTGAAGATCTCCGCGACGCCCTTCTCCTTGAGCGGCGCGATGTCCGCCTCGGGGATGATGCCGCCGCCGAAGACCTTGATGTCCTCCGCGTCGCGCTCCTTGAGGAGCTCGATCACCCGCGCGAAGAGCGTGTTGTGGGCGCCGGAGAGGATGGACAGGCCGATCGCGTCGGCGTCCTCCTGGATCGCGGTGTCCACCACCTGCTCGGGCGTCTGATGCAGGCCGGTGTAGATGACCTCCATACCCGCGTCACGCAGTGCCCTCGCGATCACCTTGGCCCCGCGATCATGACCGTCGAGACCCGGCTTCGCCACCACCACGCGGATCGGACCGGCTGCCACACCCATCACTGCCTCCATGTACCGATATCCATCTGCCCAAGCACTGGCACCCCGTGCCGCACCGGCCGGGGAAGTGAACGAACGTTATCTCCAGCATCTCGCACCCGGCAGTTTCACGGTGGAGAGCGAGGGGGAAATCACACGATGGGACACGTTCGCTGCGCGCCACTCCCGTATCCAGCGGTCTGCGGACCGTTTGCGGGACGGCGCAAGGGGAGCCGCAACGAGGTCGCCGTGCCACCGCGCCGTCAGCCGCGCGCCGTGGTGATGCGGCGCATCGGCGACAGCGCCGGTATTCGGAGCGCCACCGGCGCCGACCACGTACCGCCGTACGACCTCCGCCACGCCTCCCCACTACGGGCACACGGGGGACAGAGCCGTCCCCTCGCGTGCCGACCGGGAGGTCGACCATGACCATCACGAGGGTCTTGCCCTTTCGCCCGCCATGCCTCATGTTGCCCGCCAGACTGGCGGGGCTCTCCCTGGCTCTGCTGAAAGCGACCGCACTCGAGGTGGCGATCCTCGCCGGCCACCTTCTCCTGTACCCCTCGGGCATCGTCCAGGAACGCAGGATCGCCGCCGAACTGCCGTCGCCCGACGCGCCCCGGCTCCCCGCGGAGCGCCGGCCCCCGGTCATCCTCCTGCACGGCTTCATCGACAACCGCTCGGTCTTCGTCCTGCTGCGCCGCTCCCTTGCCCAGCACGGCGGCCAGCACGTGGAGTCCCTGAACTACTCCCCCCTCACCTGCGACATCCGCACCGCGGCCGAGTTACTCGGCCGCCATATAGAGGAGATCTGCGAGCGCACGGGACACCACCAGGTGGACATCGTCGGGCACAGTCTCGGCGGCCTGATAGCCCGCTATTACGCGCAGCGCCTCGGCGGCGACGAACGCGTCCGCACGCTGGTCACCCTCGGTACCCCACATGAGGGAACGCGGGTCGTGCCGCTGGCCGACGCACACCCGATCGTGCGCCAGATGCGCCCCGGCTCGGACGTGATCGAGGAGCTGCGCGAGCCCGCGCCGGGCTGCCGGACCCGTTTCGTGAGCTTCTGGAGCGACCTGGACCAGCTGATGGCTCCCCTCGAGACGGCCTGCGTCAACCATCCCGACCTGATCGCGCAGAACGTACGTGTCTCCGGTATCGGTCATCTCGCCCTGCCCGTGCACCCCGCGGTCGCCGCCGGAATCCGGCAGGCCCTCGATCTGCCTGCTCCGGGGAGCTCCGTGGCGGGCGCCGAGAACGGTCTGACCGTGGCCTGAGGAGCAAGTCAGGACGGCAAACGCACCCCGCGGGGCACGCAATTTGTCGAACGGAGCTCGAACGCAGGGCCAAAGCTGTGCCCGCAGACCGCCGAAAGGCGGCCGAATGCCCGTTTCCTGAGAGCGTGAAACCTGCCGAAGATTGTCGCGCCCGCATACCGCCGGGTACAGTCGCCGCACTGCTCTGCCCCTGCTGCCGAGGCGAAAGAGAAGTTGGTGAACGACCGTCACCCGTCGGGGAGCTCGACACCCCCGGCCTCGGCACCCGCCGACTATGCGCCCTACGCGGCGTATGACCAGCAGAGCACCCAGCACGGCGCCTACACCGGGTACGACGGCTACTCCACGGGGAGCTTCGACACCACAGGCAGCTATGCGACGGCCGGTCCCGACACCGGAAGCTTCGCGTCCGACCCGCTCTTCGGCGACATGCCCGGCAGTTCTTACGACACCGGCCAGTGGTCCACCACGGGGACGCAGCAGACTCTGAACTACGACCCGTACGCCGCGCAGCACCAAGCCGCGTACGACACCAGTGGGTACGAGACCGGCAGCTACGACACCAGCGCCATGTGGTCGACCGGCGGCTATCAGCACCTCGCCGCCGACATTCCGGCGCAGCCGGGCCCCGACGCCACCGGCCAGTGGGAGACCGGCGCCTGGAACCAGCCACAGCACCAGCATCAGCCGCAGCAGACCGGCCAGTGGGAGACCCAGGCCTTCGACACCGGCGCGTACGACGCGACGGCGTGGAACTCCGGCGGCCAGGAGATGCCGTACGGCGCCACCGGGACCCACGAGGCGTACGGCGCCCCCGAGACGCTCGTGACGCACGAGGCACCCGGCGCGTACGAGCCCCAGGACACGCCCGGAGCCCCGGACACGTACGAGGCGCCCGAACCGTACGAGCATTCGCCTTACGACACCGGGTCCTACGCCTCGGCGGCTCACTCCCCCGAGGCCTACGCGCAACCGACCCCCACCGGGCACGAGTTCACGCCCGACGAGGCTCCCGCCGATTCACTCGGTCCGGTCGAGCCGAGCCGCCACAGCTCCATCGAGGACGACGAGCCGCCGGTCATGGACCGCGCGCACGGCACCCGCTCGCGGGCCCGCCGCCGCTCCCCCGCCAAGCGTTCCGCGCTCTTCACCGTCGCCGTGCCCTCCGCCTGTGTGATGGGCGTCGCGGGTATCGCCGCCGCCTCCGTGGGCGACTTCGGCGGCGGCGACGAGAAGGAGGCGCAGGCGGCATCGGCCCCGGACCCCGCGTCGGTCCAGCCCTCCGCCGCCAACAACAAGCTCGACACCCAGCTGGCGAACCTCTCCGCGGATGCCGGCGACTTCGCCGACCGCGCGAGCCGCACCCAGGAGCGCATCGACCTCAAGGCGGAGAAGGTCGCCGCCGAGAAGAAGGCCGCCGAGGAAGCCGCGCGCAAGGAGCGTCTGCGCCCCAAGTTCGCGCTGCCGGTCAAGCAGCATGGCCTGAGCGCCTACTACGGCCAGGCGGGCGTCAACTGGATGTCCGCGCACTCCGGGATCGACTTCCCGGTGTCGTACGGCACCGAGGTGCTCGCCGCCACCGATGGCGTCGTCTCCACGAAGTGGAACAGCGCCTACGGCAACATGGCGATCGTCACCGCCAAGGACGGCACGGAGACGTGGTACTGCCACCTCTCCACGCACAAGGTCTCCAGCGGCCCCGTCAAAGCAGGCGACCCCATTGCCTTCTCCGGGAACTCCGGCAACTCCACGGGACCGCACCTGCACTTCGAGGTGCGCCCCGGCGGCGGCTCGGCGATCGACCCGCTGCCGTGGCTGCGCAGCCACGGCCTCGACCCGACGTAACTCCGGCCGCCGCCCGCGGCGCTACAGCTTCTCCACCGGCGCGTACCGCAGCAGCAGCCGCTTCGGCTTGGGCTCCCCGAAGTCCACCGTCGCCTCGGCGTTCGCTCCCGTGCCCTTCACTCCGACCACGGTCCCGAGGCCGAACTGGTCGTGCGTGACCCGGTCCCCGATCGCCAGCGCGACCACCGGCTTCTCCGAGGCGCGGCGCGTGGCGAAGCCCTGCGCGCCCCCGGTGCGCGAGCGCGACGACGACAAGGAGGAGGCGATTCCGGCCGCTGGCCCGGAGGACGCCAGTGCGCCGACGGAGCCCTTCCGCTTCCAGTCCAGATGGACCTCCGGGATCTCCTCCAGGAAGCGCGACGGCGGGTTGTACGAGGGCTGTCCCCAGGCGCTGCGCATCGAGGACCGCGTCAGATAGAGCCGCTCACGCGCGCGCGTGATGCCCACGTACGCGAGGCGGCGCTCCTCCTCCAGCTCCTTGACCTGGCCGAGGGAGCGCATGTGCGGGAAGACGCCGTCCTCCATGCCGGTCAGGAAGACGACCGGGAATTCGAGGCCCTTGGCGGTGTGCAGCGTCATCAGCGTGATGACTCCGGAGCCGTCGTCCTCCTCGTCGGGGATCTGGTCCGAGTCGGCGACGAGCGCGACCCGCTCCAGGAACTCGGAGAGCGTGCCCGCAACCGCCGTGCCCGCGTCCTCTGCGCCTTCGGCCTCCCCCTCGGAGTCCGTGTCACCGCTGTCCTGCTCGAACTCCAGCGCCACGGCGGCGAGTTCCTGGAGGTTCTCGATGCGCGTCTCGTCCTGCGGGTCGGTCGATGCCTGCAACTCGGCGAGATACCCGGTCCGTTCGAGCACGGCCTCCAGGACGACGGCGGGGCCCGCGCCGGACTCGACGACGGTCCGCAGCTCTTCCATCAGCACGTTGAAACGCTTGACGGCGTTCGCCGAGCGGGCCGCCATTCCGTACGCCTCGTCGACGCGCTTCAGGGCCTGCGGGAAGGAGATCTTCTCGCGCTGCGAGAGCGCGTCGATCATCGCCTCCGCGCGGTCACCGATGCCCCTCTTGGGCACGTTCAGAATGCGCCGCAGCGGTACGGAGTCCTCCGGGTTGGACAGCACGCGCAGGTATGCGAGGACGTCCCGGACCTCCTTGCGCTCGTAGAAGCGGACGCCGCCGACGACCTTGTACGGCAGGCCGACGCGGATGAAGATCTCTTCGAAGACACGGGACTGCGCGTTCGTCCGGTAGAAGATCGCGACGTCGCCCGCCTTCGCGTCGCCCGCGTCGGTGAGCCGGTCGATCTCGTCGGCGACGAACTGCGCTTCGTCGTGCTCGGTGTCCGCGACGTAGCCGGTGATGCCCGCGCCCGCGCCCGCGTTGGTCCACAGGTTCTTGGGGCGGCGGCTTTCGTTGCGCTCGATGACGGCGTTGGCCGCGGTCAGGATCGTCTGCGTGGAGCGGTAGTTCTGCTCCAGGAGGATCGTGGTCGCGTTCGGGTAGTCCTCCTCGAACTGGAGGATGTTGCGGATCGTGGCGCCCCGGAAGGCGTAGATCGACTGGTCCGCGTCACCCACGACGCACAGCTCGGCGGGGTCGTCACCCTCGCCGCCGGCGGGGCCCACGAACTCGCGCACGAGGGCGTACTGGGCGTGGTTGGTGTCCTGGTACTCGTCGACCATCACGTGCCGGAAGCGGCGGCGGTAGTGCTCGGCGACGTCCGGGAACGCGCGGAACATGTTGACCGTCGTCATGATCAGGTCGTCGAAGTCGAGGGCGTTCGCCTCGCGCAGCCGCGACTGGTACATCGCGTAGGCCTGGGCAAGGGTCTTCTCGAAGCCGTCGGCGGCCTGACCCGCGAAGGTCTCCTCGTCGATCAGCTCGTTCTTCAGGTTCGAGATCTTGGCGCTGAAGGACTTCGGCGGGAACTTCTTCGGGTCGATGTCCAGGTCACGGCAGACCAGCGCCATCAGGCGCTTGGAGTCGGCGGCGTCGTAGATCGAGAAGGAGGAGGTGAAGCCCAGCTTCTTCGACTCGCGGCGCAGGATGCGGACGCACGCGCTGTGGAACGTCGACACCCACATCGCGTTGGCCCGCGGCCCGACGAGCTGCTCGACGCGCTCCTTCATCTCGCCCGCGGCCTTGTTCGTGAACGTGATCGCCAGGATCTGCCCCGGGTGCACGTGCCGCTCGGCCAGGAGGTACGCGATGCGGTGCGTGAGGACCCGGGTCTTGCCCGAGCCCGCGCCGGCGACGATGAGCAGCGGGGCGTCCGCGTGCACGACGGCCGCGCGCTGGTTCTCGTTGAGCCCCTCCAGTAGGGCCGCCGGGTCGATCACGGGGCGGGGGGCGCCGCCTCGATAGTGCGCGTCCCGGGGTGTGGGCGCGTCGAACTTCCCGTCGAACAGATCATCCGGAACGGATTCCGGAGCACTGTCCTCGGGCGGCGGCGGGGGCTCTTCCTCCGAAGCCCGCGAGGGCTTGAGGTCCGCCAGGAAGCTGTCATCAAAGAGGCTGCTCATCGCCTCCCGAGTCTAGGCGGCCCCACTGACAACCCGCCCCGGGTTCCGGCCACGTCACTCCGCCTACGCCCTGCCCGCGAACGGTCACGCTCCGCCATGGCCCGGCGTGCCCGCGTCAAGAGCTTCGTAAAGTAACGAAAACGTATCGGGCATATCGAACATCAACCTTCACACGGACCACACGAGTTGGCTAGCGTGCTCCGCAGGCTGCTCGTACTTCCACCGGCGAACCCCGCCGGGAACGGGCGGCCTCCGCCGAGTTCGATCTCCTCGGAGCCGGGGACCCACGATGAACTTGGGGTGAATCGGTCCCGTACGCAGTACGGGACTGTAGGGCAACCTTCCGGAACCACCCGCCCGAACCCGACAGCTAACCCGGTAGGCGGTCTACGGAAGGAGTCGCCTCCCTTGGCGTCGCACCGCAAGCCGCGGACCCGCATTGCCGCCCTACGCGCCACCCCCGCCCTTGGCATCACGACGGCGGCCCTCACCTCCGTGGCCCTCCTGTCGCAGAGCGCGCAGGCGGCGCCGTCCGCGCCGCAGAAGCCCAGCCTCGAAGAGGTGCAGAAGAAGGTCGACGACCTTTACCACCAGGCGGGCGTGGCCACGCAGAAGTACAACTCGGCCAAGGAGCGCACCGACAAACAGCGCAAAAAGGTCGACACCCTCCTCAACGACGTGGCCAAGCGCACCGACAAGCTGAACGAGGCCCGTCAGGAGCTGGGCACCTTCGCCGCGGCCCAGTACCGCACCGGCGCCGTCTCCGAGACCGCCACGATGATGCTCGCCGACGACCCGCAGGGGTACTTCGACCAGAATCACCTGTCGGACCGGCTGACCTCGCGCCAGAAGAAGGCGGTCGACGACTACCAGACGCAGCAGGCCTCGGCGACGAAGCAGCGCACGAAGGCCGCCAAGAGCCTGGAGACGCTGAGCGACTCCCGGGACGACCTCAGGACGAGCAAGCAGACCGTCCAGAAGAAGCTGGGCCAGGCGCGCACGATGCTCTCGGAGCTGACCGCCGAGGAGAAGGCACGGCTCGCGGCGATCGAGAAGAAGAAGGAAGACGAGGCCAAGCGCAAGGCCGCGGAGCTGGCCCGCAAGCAGGAGGCCGAGGCGGAGGCCAAGCGCAAGGCGGCGGAAGAGGCCGCGGCGAAGGAGCGCGAGAAGAACAAGGAGACCCCGGACTCCGGCTCCGGCTCCGGTTCCGGCACCGGCTCGGGCACGGGCACGGGTTCCGGCTCCGGCGGCACGGACAGCGGCTACGCGACGAAGGCCGCGAAGGTCATCAACTTCGCGGAGGCGCAGATCGGCAAGCCGTACGTGTGGGGCGCCACCGGCCCCGACTCCTACGACTGCTCCGGGCTCACCCAGGACGCGTGGAAGGCCGCGGGGATCTCCCTGCCGCGTACGACGTGGGACCAGGTGAAGGTCGGCACCACCGTGAAGACCGCCGACGCCAAACCGGGTGACCTGGTCTTCTTCTACGACGACATCAGCCACGTAGGGATCTACATCGGCGACGGCAAGATGATCCACGCCCCGAAGCCGGGCGCCAACGTCCGCGTCGAGTCGATCTACTACATGCCGATCCACAGCGTGGTGCGGCCCGCGTAACCGTCACGCATGGACGTCACGACGACCCACAAGTAGACGTCACACAAGGAAGGGGCCCTCCACGCGCGCGTGGAGGGCCCTTTCCCACGGGCGGGGTCAGGTCCACAGCACCGCGATGAAGATGTTCGCGACGGTCAGCAGCCCGACGGCGCCGAACATCCCCTTGTCCACCTTCTCCTCGTCCCGCTTCACGTAGACCAGCGCGAGGATCACGATCAGGACGGCCATCTTGATGCCGATCTTGACGTTGTTGACCGGGTTGTCGTCCGCCTGGTTGAGACCCACCAGGATCACGCCCGTGACGAGCATCGTCAGCGCGCCGTGCAGCATCGCCGGGCTGAAGCGGGCCGTGCCCTGGCCCATCTGCTTCATCTGAGTGAGGAAGCCGCCCAGGAGGGAGGCGATGCCGATGATGTGCAGGCCCACGAAGAGATGGGTGAGAACGTCCATGGTTCCGGAGCCTAGCCGGGGCCTTAGCACCACTCCGCAGGCAGGTGGGCCGCAAGCGCCGCATCGGTCACACGCGTACGCGAAGGGCGCGCGGTCCAGCGAATCGCGCGGTCACATACGGCAAAGGCCCAGAACACTTCCGCCAGTTGCGCACAATCCGTCACCAACCCGTGACCGTCAGGTTTAGCGTCCTTCGTCAGGTGACCGGCTCCCCACCGCCGCCCGGACCAGGGGCGGCAGTCGGCCACCACCGCCGAGAATCCGGCGGCGGACCGTCCCCCTGTGCGGGCCGCCGCCGGAACGTTAAGGAGCCCCCTTCGTGGCAGCGCACCGCAAGCCGAAACAGCGCTCGCTCAGTGGCCATACGGCCCGCACCGCCGCCACCATCGCCCTCGCCGGGGCCGCGTCGGCCACCGCCTTCGACGGGACGGGACACGCCGATCCGCGGCTCAGCCCGGCCGAGGTGAAGTCCAAGGTCGACGCGCTCTACCGCGAGGCGGAGATCGCCACCGAGAAGTACAACGGCGCCAAGGAGAAGTCGCAGAGCGCCGAGAAGTCACTGGGCGAGCTGCGCGACGAGGCGGCCCGCAAGACGGAGAAACTCAACTCGGCGCGCGCTGGCCTCGGTTCGATCGCGGCGGCGCAGTACCGCAGCGGCGGCATCGATCCGGCCGTCCAGCTCGCGCTCTCCTCCGACCCCGACCAGTACCTCGAGCGCGCCGCGCTCGCCGACCGCGCCGACAGCCGCCAGGCCGCGGTCGTCACCGGCGTGCAGAAGCAGCTCCAGGAGATCGACCAGCTGCACACCGAGGCCGACGGCACCCTCGCGCACCTCAAGTCCCGCCAGGCGGAGCTGGAGAAGCACAAGAAGACCGTCAACGGAAAGCTCGACGCGGCCAAGCGGCTCCTTTCACAGCTCTCCGGAGACGAGCGCGCGGAGCTCACGGGCGCGGACAGGGCGTCCCGTGCCGCGGACCGGGACGGCGTCTCGGGCGCGGCGGCCAAGGCCCCCAACTCCCGCGCCGCAGCGGCCGTCTCGTACGCCTACAAGGCGCTCGGGAGCCCGTACGTATGGGGCGCCACCGGCCCCAACGCCTTCGACTGCTCAGGGCTCACCCAGGCCGCCTACCGGTCGGCCGGAGTCGACCTGCCACGCACCACCTACGCGCAGATCGCCACCGGCGAACGGGTCCCGCGCTCCCAACTCCAGCCCGGCGACCTGGTCTTCTTCTACCAGGGCATCAGCCATGTCGGTCTCTACGTGGGCAACGGCCAGATGATCCACGCCCCGAACCCGAGCGCCCCCGTACGCCTCGCACCGATCAGTCAGATGCCGTTCGCGGGGGCCGCGCGGGTGGCGTGAGGGAGCACGCGGCTGACGCGAAGGGCCGCGCGGACGGGGTGCTGGGCCGCGCGGACCCGCAGGTACTGTCAGGGCCATGCCCTGCCGTACGCTGCCGCCGCCCCCGCCACCTGCCTACCTGCGCACCTGGCCGGACCGGAACGCGCTCCTGTACGACCGTGGCATGGCGCTCGACGCACTGCGCAGGCGGAGCCTGGGCGTACACCGGATCCTGCTGCTCTGGCTGTTCGCGCTCGGCTGCGTCATCGGCTGGGCGCTTCTGACGGTGCCGCTCGAGATGATCGAGGACCACGATCCGATGGCCTTCGTCATGGGCCCGCTCTGCGCGGTCCTGGGCCTCGGAGCCCTCGCCCCCTGCGTCTACGGCGTCGTCGTCGGTATCCGCAACGACCGCAAGACCCGCGAACTCACCGACAGCTGGCTGGCGCTGGACAGCCACCCGGCATCGGACTCCGCTCTGCGCTCCCCCGCCCTCAGCCTCTGCTGGCTCCTCTCGTCCCTCCTCGTGTGCGCGCTCGGCCTGTGGGCATCCTTCGCGGCCGCCGCCTACGCCGAGCCGGGACGGGACTCGTACGGCGATGTCGCGCTCGGCATGGGCACGGGCCTGATCCTGTGGCTGACGGGCCTGATCGGCATCACCAAGGCGGTGGGCCACTACCGCTGGGCGATACGGAAGCTGGGCCCCGCCGGCCCGGTGGCAGAGGCCGCCACGCACCGCTGAGCCGCTGCCGGGCCGCTGCCGGGCCGCTGCCGGGCCGCCGACCAGGGAAGGCCATCGGCCGGGGCAGGACCGCCCCGCCCGTCAGACCAGCCGCCGCGCCGTCGCCCACCTCGTCAGCTCGTGCCGGTTGGACAGCTGGAGCTTCCTCAACACCGCCGACACATGCGACTCGACCGTCTTCACGGAGATGAAGAGCTGCTTGGCGATCTCCTTGTACGCATACCCCCGCGCGATGAGCCGCAGCACTTCGCGCTCGCGCTGCGTGAGGCGGTCCAGGTCCTCGTCGACCGGGGGCGCGTCGGTCGACGCGAAGGCGTCGAGGACGAACCCGGCCAGGCGGGGCGAGAAGACCGCGTCGCCGTCCTGCACACGGAAGATGGAGTCGACCAGGTCCGTGCCGGTGATCGTCTTGGTGACGTAGCCGCGCGCCCCGCCACGGATGACTCCGATGACGTCCTCGGCCGCGTCCGAGACGGACAGCGCGAGGAACCGCACCGGGCTCTCGGCATCGGACATCAACGGCGCGCAGCGGCGCAGTACTTCAACCCCGCCGCCGCCCGGAAGGTGCACGTCGAGGAGCACGACCTCGGGACGCGTCGTCGTGATGACCGTGACCGCCTGGTCGACGTCGGCGGCCTCGCCGACGACCTCGACACCGGTGATCGAGGTCCTGCCGATCTCCGCCTGGACGCCCGTGCGGAACATCCGGTGATCGTCGACGAGGACGACGCGCGCACGGCGGCCCTCCTGGCCACCGGCGACGGCGGCATCAACCGCGCCGGCCGTCACGTCGGCCGTCACGTCGGCGGCCTGATCCGATCCGGTCGCCCCGCCGGTCACCCCGGTAGACGTGTCCGGTCCGGCCGCGGACGGCTCGGCCGCACCCTCTGATCCACCCCTGGGCCCCACGGGCTCACTCGCGTCGCTCATGTCGTCGCCGTCCTCTCCATCTCCAGCTCGACTTCCGTGCCGCCCCCCGGCACCGCGCGCAGCCGCGCCGTGCCGCCGTTGCGCTGCATACGGCCGATGATCGATTCTCGTACGCCCATGCGGTCGTCCGGCACGGAATCCAGATCGAAGCCGGGGCCACGGTCCCGGACGGAGACGAACACCGTCTCCCCCTCGACTTCGGCGAAGACCTGCACCGCACCGCCCTCGCCACCGTACTTGGCGGCGTTCACCATTGCTTCCCGCGCGGCCTGCGTCTGCGCCGTCAGCCGGTCGTCGAGCGGGCAGTCGCCGACTATGACGACCTCGATGGGCACGCCGTGCTTGTCCTCCACCTCCGCGGCGTCGCGCCGGACCGCTTCGGCGAGGGTGTCGGGCTCTTCCGCCTCGTCCTTGCCCGTGCCCTCCGGCTTGTAGAGCCATTGGCGCAGGTCGCGCTCCTGGGCGCGGGCGAGGCGGCGCACTTCGGAGGCGTTCTCCGCGTTGCGCTGGATCAGGGTCAGGGTGTGCAGGACCGAGTCGTGCACATGGGCGGCGACCTCCGCCCTCTCCTGGGCGCGGATCCGCATGAGCCGCTCCTCGGAGAGGTCCTGCATCATGCGCACGAGATAGGGGCCGGCGAGCAGCGCGACACCGACGAGCACGGCGAGCGCGGCCTGCAGTACGGAGCTGAGGTGCGAGGTGGAACCCTGCAGCACGACGATGCCGCTGACACCGGCGCCGACGAGCAGCACTCCGGCCCCCGCGCGGGCGATGGTCAGGGTCCGCCTACGGCGGCCGACGGCCATCCAGCGGGCCCGGCGGGCGTTGTCGGCCTGTCGCCAGACCAGCGCGACACCGGCGGCGACGAGCAGGGTCGGGACCAGATAAGCCTTGGTCGAGCTGCCCAGATCCACATTGCCGACGAAGACCATGGCGACGACGACCATCGCGAGGAGCGCGACGAGCTGGCCCTTGTCCGGCTTGCGGGCCACGAGTCTGCGACGGCCGTCGGACGCCGTCTCGCTGGTCACCGCGGAAGGCGGCCGCTGGGCGTCGACCCCGCCGACGCCCAGCGGCACGAAGAACCAGAACGCCGCGTACAGCAGCGCGCCGAGCCCGTCCGCCATGGACAGCCCGACGAAGATCAGCCGCACCCAGACGACGGGCAGCCCGAGATGACCGGCGAGGCCGCGCGCGACCCCGCCGAGCCAACGGCCGTCACCGCTGCGATAGAGCTTTCGCAGCGGCCGCTCGTCTTCGATGGATACTGCTGCGGCTTCCGGCATGTCTCCGATATTCACACGCGTACGCGGGCGCGGGCATCAGGGTCGACCCCCTAGACGTCCCTGATCTCCGCCCCGGACGCGAGGGTGCGAAGGCCGGGGCAGGGGCGTGTCAGGGACGATCTCAGGGTTCGGCCAGGGTTGTCCCGACTGCCGCGGCGGCCCCCGGCCCGTCACCATGGACACATGACAGACGAGCAGCCCGCCGGGACGGGCCCGCAGGCCGCGCCGCGCGATCCCTTCACCGCCACGGCGCAGGAGCCGGGCGGGCCGATGGTCGTGCGGGCCTTCCGCCGCGACCGCCGGCACAAAAAGCTGGGCGGCGTGTGCGCGGGGCTCGGTCAGCACTGCGACATGGATCCGGTGATCTTCCGGATCGGCCTCGCGCTCCTCTCCGTCACCAGCGGGCTCGGCCTTGTGTTCTACGGATTCGCGTGGCTGTTCGTCCCCTTCGAGGACGAGGAGGAGAACGAGGCGCGCAGGCTGCTCTCCGGCCGGGTGGACGGCCAGGCCCTGACGGCGGTGCTCTTCGCGCTCGTCGGCTGCGGCGTCTTCCTCTCTCTTCTGAACAACGGCGGGGCGCTCACTTTCGCGGCCGTCCTCGCCCTGCTCCTGGCGGGCGCGGGGTACTGGTCGCAGCAGCGCGGTACGACCGACCCCGATCCGGTGGCGGCCCAGGCCGTGGCGGACGCCCCGCCCGAGGCGAAGGCGCCGCCGGTGGCCGGTGCGCCTTCGTGGTGGCGGGATCCGATCGTCAAGGACGGCACGCACGACGGGATCTCGGGCTACTTCTGGGGGCCCGAGGGAGTGGCCGTCCAGTATCAGCCCGACCCCCCGCACGGGCGGATACGGCAGCGGGAGCCCGCCGCGGCGGCCCCCCGGCCCAAGCAGCGGGGTCCGCGCTGGATCGGCGGTTCCGTCTTCCTGGGAGCGCTGCTCGCCGGTGGTCTCGGCACAGGCCTCACGTGGGAGGAGCAGTCGCTCGGCACCAGTCTGCAGACCGGCCTCGCCCTCGCGCTCGGCGTGTTCGGCATCGGCATCGCTCTCAGCGCCTTCCTCGGGCGCACCGGCGTGGGCTCGATCGTGCTCGCGGTGATCACGGCCGGGCTGCTCGCGGGCGCGGCGGCGCTGCCCAAGGACATCAGCACCACCTGGGCGCGCACGGAGTGGAAGCCGGCCACGGCGGGCCAGATCCAGTCCCGGTACGAACTGGGGACAGGCGTCGGCACGCTCGACCTGACCCGCGCCGCTCCCGGCAAGGGCCGCACGGTGAGCACCAACGCCGATGTGGGGGCGGGACAGCTGAAGCTGATCTTGCCGAAGGACAGCACGGTGAATCTGGACGTGGAAGTGGGTGTCGGCGACATCCAGTTGCCGGACGACCCCAAGAAAGACGTGGACATCGCTCCGGGCAAGGAGAAGTCAGTGACGCTGAGCCCACCCGCGGGCAGCAAGGACGGCGGCACGATCGAGCTGCGCGTCGAAGTAGGCATCGGACAGGTGGAGGTGACCCGTGCTACGTCATGAGTTCCATCCCGGCAAGCTGGTCCTTGGCCTGTTCCTGCTGATAGCGGCCATCGCCTACGCGGGCGACGCGGGCGGCATCTGGGACACACCGTGGTTCGTGGCATTCCCGCTCCTGCTGGCGGGTCTGCTGCTCGGCGGCGCGGCGGCAGCCGTGTCCTACGGCATACGCGGTCGGCCCTCGGCCCGCTCGGCGGCCACCACCCCGAGCCGACCGGTGGACAGCACGTCGGACCGGATATCCGACCGCTCGGGCGACGGCTCCAGGGAGGTCTAGCCGGGGGCGACCGCGCGGGCCTACCTGGGGCGCGTCAGGCAGCCCGGGTAGATCCGCCCCAGCCCGCCCTAGGCCGCTCCGGGTCGGTCCGAGCCTGCCCAGGCCCGCCGAGCGGCTCAGCCGAGGCCCGAGCCGTATTTGCGCCGGGCCGCGATCATCGCGTCGAGCGAGAAGATGGACGCCCCCGCGAGGATCAGCGGGAGCCAGGCCATCAGGTAGGCCAGGTCGTTGCCGTAGTAGTAGGGCTCGGTGGACCAGCTCACGGTCAGCCAGAGGCTGAGCGAGATCAGCGCTCCGCCGAGCGCGGCGATGCGGGCGAAGAGGCCTACGAGGGTGCCGATGCCGACGGCCAGTTCACCGAGGGCGATGGCGTAGCCGAAGCCGACCGGGCTCTTGAGGGAGAGGTCGACGAGGGCCGGGACGGCGGAGATGTCGCGGACGCCTTCCATCATCTCGCCGATGGACCCCGCGCCACTGGCCGACATGAAGGCGCTGTCGGTGAGCTTGTCCAGGCCCGCGTAGATGAAGGTGACGCCGAGGAAGACCCGGAGCGGGAGCAGGGCGTATCGGGAAGCGCTCTCCCGCCAGCCGCTGCTTCTGACGTAGCTGGTGTGGCTGTCGCTGCGCATGCCGTGAGCCATCGCTCTCGCCGCCTCTCCCATTGACCCGCTTCGCCCATGGACCCGTCATCTGACGATACGTACGAACAGGGGGGCCTGCTCAGTGGCTTGCACCGAATTCGCGAGGACCGGTCCGGCGGCGGGCCGGGGCCTTCAGTCCGTGACGTCGATCGTGCAGCGGTTCGTCTCCATGCCCGCGGCCGTGATCACCTGGACGTCGACGCGTCCCGGCTCCACGTCGACCGGGACGGGGACGGTCAGGACCGTGTCGGTCGGGTTGGTGAAACCGCCCGGGACGGGGACGAGCGGCACATGGACGTGGACGGTTCCGATGCGAACGACCATACGGGCGAGGCGATCGGCGGTCTGTGCGCCCGGGGGCACGAATCCGGCGCCGCGGATCTCGATGTCGTCGCCCGTGCGGATGGGGGCGTCGAGGTCGCCCGCCTCGCGGGCGCGCACCACGGAGAGGACCACGGGCCGGCCGCCCTCGGCGTACTTGCCCGCGATGTACGTCGCCGCGGACACCAGGACGAGCAGAGCGAGGCCCCACGGCAGGTCGGGCAGCTGCTCGGGGCGGCGCGCGAGGCGTACGGCGGCGAAGGCCATGGCGACGGCGCTGACCAGGACGTACTGCGCGTCCGCGAAGCTGCCGCGGCCCGCGTCGTCGGTGAGCAGGTCGGCGGCCCGGGGGCGGTCGGCGGGCACCTTCTGCAGCCGCTGGCCAAGGACCCGCAGGCCCACCACGCGGCGTACGAGCACGGCGACCCCGCAGACCACGGCGAGGACGGTCACGGCGCCGGCGGCGCGGGCGAGGTCGAGCCCGGCGATCAGCTCGTCCCGCTCGCGGTGCCCCGACGCCCCGGCGAGCTCGCCCACGAGCACGAGCACGGCGAAGACGACGAGGAGAACCCAACAGGCGGCCACCGCGCGGGAGGTGGAGAGGCGGTTGTCCTCGCCGATCAGCGGGGCGAGGACGCCGCCGCGCGCCCGGTGCGCATATCCGGCGCCGGTCAGCAGGCCGGCGACGACCACGGCCGCGAGCAGTCCTGCGGTGCGGGCGAGGGTCCACCCGGTGCCGATCGCGGTGAGCGCCTGGACCAGGAGCAGCACGCCCACGGCCACCCAGACGACGCCGACGGTGCGCCGCCACGCCAGGCCGAGCCAGGCCTGGCCGTCGGCTCTGCCGCGTTCGGCGACGTCACGCGCCGACTGGGTCAGCTCGTCCGACACCCACTGCCGGGAAGCGCCCGCCGAGTGGGCGACCGCCGCGGGCAGCCCCTGCCCCGCCGCGAGCTCGTCCCGCTTGGCGAGGAATGCGGCAACGGCACGCCGATGTCCCTCACGCGCGCCGTGCGGGCAGTCGCCGCATGTGCAGCCGCCCCCGTGTGCGCCCTGCCGCGCCTCCTGCACCGCCACCGCGTACGCCGCCTTCCCCACCCTGGTTCGAACACCGAAACGTGAACTTCCTTGCGATGAAAGGGGATTGTGCCGTACTGGAAGGCGATCAGGTTCCCTGGGTCAGGTCAGCGAGGGTGATTGTGACTCGCTCGTGTTGACGGCCGAGGTCACGGGATCAGGCCAGCAGATCCGGTTCGCTGCGGCTGATGTCCTGCCACAGGGACTGGTAGTTGATCCACGCGACGAGATCGCTGCCGAGTTGCTCGCGCGTCGCCACCGCCTGTTTGTGGCCGATGAGGATCGGCCGGCCCGCCGCCCGTGCGCTCAGCTGGACCTGGCAGGAGCGCTCCATCGTCAGGAACCACCAGGCTGCGGCGTCGACGGAGTCGCCGACGGTGAGCAGCCCGTGGTTGCGCAGGATGACGGCCTTGTGGACGCCGAGCGCGGTGGCGATCCGCCGGCCCTCGTCCGAGTCGACGACGACGCCCGTGTAGCCGTCGTACAGCGCGTGGCTCTCGTAGAAGGCGCAGGACTCCTGAGTGATCGGGTCGAGGAGTTCGCCGAGTGTGGACAGGGCGCGGCCGTGCAGCGAGTGGCAGTGCGCGACGGCGACGACGTCGGGCCGCGCCAGGTGCGCCTGCGCGTGGACGGTGAATGCGGCCTGATTGACGTGGTGGCGGCCCTCGACGACCTGCCCTTCCGCGTTGACGAGGACCAGGTCGCCCACGGTGATGTGCTTGAAGGGCATCCCGAAGGGGTTCACCCAGAAACAGTCCTCGTGCTCCGGGTCCCGCGCCGTGATGTGGCCGGACACCCCGTCCTCGTATCCGAGCCGACCGAAGATCCGCAGCGCACCGGCGAGCCGCTCCTTGCGGTGCCGCCGTTCGTCCGCCAACGAGTCGTGCACCGGCGGCATCGCGAACTGCAACCGCTCGACGGGTATCGGAGTGGGCGCCTGCATGTGTCCTCCATCTCTGGCTGTACGGAGCGGAAGTTACCGCCGGTCAGCGCAGGAAGACAGGGGTCCCCTGTGAAGAGAGTGCGCAATCGGGGCGCGAAACCGGACAGCAGGTGTCGGGTATCGGCGGGACACTCGCCGTATGACGACGAACTGGGCAGCCTTCAGCGCAGCAGAACCCGCCTTCGCGCGGACCGCCGAGGAGCGGTTCGGCCTGTTCACCCACCACGTCCTCGCCACGCTCCGCAAGGACGGATCACCGCGCACGACGGGCCTCGAAGTGCGCTTCCTGCACGGGGAGTTGTGGCTCGGCATGATGCCGGGCTCGATGAAGGCCCTCGACCTGCGCCGCGATCCGCGGTTCTCGATCCAGGCGAACCCTGGACCGGGTACGGAGATGGCGGGCGGCGACATCCGGGTCTCCGGGTGTGCGATCGAGGTCGAGGACCCCGAGGTCATCGCCGCCTACGTGGGGGAGGTCAAGCCGCCGGAGCCGTTCCACCTCTTCCGCACGGAGCTGACGGAGGTGGTCCGGACGTACATCGAGGACGAGAAGTATCTGGCGGTGCAGCTGTGGAAGCCGGGTGCGCCGGCGCGGACGACCAGGCGGACCTGACGTACGCGAACGGCGCCGCCCACCTCGGTGGACGGCGCCGTGTCAGCTCTGCGGGAGCGTCCCCGCGGGGAGGGTTACTCCCACTCGATGGTGCCCGGCGGCTTGCTCGTCACGTCGAGGACGACGCGGTTCACGTCGGCGACCTCGTTCGTGATGCGCGTGGAGATCTTCGCGAGGACGTCGTACGGCATGCGCGTCCAGTCGGCCGTCATGGCGTCCTCGGAGGAGACGGGCCGCAGCACGATCGGGTGGCCGTACGTCCGGCCGTCGCCCTGCACGCCCACGCTGCGCACGTCGGCGAGCAGCACCACGGGGCACTGCCAGATCTCACGGTCGAGACCGGCCGTGGTCAGCTCCTCGCGGGCGATCGCGTCGGCCTCACGGAGCAGGTCCAGACGCTCCTTGGTGACATCGCCGACGATGCGGATGCCCAGGCCGGGGCCGGGGAAGGGCTGGCGCTGGACGATCTCGTCCGGCAGGCCGAGCTCCTGGCCGACCATCCGCACCTCGTCCTTGAAGAGCTGGCGCAGCGGCTCGATCAGCTGGAACTCGAGGTCCTCGGGGAGGCCGCCCACGTTGTGGTGGGACTTGATGTTGGCGGTGCCGGAGCCGCCACCGGACTCGACGACGTCCGGGTAGAGCGTGCCCTGGACGAGGAACTCGACGGGCTGGTCACCGGGCGCCTCGGCGATGATCTCCGCCTGGGCCTGCTCGAAGACGCGGATGAACTCGCGGCCGATGATCTTCCGCTTCTGCTCGGGGTCGGAGACCCCGGCCAGCGCGCTCAGGAAGCGCTCCTGTGCGTCGACGACCTTGAGCTGCACGCCCGTGGCCGCGACGAAGTCCTTCTCGACCTGCTCGGTCTCGCCCTTGCGCATCAGACCGTGGTCGACGTACACACAGGTCAGCTGCGAGCCGATGGCCTTCTGCACGAGTGCGGCGGCCACGGCGGAGTCGACGCCGCCGGACAGGCCGCAGATCGCGCGCTTGGTGCCGACCTGCTCACGGATCGCGGTGAGCTGCTCCTCGACGATGTTGCCGGTGGTCCAGTCGGGCTTGAGGCCCGCGCCGCGGTAGAGGAAGTGCTCGAGCACCTGCTGGCCGTGCGTGGAGTGCATGACCTCGGGGTGGTACTGCACGCCGTACAGCTTCTTCTCGTCGTCCTCGAAGGCCGCGACCGGCACGACGTCCGTGGACGCGGTGACGGCGAAGCCCTCGGGCGCCGCGCTGCACGCGTCGCCGTGCGACATCCACACGGACTGCTCGGAGGGGGTGCCCTCGAAGAGCGTCGAGCCCGGCTTGGAGACGGCCAGGGCGGTCCGGCCGTACTCCCGCGCACCCGTGTTGTCGACGGTGCCGCCGAGGGTGGTCGCCATCAGCTGGAAGCCGTAGCACATGCCGAAGACGGGGACGCCGGCCTCGAACAGCGCGCGGTCCACGGAGGGCGCTTCCTCCGCGTACACCGACGAGGGGCCGCCGGAGAGAATGATCGCTGCGGGGTTCTTCGCGAGCATCTCGGAGACCGGCATGGTGCTCGGCACGATCTCGCTGTAGACCCGGGCCTCGCGGACGCGGCGGGCGATGAGCTGGGCGTACTGCGCTCCGAAGTCGACGACCAGAACGGTGTCGGGGGCGGCGGCAGCGGGGGACGCTGATGGCACGGCGGCGGCCTTCCGGCGTTGAGCGTGAGCTTGAGCGTGAGCTGGGGCTCGTGCATGAGCAGGGGTCTGTTTTGTCGATTCTAACGGGCCCGCGGACACCCCCTTCGTCGCATCCGACGGAGGAGGCCCTCGCGCATCCGCCGGAGGAGGCCCCCGCGCAGGTGGCAGTGCGGGGCGCCCCAGCAGGACCAGTGGGTCCAGTGGGACCAGTGGGACGTCTCAGCATCCGAGCCGCGGCGCAACCCGTGTTGACCGGGAACGCGCGCCTGGGGGCATACTGTCCTCGTGACCAAGCACCTCAGCTTCCTCTTTACCTATGGCAACCGGCCCGCCGGCTGCCATGGTCGAGCTGCTTGATCCACTGACAAGCGACTTCCCAGGCGCCCCGGGCCGACAAGGCCCGGGGCGTTCTGTCATTTCCGGGCCTGGTCGCTCCGGGGCACTCCACCAGATCCAGCGGACCCACCGGATCCGCATCCGCCGAGGAGCCCCAGATGAGCATCGCCACGACGACGACCGACAAGACCGGCGCCCGCACCCTTGAGGCCGCCGACGTGATCGAGGGCGCGCGTGACCGCATCGACGCGCTCGACGACCGCATCATCGGTCTCGTACAGGAACGGATGGCCGTGTCGGCCGTCATCCAGGAGGCCCGCATCGGTTCGGGCGGCCGTCGCGTCAATCTCTCGCGCGAGATGGAGGTCCTCGGCCACTACAGGGACGCGCTCGGCAAGCCCGGCACGTCGCTCGCGATGACGCTCCTGGAGCTGTGCAGGGGCCGGGTCTGAGCCCTTCCGGTGCCGCCATCGGGGCTCGCCGGACGCCGTCCCGAGGCGCGCCGGACGTCGCCCCGGGTCCCACTGGACGCCGTCCCGGATCCCACCGGACCTGAGTTCGGGTCCGCTCTCACCCGTACGGCGCGTGACCGGGTCCGGAGCGGCTTCGTTGTCCCGATGTCCGTGCCAGCCAGGGGCGGGCACGGAAAAACCACGCGTGGCTCCGCTGGAGCGATGAGGCGTACACCTTGTGTGCGCCGTGGGACCTCGCTCCAGAGACGTGACCGGACGGCAGGGGACAGCAGCCCGGTCACCCAGGGAACGGTCGGCTTCGGGGACGCCCGGAGCCGACCGGCCTTAGTCCCCTCCAAGCGCTCCCCCAGCGTTCCCGCAGTGCTCCCCAAGCGCTCCCCCAGTGCTTTCCCGAATGTCCTCCGAACCGCCTCCAGCCGTCCTCAGCCGCTCCCAACCGTCCCCCGGCCCCCTGCTCTGCAGCTGCTTCGTCCCCACCGAAAGACCCAGCTGTCCCTGTTCGTCCGGATCATGGCGAACCGGTTGCGCGGGTCGCGGCGCATCCACCACGATGCCTAGCAGGACAGGCCGTACGCGCGGCACTGCACAACTCAATTGCCATTGGTCGAGACCACTTGTGCGCCCCCCGTGCGCCGGGGCGGCCACCAGTGCTCTCCGACTCGCGGCGCACTCCCCCGGCGCCGCTCCGTGGCACCGACGCTGCCCTGACGTCGGTGCTGACAGCCAAGGGCCCCGCGGATCCGTCCCGCGGGGCCCTTCGGTCTGCCGTGGCTTCGCCTCGCCGGGGGGGGGGGCAGGAGCGGCCGAGGGAAGTGACTCAGTCCTCCTGGCCGTCCGGGTTCTTGGGCAGGCAGAACATCAGGGCCCACATCAGGGCGACGAGGCCACCGACCCACCACAGCACGGTGATGAACGCGTCGCGGTTGAGTCCGGCGTCGGATGAGCCGCCGGCTGTGGCGAAGAACACCAGGGCTGTCAGTGCGGTGCCCAGGGCGATGCCCAGGTGCATGGCGGTGTTGAACAGGCCCGAGGCGGACCCGGCGTCCTCGTTCGAGACCCCGGCGAGTGACATGTCGGCGAGCGGGCCGCCGACCATGCCGAGGCCGAAGCCGATCAGTATCACCGGGGCGGTCATCCCCAGCAGGGTCAGGTCCGCCTGGTCCGCGTCGGCCTGGAGTCCGTAGGCGGCCATCGCAGCGATCGTGACGAGGGCTCCGACCTGGGGCAGTCGGCGGGCGAAGCGCCCGCTGCTCTTCGCCGCGATTGTCGCGCCGGCCAGCTCTCCCAGGGAGAGCAGCACGAAGGCCAGGGCCGCGTGGAAGGGGCTCATGCCCAGTCCGCGCTGGAGGTAGAGGGTCCAGGTCATGAAGAACAGCCCGCACAGCAGGCCGTGCAGCAGCTGCGCGGCCATGCCGCCGGAGAACCGCCTGCCCCGGAAGAGGGACAGGGGCACGAGCGGGGCGTTGTCCTGCTTGCGCTGCTGGTGGCGCAGGAAGACACCCAGCACCAGCAGTCCTGCACCAAGCAGGGCGAAGCACCACAGCGGCCAGTGATGGAGGTGCCCCTCGGTGAGGGGGAAGACGATCAGGACGATGGCCAGTGCGGACAACGCCATGCCGGTCAGGTCGGGCCGGTCGGCCTTCCCGGAGGTGGACTCGGGGATGAACCTGCGTCCCAGCAGGAGCACGGCGAGACCGACGGGCACGTTGATCAGGAAGATCGGCCGCCAGGACAGCCCGAACAAGTCGGCCTCGGTGAGCAGGCCGCCCGTCACCGGGCCCAGGACATTGGCGAGGGAGAGGACGGCCCCGTACAGACCGAACGCTCTGCTGCGGTTCTGCCCCTCGAACGTGACGTGGAGGGTGGCCAGGACCTGCGGGATCATCGACGCCACTCCCACGCCCTGGAGCGCGCGGGCGGCGATCAGCTCGCCCGGCCCGGCAGCGAGGCCGCACAGCAGAGAGGCCGCGGTGAACACGACGGTGCCGATGAGGAGCATCCTGCGCCGGCCGTAGAGGTCGCCGAGGCGCCCGCCGGTGATCAGCCCGATGGCGACGGGCAGTGAATAACCGGTGGTCAGCCACTGCAATGCGGCCGGTCCCGCGCCGGTCGACTCCTGGATCGCGGGCAGGGCGGTCAGCACGACCGACTGGTCGAGGATGTCCATGAGTTCGGCGGTCAGCAGCACCAAGAGAGCGATCCGGGCCGCCAAGGCCATGCTCGGGTGGGGAGGTGCTGGGTGGGGAGGTATTGGGTGGGTCTGGGTGCTGTGCTGCGGCTCGTTGTCGAGCGCGGAGGAAGACACGACGGGAAACTCCTGATCCAAAGGGATCGGGGAGCCCTGCCGACAGCCGCACCGGGGCCGGAAAGCACGAAACCCGGGGCAGACGGCAGAGCTGCACCCGGGAAGGAAAACTGCGGGGAGGGATGACGCAACTCAGGCCAGCGCGACGTCCGCCCCCGGAAACGTGCGACACAACAGCACGTGGGGAACGCGGACGACTACATGGCCTGGTTAATAGGACGTCACCTCAAGATCGACACAGACACAGAAGGACAGAAGGACAGAAGGAAAAGGAACAGGAATTCCGGTCACCGCCACCGACACCTCGGCACAGCGACTCGTCCACGATAAGCCACTCCCGGACCCCGCCTCACGTCGTGACACAACCGCACGCGGGTGGCGCTCCGCAGGGTGCGTCGCATCCTGCGGAGCATGGTGGGGACTGTCAGGTGTTGGTCTGAGCGAAGTACACGGACCGGAACTTCACGCCGGAGTCGGGTGTACCGCCGGCGTTCACCACCGTGTGGACGCCTTGGCACTCGGCCTCTGGGAAGAGGAAGACATTCGAGGGCGTCTTGTTTGCGAACTTCCAGGCATCCACGCTTTTCCCGGATTCGACTTCAGGGATCTCGATGCACATCCTCCCCTCGATGTCGTCCAACTTGCCAAACTGCGGGTTCGCCGAATCGCCGTACGCATAGGTGGCGTAACCGTCGACGGCGGCGGCTGAAGCAGGCACCGTTGCGAGGAGAGTGAGGGCACCGAGGGTGGCGCCGACGGCGTGTCGAAGACGCATGGAACAAATCCTGTTCTCTGCCGGGACTTGGGCCCGTGAATCATGACGCCACGACGTCGGCACTCCCCCTCCTCCCGGGCGCCAAACCACTCGCGGGAAGTGCGCAGAAACGAAATCTCTGCCGCCATGTGGGTGTGCGCGCACAAGGCCGAATTCACCGCGCGGGGTGTGGTGTCCGCGGCGGGATTCGGGCGCCCGGCGGATGACTCTCCGCAGCGTGCCCGCCCCGCTACCGCCAGATCCAGAACCTGAACGGGCTCAGGACCACGATCGCCAGCGCCATGCAGCCCACCACGATCACCACGCTCCACACCCGGCGGCTGCGCTCCGAACGCGCGCTGCGCCGCGGCCCGGACGGCGCGGACCGCCACTCGTCCGGACGCCACGCCCCGGCGGCGCCCTCCCCCCGCGCCGCCTTGCGCTTCCTGCGCCTGCGCCCCAACGCACGGGAGTCCGCCGCCGCTTGGCGTGCCGCCTCCTCGTCCAGGCGCCGCAGCCGCTCGGCCACCATGCGCGCCCGCGCGGACGGCTCCTTCGGCGCCGAGGAGCGGATGTCGCGCAGACTGTCGCGCTCGAACCGCTCCCACACGTCGTCCGGCACCTCGGCCGACAGGCCCTCTCCCAGGCCGCCCGACCGATCGCCCGACCGATCGCCCGTCCGATCGCCCGTCCGATCGCCCGACAGGCCGTCCGGCCTCTGGCCCGGTATCTCGTCCGGCTCCGCCACGCCGCCCCCTCCTGCTGCCCCTTGCTCCCGGCGAACCACCGCGGAGCGGAGGAATTTCTACGTCACACGGCAATGGACGCACAAGCTCTGTGATCCAAGCCACATAAGAATTCTGTGAGTTCGAGGACAACCATTCACAGGAGACACAGGTCATGCATGCGTAACAACGGCCACACCCGCGTCCCCACCGCGGAGGCCTCCACCTCCGTATCGCCCACCAGGTGGTACGCCGGACTCACTGAGGTCTTCATGAAGCTTCGCCGTGTCATGGCCGCCGCGGCCGCGACCGCTGCCATAGCCCCGCTCGCGCTGCTTTCGGCCCCTGCCGCCTTCGCGACCGACGGCGCCACGCCCACGCCGACCGAGACGATCACCGAGACGGCCACGCCCACTCCGACGGTCACGCCGTCCGAGACGGAGTCCGAGACGGCGACGCCGACCCCGTCGGCCACCAAGACCACTCCGGCGCCGTCCGAAACGGCCACCGAGACGGGCAAGCCCACGGAAGAGCCCACCGAGACGGACGAGCCGACCGAGGAGCCCTCCGAGGAGCCCACGGACTGCGCGGTCGACGACGACGGTGCGGACGACGAGTCGAAGCTGGATCTCGGCCTCTCGGGCCTGCCCGGCAAGATCGTCGCGGGCAGCGGCTGGCACCAGTTCAAGCTGACGGCCACCAACCCCAGTGACGAGGACCTCGGCGAGGTCCAGTGGCTCGCCGCCGTGGACAACTTCACGGAGAGCCAGGACGAGAAGGACTGGCTCGCCAACTACGCGCAGATCCAGTACTTCAACCCCGAGTCCAAGGCCTGGGAGTCCATCGCGGACGAGGTCACGGGCGGCGTCTACTTCGGCACCACCGAGCTGGGTGCCAAGGAGAAGGTCGACATCAAGCTGCGCCTCAACGTCAGCGCCAAGGCCCCGGCCGGCGACGGCTACGCGCTCGGCCTCGGCGGCTACCTCGACTCCGAGCAGAACTGCGTGCACAACGCGTTCGCGTTCTACGATTTCACGGTCCTGAAGCCTGGCAGCGACAACGAGAACCCGGGCGAGGCCGAGGAGAACGAGGGCGGCAAGAAGCCTACCGGCGGCGAGAAGCCCCTGGGCGGCGCCAAGGAGATCCCGACCACCGGCAACCTCGCCGAGACCGGCTCCAGCTCCATGCTGCCGACCATCGGCCTCGTCGGCGGCGTCGCCGTCATCGCCGGTGCGGGCGCCGTCTTCGTCGTCCGCCGCAAGAAGGCCGACGTCGGCGCATAACGCCGGGGCGCGTCACCGCGCCCGAGGCCACGCTCGCGAAAGGACCTGCGCTCGGAGGGGGGCGCAGGTCCTTTCGCGTACGTACGTTCCTCGGGGCGCGGCGGCGCTACTTCTTGGCGGGCACGGAAGGCATCCCCAGGAAGGGCAGCTTCAGCGCGCCGAACGCGTCCGCCGGTACCGCGGGGGACTTCGGCTCGACGGCGGCGAGACGTACGTACCGCGTGCCCGGGGCGGGGCGGGTGTCCTCGGCGCCCTTGTTGGGCCAGAACGACATCGCGCGCTCGGCCTGCGCGGTGATCGTGAGCGACGGGTTCACGCCCAGGTTCGCGGAGACCGCGGCGCCGTCGACGACCGAGATGCCCGGGTGCCCGTAGAGGCGGTGATAGGGGTCGATGACCCCGGTGTCCGCGGAGTCGCCGATCGGGCAGCCGCCGAGGAAGTGCGCCGTCAGCGGGGTGCCCATCAGCTCGCCCACGTTCGACCCCGCGAAGCCGTTGATCTCCTTGGCCAGCAGTGTCGCGGCCTCGGTGGCCTCGGGGATCTGCGTCGGGTTGGGGGCGCCATGGCCCTGCCGGGCGGTCAGCAGGCCCTTGCCGATGCCCTTTTCCTTGCGGTACGTGGTCAGGGAGTTGTCGAGCGTCTGCATGACCAGGCCGATGATGGTCCGCTCCGACCAGCGCCGGTTGGAGAGCGAACGGACCATGAGCCAGGGGTGCTTGGCGACGTTGCCGAGCCATCCCGTGACGCGCGCCTTGCCGCCCTTGATGCTGTAGGGGACCTGGAGGATCGTCAGGCCGCCCATCGCGTTCGACTTCTTGCCGTAGCGGACGGGCTCGATGTGCGTGGAGGCGTTCGGGTGGATCGACGAGGTGATCGCGACGCCCTTGCTGAAGTCCGCCTTCTCGATGCCGTGCTGCTTGCGGTAGCGGCGGTCGGTGGTCTGCGAGCCGACCAGGGCCTCGGAGTTCGTGCGGGTCAGCGCGCCGAGCCGCCCCGAGATGCGCGGGAGCAGGCCGGTGTCCTTCATGCGGTGCAGGAGCGTCTGCGTGCCGTAGGTGCCCGCCGCGAAGACGACCTCGCGCGCGGTGAACGTACGCCCGTCGCCTTTGCGTTTGTTGTCGGTGCGCAGGGTGGCGACGGCGTAGCCGCCCCGCGAGTCCTCGGTGACGGTGACGACGGACGTCATCGGGTGGATGACGGCGCCCGCCTTCTCCGCCAGGTAGAGGTAGTTCTCGTTGAGGGTGTTCTTCGCGCCGTGCCGACAGCCCGTCATGCACTCGCCGCACTCGGTGCAGGCCTTGCGGGAGGGGCCCGCGCCCCCGAAGTACGGATCGGGAACTTCCTTGCCGGGCGTGGCCGTTGAAGTACCTGAGGCGTCCTGCTCGTCGCCGAAGAAGACGCCGACCGGCGCCATGTGGAAGCTGTCGCCCACTCCCATGGCCTGGGCGGCGGCCTTCAGGTGGACGTCGGACGGAGTCGTGGTCGGGTTGATCCGCACCCCGAGCATGCGCTTGGCCTGCTCGTAGTAGGGGCCGAGCTCGTCCTGCCAGTCCGTGATGTCCTTCCACTGCGGGTCGTTGAAGAACGGCTCGGGGGGTACGTAGAGCGTGTTCGCGTAGTTCAGCGAACCTCCGCCGACGCCCGCTCCCGCCAGCACCATCACGTTGCCGAGCAGGTGGATGCGCTGGATGCCGTAGAGGCCGAGTGCCGGTGCCCAGAGGTAGTTCTTGAGGTCCCAGGAGTTCTTCGGGAGCGTTTCACGGGTGAAGCGGCGTCCCGCTTCGAGCACGCCGACGCGGTAGCCCTTCTCCGTGAGACGCAGGGCGGAGACGGAGCCGCCGAAGCCGGACCCGACGACGATCACGTCGTAGTCGTACGACGCTTCGCCGGGCCCGCAGAACCCGCCCGCCTCACTGTCCGGCTGTTTCTGGACAGAGCTCTCCTGTGACATTGACTCTCCTCGTTGAGAACTAGCGCAGGTGCAGGGACTTCATGACCTTGAGGCCCAGGCTCATGAACGCCGCGTACTTCTCGTCGTCCATGCCGAAGGACGGCGCGAGCGGCATCAGACGCTGGTGCGCGACGGTCTGCGCCTCGGTGTACTTCAGGATGCCCTCGGAGCCGTGGCGGCGGCCGAGGCCCGAGTCCTTCATGCCGCCCATCGGCGACTGCGCGCTGCCGTAGGCGGGAGCGAAGCCCTCGTTCACGTTGACCGTGCCGGTGCGCAGACGGGCCGCGAGCTTCCGGCCGCGGCTGCCGTCCTTCGTCCAGACCGAGGAGTTCAGTCCGTACGACGTGGAGTTGGAGAGCTCGACGGCTTCGTTCTCGTCGGTGAAGCGGTAGACGGAGACGACGGGGCCGAAGGTCTCCTCGCCGCACACCGCCATGGGGGACTCGACGCCGTCCAGGATGGTCGGCTCGAAGAAGAACGGGCCGATGTCGGGACGGGCGACGCCGCCCGCGATCAGCGTGGCGCCCTTGGCGACCGCCTCGTCGACGTGCCGCTTGGTGGTCTCCAGCTGCCGCTCGCCGACCAGCGAGCCCATGTCGGCGCCGTACGCGAGGGAGCGGCCGAGCCGCATCGCCTTCGTCCGCGCCGCGAAGCGCTCGACGAACTCGTCCGCGATCGACTCGTGGACGTACAGCCGCTCGATGGAGATGCAGAGCTGGCCCGCGGAGGAGAAGCAGGCGCGCACGGCGCCCGCCGCGGCCTTGTCGATGTCGGCGTCGTGCAGGACCAGCATGGCGTTCTTGCCGCCGAGTTCGAGCGAGACGCCGACGAGGCGGCCCGCGGCACCCTGTGCGACCTCGCGGCCGACGCGGGTGGAGCCGGTGAAGGAGACGTAGTCGGCGTGCTTGACGATCTCGGGTCCGATGACGGGACCGTCACCGAGGACGACCTGGAAGACCTCGGCGGGCAGACCGGCCTCGATGATGAGGTCGCGGGCCCACAGGGCGGTCAGGCAGGTCTCCGTGTCGGGCTTCATCACCAGCGCGTTGCCCGCGACGAGCGCGGGAAGGGCGTCGCCGATGGACAGTTCGAGCGGGTAGTTCCAGGGCGCGATCTGGCCGACCACACCGCGCGGCTGACGGTTCTCGGTGACCTTCGTGAGGGTCGGTACGACGCCGGTGTGCCGCTTGGGGTTCAGATACGCGGGGGCCTTGCGGCCGTAGTGCCGGGCGGCGACGGCGACGGCCTGCAGCTCCTCGTGCGCGTGCAGGCGGGCCTTGCCGGTCTCCAGCTGGATGAGGTCGAGGACCTCGGCCTGGCGCTGGAGCACGAGGTCGTGGAAGCGGAGCAGGACCGCGGCGCGGCGGCGGACCGGGGTGCGCTCCCAGGCGATCTGCGCCACGCGGGCGCGCGCGAAGGCAGTGGCCACGTCCTCGGGGGTGGACTCGGGCAGGTCGGCCAGCTTCTCGCCGGTGAACGGCATGTGGTTGGCGGTCCGACCCGAACCGATCACATCCCGGGTGAGCTGCGCGATCAGCTCGGGAGTCACCACGTCGGCGGCGGTGCGCGCGCCTTCGGGAGCGGTGGCTATCGGGTTCGTACCGAGGTGCGCTGCGGTGGCCTGCGAGTCCGTCATGGAGGTGAGCGTAGGCCCAGGTCAGGGATTTGGGTACCCGTCGGTAATCAGCTTTCACCGAGCACACACACGATGCCAGCGATCGCTGGCGGTAAAGCCCCTGATCAGGCCGTTGTCGCGTCACCTTGCCCTTCATAGCGACTCCCAGATCGCGGACGCCCTCGCTCGGGGTGATCACGAGCACCGGAGATCCGAGTGGGAACAACAGCACGCGATCACGTGCAGCCAGACCCCAACCTCAGCCAAATTGGCAGGTACTCAACATGTAACGTCACGGCACCAGGGTTCACTTCCTGACCACAGTGAACCCTCCACTGAAATGGGGCCCATGCCATGAGATCCAAGTTCGCCGCGCTCGCGTTCACCACCGCCGCAGCTACGACCATGACACTGATCGGTCCTGCCGAGGCGGCCGAAGCGGCATCAGCAAGTTCCTGCAGGTCGGTAGCGCTGGGCACCTTCAAAGGTGGATCAGTGTGCTTTTACCACCGCACTGACACTCTCAAGGTCTTCTACTCCAATAGCAGCCAGAAAGGCTGGAAGCTCAAGGGGTCCGGCCACACCACCAGTGGGCGGAAGATCAAGTGCGTGAACAGCAAGCGGGATTCCATCAAGACCTGCGACTACAACTTGTCCGAGAGGTCCCATCTGACCTATCGGCTTACCGCGAGTAGGTCTGGATCCAACACCATCGAGACTTCCTGGCTCACAGTGAGCGTTCGTACGGGAAAGCGGATCAACAGCTGACTTCGACTTCCCAGGGGCACCCAGTACAGGTGCCCCTGGGTGCGAGTCCAGGCCGTCAAGGCTTTGCGATCTCCAGCTCGGCGATCGCGGTCTTGGCGACCTCACGGCCGCGATCGACGAAGTCGCCCTTGCTCGGGTAGTCGATCCAGAGCTTGTACATGTCGCCGGACTTGGTCATGTAATAGAAGATCTTCGCCTCGCGCGGCTTCGGCGCCTCGGTGTCCGAATCGTCCACGTAGGAGACCGCGTTCTCGGCGGATTCCCCGTCCTTGTAGGAGGTCTTGGCAGACTTGACCTTGGGAGCCGGGGCCTCCGCCATGTAGCTCTTGTCGCCGCCCTCTATCGCGTCTCCGTCCGCGTAGGCCTGTGACGGTGCCGAATTGGCGATCTCGTTCGTGCTGTCCTCGGACTTCTTCTCAAGGCTGAGAGTGATCGAGACCGCGTGGCTCGGGTCCGTGTAAGCGACCCAGTGCTCCGTCTTGTCGACCCCGTCCGCCTCGGACTTCACATAGTCCGGCGGCGCCGCCACCGTCGCGCCCAGCGCCTTCTCCTCGTGCGACTCCCAGCTGTCCGCCTCGGCCGCCGCGAATGGATTCATGACCACGAGTACGCCTGCGACCACGGCTGCGACGACTACCGCGCCGATGCCGATGAGCCCCTTGCGGCCTAGCGTCACGCCCTTGCCGCCACCGCCACCGTTACCGCCACCGCCGAACTGGACGACCTGCGTCGGCGCAGGCTGCGGCGGGCGGGCCGTTTCCTCCAGGAGGGTGCGGACCTGGGCGGCGCGGGGGCGTTGGCCGGGGTCCTTGGTGAGGAGGCCGTTGATCGTCTGGGCCAGCGGGCCGGAGGCCGAGGCGGGCGCCGCCGGGGTCGCGTTCAGGACGGACTGGAGCGTCGCGGGGGTGTTGTTGCGGCGGAACGGCGATACGCCCTCCGTCGCGGCGTAGAGGACCACGCCGAGCGACCAGAGGTCCGACGCGGGGCCGGGGCGCTGGCCGAGCACCCGCTCCGGGGCGATGAACTCGGGCGAACCGACGAAGCCGCCCGTGTCCGTCAGGTTCGTCTCGCCCTCGATCTGGGCGATGCCGAAGTCCGTGAGGATGACGCGGTCGTGCTGGCCCAGCATCACGTTGTCCGGCTTCACGTCACGGTGCAGGATGCCCGCCTGGTGGGCGGCGTCCAGGGCGCCGAGCACCTCGAGGCCGATGCGGGCGGCCTCGCGGGCGCCCAGGGTGCCCTCCTGGAGCGCGGCGCCGAGCGAGCGGCCCTGGACCAGCTCCATGACGATCCACGGCTGGCCGTCCTCCACCGCCACGTCGTGGACGTTGACCACGGCCGGGTGGTCGAGGCGGGCCGCGGCACGCGCCTCGCGGCGCATCCGCTCGAAGACGTTGCTGCGCTCGCGCTCGGGCAGGTGGTCGGGGATGCGGGGTTCCTTGACGGCGACCTCGCGGTCCACCGTCTCGTCCTTCGCGCGCCAGACCGTGCCCATGCCGCCGTGGCCGAGCTTGGACAGCAGGCGGTAGCGGCCCGCGATCAGGCGCCCCGCGCCCGGGTCCGGCTCGGACGCCTGGTTCGGCACCACCTGGGTGGGCTGGGCGTACGGCGACGGGGGCGGCGTGGGCGCGGCGGGCTGCTGCGGCCCCCCGGAGTGCTGCGGCCCCCTGGAGTGCTGCGGCCCTCCGGAGTGTTGCGGCCCCCCGGAGTGCTGCGCGGTCTGCTGCTGCGACTGCGGCGTCTGCGGCTGCGGCTGCTGTGGCGGCTGCAGTCCGAAGCTGGTGGGCTCGTACGGGCCGTAGTTGGCTCCCCCGTCATTACTCATGCCCACATCAGTACCTTGCCGAAGGCCGCCGGTTCCACTCGGGTCACCGACTTGTGACAGGGGTGATGCGCCCGCCCCCCGTACGAACAAACCTCACCGGCAAACCTCACCGGCGCATGAACGAGTCCACCGCCGTATCGAAGTACCGCCTGCCCTCCTCGGCCTTGCCGACCGGCGCCGAGACCCACACGTCGAACATCCGGCCGCCCTCCTCCCAGCACAGGTCGTACGTGTGCCGGGCGCCCTCCGCCGCCGTGAAGCCGTCCCAGCTGAACTGCCAGAGGGCCGCGGGCCGTCCGTTGTGCGAGGTCTCGGTGACCTCGCCGCCCCGGTAGCCGGGATTGTTCTCCGGCCCCTTGGCGTCGGAGCGGCGCTGCACGGCCAGCGGGCCGCCCGGCTCGGGGGCCGACTCCTTGATGCCGATGCGGAAGGTGCCGCCCGAGGACTTGTAGAAGGTGCGGGGTCCGTCCACCTCGCGCGTGAAGCCGTCCGGCACCGCGAGCGTGAACCCCCGGGAGTCCTCCCGCACGCGGTAGCCCTCCGGGGCCTCGGGCGAGGAGGGCTTCGGGGTGCGGGAGCCGCGCGTGACCGTCACCGTCGGGGTCGGCGACGGTGACGGGCTCACCGTCTTCGTCGGCGCGGACTGCGAGGCCGGACTCGACGGCGTACCGCCGTTCCCCTCGCCGTCCCTGCTCATCAGGAGCGCGGCGGACACCCCGGCCCCGGCCACCGCGGCCACCAGCGCGGCGGCGAGCAGCATGGCGCGGCGACGGCGCCGGGAAGGACCCGCGGGCTGCGCGGGCGGATGGGTGGGCAGGTCGCGGTAGGTGGGCGTGTAGCCGCCGGACCCGCCCGGCAGCGCCGACGGCTGGCCGCCGGCCCGGCCCGCCGGTGTCGACGGCATCCGCCCCGTCTCGACGTACGTCCGCAGCAGCCGCTCCGCGTCCTCCGCGCCGAGCCGGTGGTCCGGGTTGCGTTCGAGGAGGCCCAGGATGACGGGCAGCAGCGGCGCGGCGGCGGGCGGCGGCCGGATCTCGTCGAAGACGACGGCGTGCAGTACGCCGCTGATCGAGTCCCGGCGGAAGGGCGACTCGCCGGTCAGCGCGGCGACGAGCAGCGCGCCGAGCGACCAGAGGTCGGACGCGGGCCCCGTCCGCTCCCCCGACATCCGCTCGGGCGCGGTGTATTCGGGTGAGCCGACGAACGACCCGATCTCCGTGAGCGTCGTCGCCCCGCTGACCTGCGCGATCCCGAAGTCGGTGAGGACGACGCGCCCGGTCGCCTCCTCCAGGAGTACGTTCGCGGGCTTGATGTCACGGTGCAGCACCCCGGCGGCGTGCGCGACCCGCAGCGCGCCCAGCAGATCGATGCCCATCCGGGCCACCGCCCGCGCGTTCATCGGGCCCTGCCGTGCGATCCGCCCGGCCAGCGAACCGCCCTCGATCAACTCCATGACGATGTACGGGTGGTCGCTCTGCACGACGACGTCGTGGACGACGATGATGTGCGGATGCTGGAGCTGCGCCGCCGCCCGCGCCTCGCGCAGGGTGCGTTCGCGCTGCTGCATCGCGTCGGATTCGGAGAGCGTGTCGTCGAGCGCGAGTTCCTTCACGGCGACCCTGCGGCCGAGGAACTGATCCGTGGCCTGCCAGACGACGCCCATGCCACCCCTGCCGAGCCGCACATCCAGGCGGTAACGGCCAGCTATGACCCGGGCGTTGTCCCCCACGCTCCCCATGCGGCCATCATGCCCCACACGTGTGCGAACGGACCCTCCGGACCTGGGTGGCGGACTGGTTCCGGCCGCTCGTCCCGGTCATCCCGACTGCGAACGGCCGCGTTCAGCGCTCCCGCCAGCCCCGGAGCATCGCGTCGAACTGCTGTCGGGCCTTGTTCCAGTCGGCGGCGGGGGACGACATGTAAATCACGTACTCGACGCCGTCACGGCTGATATAGGACTGTGAGATGGCGCGGCGCGGGCCCGCGGTCGTGTCGTTCGCGCCCGCCTTCCAGCTGAACTCCCAGAGCGCGCCGGGCCGGTCGCGGAAGGTGTTCTGGTCCAGTTGCAGCCGCTTGTAGGCGGGCAGCTTGGGGCTCAGGTTCTTCTCGAGGTCCAGCTGGTGCGTGTAGGGGCTCTCGAACGTCGTGTTGCGGTCGATGGCGATGCGTACGAAGTGGCGCCCGTGGTCGGGGGTGTAGTCGATCTGAGTGCCGTCGGCCTCGCGCTCCCAGCCCCTGGGCAGCATGAGGCTGAAGCCCTCGGCGTCCTTCACCCGCTGCCAGTTCTCGGGGATGCCGCCGACGGCCTTGCCCGGCTCCTTGTCGCCGGACTGCTGCGTACCGCCGTCGTCGCCGTTCTCGTAGTACAGGTACCCGGCGGTTCCGCCGCCGAGCAGCACGACCGCGGCGGCCACGGCGACGATCGCGGGCCACTTGCGGCGCTTCGGGGGGCGGTTCGCGGGCTGGTGGGTGCCCTGCTGGTGGGTGCCCGACTGGTGGGTGCCCTGCTGGTGAGTGCCTTGGACGACGGTGCCGGAGTGGTGGAGTGCGGAGTGGAGGCCTGCGCCGGGGCCGTTCCCGTGGGCTACGGTGCCGGGCTCTGCGGGGTGGTAGCCGTGCTGCGGGGTGTGCTGATGCGGCTGCTGTTCCTGCTGTTGCCGGTGCGGTGACTGCTGCTGTCGCTGCTGTTGCTGTTGTCGCTGCTGTTGCTGTTGCTGAGACGTGGCGTGGACCTGTGTGGGCACGTACGCCTGCCCCGCGCTCGGCTGCCGTCCCTCCGCCGCCTCGGCGAGCATCAGCTCGGCCTCCTCCGCGGTCGGCCGGGTGTCCGGGTCCTTGCGCAGGAGCGCGCCGATGACAGGGGCCAGCACGCCCGCGTACTCGGCGGGGGCGGGCTCCTCGGTGACCACGGCCTGCATGGTGCCCAGCGGCGACGTACGCCGGAACGGGGAGTTCCCCTCGACCGCCGTGTACAGCGTGGCGCCCAGCGCCCACAGGTCGGACGCGGGCCCGGGGTTGGCGCCGCTGACCCGCTCGGGCGCCAGATAGTCGACGGAGCCGACGACCTCGCCGGTCCGCGTGATCGTCGAGTCCCCCTCGATCGCCGCGATCCCGAAGTCGGTCAGCAGGATGCGCCGGTCGTTCGACAGGAGTACGTTGCCGGGCTTGACGTCGCGGTGCAGGACCCCGGCGGCGTGCGCGGCGCGCAGGGCCTTCAGGGTCCACAGGCCGATGCGGGCTGCCTCGACGGGCGCGATGCGGCCCTGCTCCTTGACGGCGTCCGCGAGCGAGCAGCCCTCGACCAGCTCCATCACGATCCAGGGGCGGTCGTCGTACTCGAGCACGTCGTGGACGGTGACGACCGCGGGGTGGTTGATCCGGGCCGCGGCCCGCGCCTCCGCGTGCGTACGCGCGAAAAGGACCGCGCGGTCGGCCTCCTGCACGAACTGCGCTGCCGTCAGTTCCTTGACGGCGACGGTCCGGTGCAGCACCTCGTCGTGCGCGCGCCACACTCGTCCCATGCCACCGCGGCCTATGGACTCACCGAGCCGGTAGCGGCCCGCGAGGAGCAGGCCCTGCATCTGATTCACGATCCCCCGCAATGGTTCTGACATGGCCCAGGTTAGGGAGCCGGTGGCGTGCGGGGAACCTCCGGGGGTGCTCGGAGACCTCACTGTGACGCGTGACGCAGCGACAGCGGGCCTTTCCCGGGGCGGAGAAGCACCACGAAACGCCCGTCGGGAACAGATCAGCCGGTGACCTGATAGGTCGTCGACGCCTGCTCGTAGAACCGGTCGACTGCGTCCCGCTCGGCCTCGGGCCCGCGGATCTGCACGACGTGGTACTTCCCGCCGACGATCATCGCGAGATTGCGTACGAAGATGTCGCCGCCGCCTGGACCCTGCCAGGTGAACTGCCCCTCGCCCATGGCCCGTCCGCCCACGTCGATCCTGCGCATCCCGGAGGACACCGCCCAGGTCGAGTCGCGGAACGGCTGCAGCTCGCGCTCGTGCTCGCGCTGGTACTTCATCGGGTCGCTGCCGTACTCGTCCGTGCCGTCCCGCCCCGGCACCACGATCAGTTCGAAGTCGCCCCGCGTGTAGAGGACCTGCCCACGGCCGTTCTTGGGCTTGCGGTCCCAGCCGCTCGCGACAGCGACCCGGAAGCCCTCGGCGTCCTTGCGGAGCGTGAAGCCCTTGGGCACCTCGGGATCGTTGGTCTGCGGCTTCTGCGAGCCGGTGCTCGTCTCCGGTTTGCCGCTCGGCTTGTCGCCGGGCTTGTCGCTCGGCTTGTCGGACTTGCCGTCCTCGCTGGGCTTGGCGCTGGAGCTGGCGCCGGGGTCGGGCCCCTGGCTGGTGCCGGGATCACCGGCGGAACCGGCCCGCTCGCTGCCCTCGTTCTCGCCCGACTTGGGCATGAAGGCCACGGCGTACGCGATCGCCGCGACGAGCCCGACCAGGATGATGATGAGCAGCAGGCGCCCCAGCGAACGCGGCCGTCCGCTCCCGCTCCTCTTGGGCGCGGGGGCGCGTGGTGGGGCGGGGGCGCGTGGGGGTGCGCCCACGGACGCGGACGTGGCCGCCATCGGCCTGGCTTCCCGGCCGCGCTCGGTCTGTTTGGTCTGCTTGTGCTGCTTGGTCTGCTTGGTCTGCTTGGTCTGCTTGTGCTTGCGACGCCCGTCCTGCCGGGAGTTCGACGTGGGGGCGGCGGTCGCGGGGGCGCGCCGCTTCTTGCGGCGTACGAGATCACCGCGACGGCGTACGACGGGCAGCCGCCTGGCGTCGAACGGAGGCGCGGGCACGACGTTCGCCCCGGCTTCCGGTTCGGGCGCGGAGCGGACCAGCGAGCGCAGCCAGCCGTTCAGCTCCTCGAAGTCGAGCCGCTCGGTGGGGTCCTGACGCAGCAGCGACTCGACGACGGGCCGGAGCGGACCGCACTCCTCCGCGAAGGCGGGCGGCTCGGCGCAGACCAGTTGGACGAGCTCGAAGGTGCTCTCCTCCGGGTAGGGCGCGTGGCCCTGCACGGCCCGGAACAGCAGCGCGCCGAGCGCCCAGAGGTCGGTGGCGGGCCCGATGGGCGGTGCGAGCTGCCAGTTCTCGTGCACGGGCCCGGCCTGCTCGGGCGCCCACCGCTCGGTCACACCCCCGACCACGGTCATCCGCGCATGCCGGGCCCGCTCGGCAGCAAGCGCGGTGGCGGGCCCACGCCGGGCCCCACTGCGCTCGGCGACGAGGGCGTCCCAGTAGCTGTGGCCGGAGGTGGAGGGGGTGGGGGCAGGTGCGGGTGCAGTTGTGGGTGGGGGTGGGGTGTAGCCGCGGTGGGAGGCCTGTCCGCCCCTGCCCGCGTCCCGCTCGGCGAACCCGCCGGCAGGCCCACCGGCACCGCCAACGCCCCCGCCGCTCCCGCCCCTGGGCACAGCCCCGTGCCACTGCTTCGTACCCCGGACGCCGTACGGGTCCAGGATCCGCCCGGCAGCCTCGGCTTCACCGCTGCTCCCGCTGCCGCCGCCCCCGTACCCGCCCTCCGCGCCATACCCGCGCGGCCCTTCATCGTCGTACCCCTCGTGACCTTCGTACCCGTCACGCCCGTCGCGCCCCTCGGTCCTCGCCGGGTCATCGACCTCGCCGAAACCCGGGCTCGCCCCGTACGCCCCGCCGTCCCTGGGACCCGGCAACTCCGCACCCGTCGACGCGGAGCCCCGCCGGCCCTCGTCCTCGCTCACCCGCGCCGCGGCCCGCGCCCCGGCGCGATACGCGGCTATGGCGCTGGAGCGGGTCGGCCGTGCGTCGCCCCGGGGCGGTTCCACGGCCGGAGCGGCCTCGATCGCGGCATGACCACGCGAACGATCGCTCTCCTCGACCTCATGGGCCTCGTCAGGCTCACCCGCATCGGCCCCACCACCAGCACCGGCACCGGCGTCCGAGGCGTCCTCAGCCGCCCCGCCCCCGAAGCCCGAGACGAACTCCTCGGGCCGAGGGTCGTACCCGCACAGCGCCTCTTCCGCCGCGCCCGCCGCCAGGCCCGTGAGGACCACCCGGCCGTCGTCGCAGACCAGGACCGTGCGGGCGGTGATGTTCCGGTGGACCCAGCCGTGCGCGTGGAGGACCCGCAGGGCCGTCACCACGTCCGCCGCGACCTCCGCCGCCCGGTAGGGACTCAGCGGCCGGTCCGCGAGCAGCGCGGCCAGCGGCCTCGCCGCCACCAACTCGCTCACTATCCACAGCGAACCGCCCTCGGCGAACACGTCGAAGACCTGGTCGAGCCGCGGATGATCGGGAATCTGCGCGGCGGCCTGCGCCGCCTCTATGGCGCGCCGCACCGCCGGATCGGACGGCCTGCGTGTCGTACGCGCCGAAGGCCTCCGCACCGCCCCCGCGCTCACGAACCCCGCCGGAAGCTCTCCCTCCGGCAGATCGCGCTCATCGAGCTCAAGGACTTCCGCGTCGACGACCTCGGGCAACGGCACCTGCCTGACCAGGACTTCCTGGCCGCTGTACGTGTCGAAGGCGCGCGTCTCGGCGAGTTCGTACTCGTCCGCGGGAGGCAGCGGCAGGCGATAGCGGTCGGCGAGTACCCGCCCCGCGTATTCGTCCACGACGCCTCCCCCGTCCGCACGGTGGTCAATTCCGTTCGTCTAACGCCTTGTTGTGGCTGCGTACGGTCCGCAGCCACTCACGATACGTGCCGGAGGCAAACCACATTGAGGGGATGCGAGATCTCGCCGGGACCCGTTCCGTGGACCCGTTCCGTGGACCCGTTCCGCGGACCCGTTCCGCGGACCCCCGCTACTTCTTCGGCTTGAACGACTTCGTCAAGGTCTGCCAGGTGTCCTTGCGCTCGGCGCTGCTCCACTTGTCGGCCTTGGCCGTGTACATGATTCCGTAGCCCTGGTGGTCGTTGACGACGAACCCACGGTCTATCGAGCGGTACTTCGTGCCGCCTTCGACGTACGTGAACTCCCAGTCGGCCGTGTTCCACCCGCGGTAGTCGGCCTTCTCTATCCGGATCCGCTTGTACTGCGACCGGACCATGTGCAGTTCCTGCTTCTTCCAGTCACCCACGGGGTCGGACTTGGGGGTGGGTGTCCAGCCGATCAGCAGCTTCTGCCCGTTCGGACCGGTGAAACGCGCGCCCGCGGTGGAAGTGGACTGGTACTTCCAGCCCTTGGGCAGGCCCACCGAGAAACCTTGGGAGTGCTTGTACGTCGACTCGACACCGTCCTTCGGCTTCTTGCCGGAGTCGTCGCTGTCGTCGTCGTTGCCGCCGTCGCTCGGGTCCTTGCCCTCGTCCGTACCAGGGCTCGCCCCCGAGCCCGCACCCTTGTCCGCTTCGCCCTTGCCCTTCTCAGCGCCGCCGTCCTTCCCGGCGCCCTTGTCCGTCTCCCCGTCCTTCTCGCCGCTGCCCGCGGTCGCCCCACTGGACGCGGCCTTGTCCCCGCCGTTGTTGCTGTCCTGCCCACCGCTGTCGTCCTCGTTGCCCAGGGCGAAGGCCAGCACGGCCCCGAGAACCGCGAGCGCGAGAGCCAGCGAGAAGATCACGAGCGTGCGCCGAGGCACCACGTCGGTGAGCGAAGCCTTGGGAGGAGCCGCACGCGGAGGCTGCGCGGGAGGCGCAGCGGGAGCGCTCGCACCCTTGCCCCCGACCGCCGACTTCGCCCCGGAACCGGAACCAGAAGTAACAGCAGGCGAAGACGCAGAGGCAGAGGCAGAACCCGCCGCAGCGGAACCCGAAGCCGCGCCACCCGCCCCGGCACGCGACGGCTTCTCCGCCACCGCACCAGAACCGGAACCGGAACCGGAACCGGAATCAGCAGCCGAGGCACCCCCGGAAGCACCCGCACCCGCACCCGCACCCCGCGCGGTAGCCGCAGCCGCGGCCTTCCGCACCGACCGGAGCGCACCCTTCAGCCGCTCTCCGGAGTCCGCCGAGGACCCGGCGGTCCCAGAAGCCCCAGAAGCCCCGGCAGTCTCAGACGTGGCCCCCGCACCAGCCGCACCAGCGGCCCCCGCGCCGACACCACCCTTGTTCCTGCCCTTGCCGAACCGCTTCCCCAAGGCCGGCGGCACCGGAGGCAGCGGCACGACCTTCGTCGCGTCGACCGGCTCCGGCTCGTCCTTGACCTCGGGTGCGTGGATCACGTCGATGAGGAGCGCCCGCGCCCCGGTGTCGTCGAGCCGCTGGTCGGGGTCCTTGGCGAGCAGGCCGTAGATGACCTTCTCCAACGGTCCCGCGTTCGTCGGCTGTTCGACGTCCTCGGTCATCACCGCGGTGAGGGTCGCGATCGCCGACCCCTTGTCGTACGGAGGAACGCCCTCCACCGCCGCGTACAGCAGACCGCCCAGCGACCACAGGTCGGCCGCCGGACCCGGCTTGTGCCCTCGTGCCCGCTCGGGCGAGATGTACGAGGGCGCGCCGACGAGCATGCCGGTGGACGTGATCGAAGGGTCACCCTCGACCTGCGCGATGCCGAAGTCCGTGAGGACGACCCGTCCGTCCTCGGCGATCAGCACGTTCGACGGCTTCACGTCGCGGTGCAGGATTCCCTCGCGGTGCGCGGACCGCAGGACGTCGAGCACCGCGAGCCCGACCTCGGCCGCGCGCCTCGGCGTGAGCAGCCCGTCCTCGCGAATGGCCTCGGCGAGCGACTTGCCCTCGACCAGCTCCATCACGATCCACGGGCGGTCGTCCTCGTCGACCACGTCGTACACGGTCACCGCACTGGTGTTGCGGATCCGCGCGATCGCCTTGGCCTCACGCAACGTACGCGTGATGAGCCGGCGCTTCTCCTCGTCGTCGATGCTCGACGGGAAGCGCAGCTCCTTCACCGCGACCGTCCGGCCGAGTGTCTCGTCCTTGGCGCGCCAGACGGTTCCCATTCCGCCGCGGCCGAGCACTTCTCCCAGCCGGTATCGCCCGGAGAGGAGACGTTCGCTCTTGTCCTGACGGGACTGACCCGCCTGCTCCGCGTCCGACATGCGTCCCCTCTGCTGCTACCGCTGCTACCCGCGCAACCCGCCCTGACAGAGCCTCCATTGTCCCTCACTCAGGGACCGGTCTACGCCCAGGGTCCAACGTCCCTCATGATGGGCTCCGCACAAGGAGGCGCCGCCATGCCCAACGCACGGACACTGCTGGCCATACCCCTTGCGGTGACCCTCATCGGCCTGACTTCCGCCAGTGCGCCGCCGGCCGCCGAACCGGCCACGGACGCCACTCTTCCGCTGCTCGTCACCCGAGGCAAGGCCCCCGCCGCGGCTCTGTTGGCCCACGAAGCCCCATGGTCGACAACCGCGCCGGGCGCCCCGGACGCACAACCGGAACAGCGGACGACCCGACCGCCCCAGTGGCACTTCGCGCAGGCCAACAGGACCACGGCCGCCGACACCACCACAGGCACGGACAAAAGCCAAGCACCCGCCACCGGTACGGGAAGCAGTGCCCCGACCGGACGTGACCCCGGCGCCAACACAGGCCCCGGCAGTGGCCGCAGCACAGACGCGGCCATCCGCATCCGCCGCACCGACCACTTCCGCGTGGGCAGCATCACCAAGACGTTCATCGCGACGGTCGTACTCCAACTCGCCGCCGAACATCGTCTTTCTCTGTCCGACCCTGTGGACCTCCACCTGCCCGGTCTCATCCGCGGCAAGCATCTCGACGGCCGCGCCCTCACCCTGCGCGCGCTGCTCACCCACACCAGCGGCCTCGCGGACTACACCACCGACACCAAAGGCCTCGTCCCCCTCACTCCGGCGGAGGCGGTCCGCACCGCCCTCGCCCACCCCGCGACCGCACCCGGCCGCTGGTCGTACTCCAACACCAACTACGTCGTCCTGGGCATGGTGATCCAGCAGGTCACCGGCCGCTCGTACGCCACCGAGACCGAACGCCGCGTCATCACTCCCCTTCGCCTGTCCGGCACTTCCTTCCCCGGCAACCGCACCACGCTCCCCTCCCCGCACGGTCGCGCGTACACGAGCGGGGGCCGGGACGTCACCGCCCTCAACCCGCGCGTCGCGGGCGCCGCGGGCGAGCTGGTCTCCACGCTCGCCGACCTGGACCGCTTCTACTCGGCCCTCCTCGCTGGCCGGCTACTCCCCGCGCCCCAGCTGCGCCAGATGCTCAACACCCGCGCCGCGGAGGGCAGCTACGGCATGGGCCTCTACCCGCAGAAGCTGCCCTGCGGCACCACGGTCTGGGGCCACAACGGCCGCATGGCCGGGAGCTACGTCCGTACGGCCGCCACCCGCGACGGCGACCGTGTCCTGACTTTCCGGGTCAACACGGACGGGGTGGCTGACCCGGACCTCGAACGGACACTCCTGGCGGCCGAGTTCTGCCCGTAGCCAGACCGTAGCCAGAGCCCCGCAGGGGCGGTGGAGCGCCTACAGCGGCACGATGTCCGGCGCCCCGAGCCGCGCCGCGTCCGCCGTCAGGTCGTCCGGCTGCCGCTGCGACTCGCGCTCCGCCTCCACCCGCTTCTCGTAGTGCTGGACCTCCCGCTCCACCTGGTCCTTGTCCCAGCCGAGGACCGACGCCATCAGCTCCGCGCACAACCGCGCGCTGCGCGTGCCCCGGTCGAACGTCTCGATCGAGATGCGCGTGCGCCGGGTCAGCACGTCGTCCAGATGCCGTGCGCCCTCGTGGGACGCGGCATAGACGATCTCGGCGCGCAGATAGTCGTCCGCGGCGGGCAGCGGCTCGCCCAGGGTGGGGTCGGCCGTGATGAGGGCGAGGACTTCCTCCGCCAGCGATCCGTACCGGTTCAACAGGTGCTCCACGCGCACCACATGAAGGCCTGTGCGGGCCGCGATCCGGGCGCGCGCGTTCCACAGCGCCTTGTACCCTTCGGCGCCGACCAGCGGAATGTCCTCGGTGACGCACTCGGCCACCCGCTGGTCGAGGCCGTGCACCGCCTCGTCCACGGCGTCCTTCGCCATCACCCGGTACGTCGTGTACTTGCCGCCCGCGATGACCACCAGGCCCGGCGCCGGATGGGCCACCGTGTGCTCGCGCGACAGCTTGCTCGTGGCGTCCGACTCGCCGGCGAGCAGCGGCCTGAGCCCCGCGTACACCCCTTGCACGTCGTCCCGCGAGAGGGGCACGCCGAGCACCGAGTTCACGTGTTCGAGCAGATAGTCGATGTCGGCGCTGGACGCCGCCGGGTGCGCCTTGTCCAGGTCCCATTCGGTGTCGGTCGTGCCCACGATCCAGTGCCGGCCCCACGGGATGACGAAGAGGACGCTCTTCTCCGTCCGCAGGATCAGGCCGGTCGTCGAGTTGATCCGGTCCTTCGGTACGACCAGATGGATGCCCTTGGACGCCCTGACGTGGAACTGGCCCCGCTCGCCGACCATCGCCTGCGTGTCGTCCGTCCACACACCCGTGGCGTTGACCACCTGCTTGGCCCTGACCTCGTACTCCCCGCCGCCCTCGACGTCCTGCACCGTGGCGCCGACGACGCGCTCGCCCTCGCGCAGGAAGCCCGTCACCCTCGCGCGGTTGGCGACCTTCGCGCCGTACGCGGCGGCCGTGCGCACCAGCGTGGCCACGTAACGCGCGTCGTCCATCTGCGCGTCGTAGTACTGCATGGCCCCCGTCAGCGCGTCCTTCTTCAGACACGGGGCGACACGCAGGGCGTGACGACGGGTCAGGTGGCGGTGCATGGGCAGGCCTCGGCCGTGCCCCCGTGACATCGACATGGCGTCGTACAACGCGACGCCCGATCCGGCGTAGATCCGCTCCCAGCCCTTGTGCTGCAAGGGGTACAGGAACGGCACCGGCTTCACGAGGTGCGGGGCGAGCCGCTCCAGGAGCAGGCCGCGCTCCTTGAGCGCCTCGCGCACCAGCGCGAAGTCGAGCATCTCCAGATAACGCAGGCCGCCGTGGATCAACTTGCTCGACCGGCTCGACGTGCCCGACGCCCAGTCCCGCGCCTCGACGAGGCCGGTGGACAGACCGCGGGTCACGGCGTCCAGTGCGGTGCCCGCACCGACCACTCCCGCGCCCACGACCAGGACATCCAGCTCCCGCTCGGCCATTTCCGCCAGTGACTCGGCACGCTCCGCCGGTCCCAAGGTCGCTGTCCTCACCGCTGCCTCCCGTGTGCTGTCGGGTGTGGTCGCGCTCACATCATGCCCAGATTCTGACCGTGCCCGCTGAGTTCGACCGCCGCCTGTGGACAACTCGCGGCCAACACTCCGACGCCTGACACAGCACAATGCCGCATAACGGTCATATTTACTCCTAGTCTGACATTGCGCTGGTCCACCTTGTCCACAGGGCTTGCGCGCTCGTCCCGCTCCGGCTATTGGGAGGACGGCCCACCGCCATGCCCGCAGATCTCGCCGTCATCGGACTCGGCCACCTCGGCCTGCCCCTCGCCCAGGCCGCCGTCTCCGGCGGCATCGCCACCATCGGCTACGACCCCGCACGCGCCGTCGACCTGGCAAGCGGCCGCCTGCCCTGCGACGGCGCCGAGGGAACCCTCACCGCCGCCGATGTCCGCCGGATGCTCTCGGGGGGCTTTAGACCCACCACCGACCCGGTCCAGCTCGGCCGGGTCCGCACCGCGGTCATCTGCGCCCCCACTCCTCCGGCGGCCGACCGCACCCTCGACCTGAGCCAGGTGGCCGAAGCCGCCCGCGCCCTGGCCGCGCGGCTGCGCCCGCACACCACGGTCATCCTCGAGTCACCCGTTTACCCCGGAACCACAGAGGAATTCCTGCGCCCCATCCTCGAAGAGGGCTCAGGCCTGCGCGCGGGCCGCGACTTCCACCTCGCCCACTCGCCGGGACGCCTCGACCCGGGCAACCGCACCCACGGCTACGCGGGCACCCCCAAGGTCATCGGCGGCCTCACCCCGGCCTGCACCGAATCGGCCGCCGCCTTCTACGGCCGCCTCACGGACAAGGTCGTACGCGCGCGTGGCCCACGCGAGGCCGAGACCGTGCACCTCCTGGAGACCAACTACCGGCACGTGAACATGGCCCTGGTCAATGAGATGGCCGTGCTCTGCCACGACCTGAGCATCGACCTGTGGGACGTCATCCGGTGCGCCGAGACCAAGCCCTTCGGCTTCCAGGCCTTCCGCCCGGGACCCGGCGTCGGCGGCCACGGAGTCCCCCTGGACATCCCGGGACCCGGCCGCGGCGCCCGCCCCCTGCGCATGGTCGAGCTGGCCCAGCAGGTCAACGACCGCATGCCCCGGTACGTGATCCAGCGCTCGGCGACCCTGCTCAACGAGCACGGCAAGTCCGCCCGCGGCGCCCGCGTCCTGCTCCTCGGCGTCACCTACAAGCCCGACCTCGCCGACCAGCAGGGCTCCCCCGCCCAGGAGGTCGCGACCCGCCTGATGGAGCTGGGCGCCGCCGTCAGCTACCACGACCCCTACGTCCCCAGCTGGAGCGTCCTGGGCCACCCCGTGCCCCGCGCGGACTCCCTCTACGAAGCGGCGGCCGACGCCGACCTCACGATCCTGCTCCAGCACCACCGCACGTACGACCTGCAAGGTCTCGCGGTGAAGGCCCAGCTGCTCCTCGACACCCGGGGCGCGACCCCGGCGGGCGCGGCCCACCGGCTCTGACGGACGGACGGCACGCGAAAGGGCCCCGGCAGGAGTACCGGGGCCCTTCGTGCAACCGAAACGATCAGCGGCTGTGCTGCGAGTCCGCGACCGTCACCTCGACGCGCTGGAACTCCTTGAGCTCGCTGTAGCCCGTCGTCGCCATCGCACGGCGCAGCGCCCCGAAGAAGTTCATCGAGCCGTCCGGGATGTGCGAGGGACCGCTGAGGATCTCCTCCGTCGTGCCGACCACACCGAGGTCGACGCGCTTGCCGCGCGGCACGTCCTCGTGGACGGCCTCCATGCCCCAGTGGTGGCCCTTGCCCGGCGCGTCCGTGGCGCGCGCCAGCGGGGAGCCGATCATCACCGAGTCGGCGCCGCAGGCGATGGCCTTGGGCAGGTCGCCGGACCAGCCGACGCCGCCGTCCGCGATGACGTGCACGTACCGGCCGCCGGACTCGTCCATGTAGTCACGGCGGGCGGCGGCGACGTCCGCGACGGCCGTGGCCATCGGCACCTGGATGCCCAGGACGTTGCGCGTGGTGTGCGCGGCGCCGCCGCCGAAGCCGACGAGGACACCGGCCGCGCCCGTGCGCATCAGGTGCAGGGCCGCGGTGTACGTGGCGCAGCCGCCGACGATCACCGGGACGTCGAGCTCGTAGATGAACTGCTTGAGGTTGAGCGGCTCGGCGGCGCCGGAGACGTGCTCGGCGGAGACGGTGGTGCCGCGGATGACGAAGATGTCGACACCGGCGTCCACGACGGCCTTGGAGAACTCGGCGGTGCGCTGCGGGGAGAGCGCGGCGGCGGTGACCACGCCCGAGTCGCGCACCTCCTTGATGCGCTGCCCGATCAGGTCGGCCTGGATCGGAGCCGCGTAGATCTCCTGGAGGCGCCGGGTCGCGTTGTCGGTGTCCAGCTCCGCGATCTCGTCGAGCAGCGGCTGCGGGTCCTCGTACCGCGTCCACAGGCCTTCGAGGTTCAGTACGCCGAGACCACCGAGCTCACCGATGCGGATCGCGGTCTGCGGCGAGACGACCGAGTCCATCGGCGCGGCCAGGAAGGGCAGCTCGAAGCGGTAGGCGTCGATCTGCCAGGCGATCGAGACCTCCTTCGGGTCGCGGGTACGACGGCTCGGCACGACGGCGATGTCGTCGAAGGCGTACGCCCGGCGGCCGCGCTTGCCGCGCCCGATCTCGATCTCAGTCACGTGGGTGGCCCTTCAGCTTTCTTCGGTACTTCGCACTTCTTACGCACTTCGGCACTCGGTCTGCCGTTCCAGTATCCCCGACGCGCGCGAAGGGGGCGGCCCCGGGAATCCGGACCGCCCCCACGCGCGCGTACGCGGCGAAATTCGGGTCAGCGCTTGTTCGTGTAGTTCGGCGCCTCGACCGTCATCTGGATGTCGTGCGGGTGGCTCTCCTTGAGGCCCGCGGAGGTGATGCGCACGAAGCGGCCCTTGGACTCCATCTCGTCGATGGAGGCGGCGCCCACGTAACCCATCGTCTGGCGCAGGCCGCCGACGAGCTGGTGCAGCACGTTGGCCAGCGGGCCGCGGTAGGCCACCTGGCCCTCGATGCCCTCGGGGACGAGCTTGTCGTCCGAGGAGACCTCCGCCTGGAAGTAGCGGTCCTTCGAGTACGAGCGTCCCTGGCCACGGGATTGCATCGCGCCGAGCGAACCCATGCCGCGGTAGGACTTGAACTGCTTGCCGTTGATGAACATCAGCTCACCCGGCGACTCCTCGCAGCCCGCGAGCAGCGAGCCGAGCATCACGGTGTCGGCGCCGGCGGCCAGCGCCTTGCCGATGTCACCGGAGTACTGGAGGCCGCCGTCGCCGATGACCGGGACACCGGCCGCGCGCGCCGCTACGGCCGCTTCGTAGATGGCGGTGACCTGCGGGACGCCGATTCCGGCGACCACGCGCGTGGTGCAGATGGAGCCCGGTCCGACACCGACCTTGACGCCGTCGACACCGGCGTCGATGAGCGCCTGGGCGCCGTCACGCGTCGCTACGTTGCCACCGATGACGTCGACGTTCACGCCCGACTTGATCTTCGACATCCAGCTCAGGGCGTTGCTGTTGTGCCCGTGGGAGGTGTCGACGATCAGGAAGTCGACCCCGGCCGCGGCAAGGGCCTGCGCCCGCTCCAGCGCCTCGGGGCTCGCGCCGACGGCGGCGCCGACGAGGAGACGGCCCTCGGCGTCCTTGGCGGCGTTCGGGTACTGCTCGGCCTTCTTGAAGTCCTTGACGGTGATGAGGCCCTTGAGGATCCCCGCGTCGTCGACGAGCGGCAGCTTCTCGATCTTGTGGCGGCGGAGCAGCTCCATGGCGTCGACGCCGGAGATGCCGACCTTGCCGGTCACGAGCGGCATGGGCGTCATGACCTCGCGCACCTGGCGGCCGCGGTCGTTCTCGAAAGCCATGTCGCGGTTGGTGACGATGCCGAGCAGCTTGCCCGCCGGGTCGGTCACCGGGACGCCGCTGATGCGGAACTTCGCGCACAGCGCGTCAGCCTCCCCCAGCGTCGCGTCCGGGTGCACCGTGATCGGGTCGGTCACCATGCCGGACTCGGAGCGCTTCACGAGGTCGACCTGGTTGACCTGGTCCTCGATCGACAGGTTGCGGTGCAGCACGCCGACGCCACCCTGCCGCGCCATGGCGATGGCCATGCGGGCCTCGGTGACCTTGTCCATCGCCGCGGAAAGCAGCGGGATGTTCACGCGGACGTTGCGGGAGATGCGGGACGAGGTGTCGACCGCGTTCGGGAGGACCTCCGACGCGCCCGGCAGCAACAGCACGTCGTCGTAGGTCAGCCCGAGCGTCGCGAATTTCTCGGGCACCCCAGTCGAAGAGCCGCCGTTTGCAGTCATGACACCTTCCCCAAATGGCCTTGATCGGTGCGGATGTCCATGCTAACGGGAATCGAGGGTGTCTCATTCCACGATCAAGATCATCGACCAGGTTTGTACGTTCATACGTCGCGAACGGACACCGAGGGCCACCGTCAGGGCAACCGGTGATCGTTATTGCTCGGCCAGTGCCCGCAATCGACTCAACGCGCGATGCTGCGCGACCCGCACCGCGCCCGGGGACATCCCCAGCATCTGCCCGGTCTCCTCGGCCGTGAGCCCGACCGCGATCCGCAGGAGCAGCAGCTCGCGCTGGTTCTCCGGAAGGTTGGCCATGAGCTTCTTGGCCCACTCGGCGTCGCTGCTGAGCAGCGCGCGCTCCTCGGGACCGAGGGAGTCGTCGGGCCGCTCGGGCATCTCGTCCGACGGCACCGCCGTGGATCCGGGATGGCGCATCGCCGCGCGCTGGAGGTCCGCGACCTTGTGCGCGGCGATCGCGAAGACGAACGCCTCGAAGGGGCGTCCCGTGTCCTTGTAGCGCGGCAGTGCGAGGAGGACCGCGACGCAGACTTCCTGCGCCAGGTCCTCCACGAAGTGCCGCGCGTCACCCGGAAGTCGGGAGAGCCGTGTGCGGCAGTACCGCAGCGCCAAGGGGTGCACATGAGCCAGGAGATCGTGCGTCGCCTGCTCGTCACCCTCGACCGCGTGAAGGACGAGGGCACCGATCACCGTCGTCTTGTCATCGCGCATCGGTCCATGGTGCCTTGGCGCCGATTGATCCGTGGCACCACGTCCGTAGTTGTGCACCGAAGCGTTATGAGCAGGTGCGCCGGAACTCATCTCGTGCGCCCTCCCCTCCCGCTCGACCGACCTGTCCCCGAGGAACTCCACACCTCAAGGATGCGGCATCGGCGGCGAAGCAACGGCAACCGCTCCCGGGAGAGGGCGCGACGGGCGCCCGTCGCCCCGCCCACCGCACGGCGGGCGGGGCTCGCCGTGCTCGCACGGCGGCACACCTATCGGACCAGGCCCCAGCGGAAACCGAGCGCCACGGCGTGCGCCCGGTCCGAGGCGCCGAGCTTCTTGAAGAGCCGCCTGGCGTGGGTCTTGACCGTGTCCTCGGAGAGAAAAAGCTCACGTCCGATCTCGGCGTTGGACCGGCCGTGGCTCATGCCCTCGAGCACCTGGATCTCCCGCGCGGTGAGCGTGGGCGCCGCGCCCATCTCGGCCGAGCGCAGTCTGCGCGGAGCCAGTCGCCACGTCGGGTCCGCGAGCGCCTGCGTGACGGTCGCCCGCAGTTCGGCGCGCGAGGCGTCCTTGTGCAGATAGCCCCGGGCACCGGCGGCGACCGCGAGCGCGACACCGTCCAGGTCCTCGGCCACGGTGAGCATGATGATGCGCGCACCGGGGTCGGCGGACAGCAGCCGCCGGACCGTCTCGACGCCGCCCAGACCGGGCATGCGTACGTCCATCAGAATCAGGTCCGAGCGGTCGGCGCCCCAGCGGCGGAGGACTTCCTCGCCGTTGGCCGCTGTCGTCACGCGCTCGACGCCGGGCACGGTCGCGACCGCTCGGCGGAGCGCCTCTCGGGCAAGCGGGGAGTCGTCGCAGACGAGGACGGATGTCATGACTGTCCTCCGCGGCTCTCACAGCTGCTGCGCGTCACCTTGAGCCTCCAGGCTGGTACATATTCGTCACCTGTGCGGTTGACGCTCTCGGACATCTGCCCGAGCGCTTGTTCTTTCAACCGCCTCGCACTCTCAACGACGGTCACCCGAAAGAGTTACGGGGCGGTCGGCCACGTTCGGCACTCTACGTGAGGGCGCGGACACAGAGCAGGCAGCGCAAGAGACCCTCAACCTTTCATCACAACCCATGCCCCATTTAGCCCCTTTCCCTTCCTTTTGCTGGTGTCTGTGGCTAGATTTTCCAATGAGTCATATTTTCATCTCCTTAGACAGTAGATGTACGGTCGTGGGCACCGTATCCGCGCAGAACGGCTACCAGGAGACAAGCAATGGCAGATTTCTCCCGCCTTCCCGGACCGAACGCAGATCTCTGGGACTGGCAGCTCCTCGCCGCCTGCAGGGGGGTCGACAGCTCGCTCTTCTTCCACCCCGAGGGCGAGCGGGGCGCGGCACGCAGCGCCCGTGAGAACTCCGCCAAGGAGGTCTGCATGCGGTGCCCGGTGCGCGCGGAGTGCGCCGCTCACGCCCTCGCGGTACGGGAGCCGTACGGCGTGTGGGGCGGACTCACCGAGGACGAGCGCGAGGAACTCATGGGCCGCGCCCGCAACCGCCTCGTCACGACATCCACGCCGTCGGTGTCGGCTGCGGCCTCAGCCGCGGCCGCCGCATCGAGCGGCGGCATGGTCACGCGGCACTGAAGGAAACGACAGAACTGAAGGAACGTTTCTTCGCGAGCGCTCAGCGCTGCGCGGCCCGCGCGAGGTGGTCCAGCGTGGCCGCCACGGCGGGCACCTGCGCCAGATCCGGCAGGGTGAGCGCGACGATTTCACGCTGGACGGCAGGCTCCACCGTCACTGTGCGTGCACCTTTGGGGCGTACGGACTCGATGGCGAGCTCGGGCAGCACCGCGACCCCCAGTCCTGCGCCGACCAGGCCGATCACGGCCGGGTAGTCATCGGTCGCGAAGTCGATGCGGGGCACGAAACCGGCCCCCTCGCAGACCTCGACCAGCTGCCTGCGACAGCGCGGACAGCCCGCGATCCACGGCTCGTCGGCCAGTTCCCCGATGGCGACCGACTCCGCCTTGGCGAGCCGGTGGCCCTCGGGCACGAGGCCGACGAGCCGGTCGGCGAGCAGCGGGCGCACGACCAGGTCGTCCCACTCCTCGGCGGCCGACGCGCCGTCGTACCGGAAGGCGAGCGCCACGTCGCAGTCGCCCTCGCGGAGCATCTCGACCGAGCGCGGCGGCTCGGCGTCCACGAGCGAGACCCGGGTGCCGGGGTGCGCGGCGCGCAGGGCGGCCAGCGCGCTCGGCACCAGCGTCGAGCTGCCGCTGGGGAAGGAGACGAGGCGTACGCGGCCCGCCCGCAGGCCCGCGATGGCGGCGACCTCCTCCTCGGCGGCGGTCAGTCCCGCCAGGATCCCGGCGGCGTGCCGGACCAGGGACTCGCCCGCCTGGGTGAGGCGCATCTCGCGGCCCGTACGGATCAGCAGTGGCGTGCCGACGGAGGTTTCGAGCGCCTTCATCTGCTGGCTGACGGCCGGCTGGGTGCAGCCGAGCTCGCGCGCGGCGGCCGAGAAGGAGCCGGTGGCGGCGACCGCACGCAGGACGCGGAGATGACGGGCCTCGATCATGGATCAAGCATAAGGGACACTTGGATCAAACGCCCAATAATGCGTCGACGCTTTGAGCGGGCTCGCCTAGCCTTCCGCCATGAAGCTTCTTTCCGTGAATCTGGGCCGGTTCAAAGCCGTGGAGTACACCGACGCGCCCGCGGGTGGCACGGGCATCGACAAGCAGCCCGCCGAGGGGGCCGTACGGGTGGCGGCTCCCGGCGCGAAGGGTGTCGCCGGGAGCGGGGTCGCCGGGGACGAGGTCTGCGACCTGCGCCACCACGGCGGGGACGACCAGGCGGTGTACGCCTTCGCTCGCGAGGACCTCGACGCGTGGGAGCGCCTGCTCGGCCGCACACTGGCCAACGGCTCCTTCGGCGAGAACCTCACGACGTCGGGCCTCGACGTGAACGGCGCGAAGATCGGCGAGCGCTGGCGCGTCGGCCCCGATCTGCTCCTGGAGGTGACGTCGGGCCGCATTCCCTGCCAGACGTTCCAGGGGCATCTCGGCGAGAAGAGGTGGGTCAAACGCTTCACGCAGCAGGGCGCTCCCGGCGCCTATCTGCGGGTGATCGAGCCGGGTGAGATCCGGGGCGGCGACCCGGTCGAGATCGTGCACCGCCCGGAGCACGACATCACCGTCGCCCTCCAGTTCAGGGCCGTCACGACGGAGAAGCATCTGCTGCCGAGTCTGCTCGCCGCCGGGGACGCGCTCCACTCGGAGTTGACCGAGACGGCCCGTACGTACGCGCGGAAGTACGGCTCGCAGGTGTCGTAACTGGCTTGCGGGCCCGGCGACTTGAAGGGTCAGCAGGTCAAGAGGCCGTCCGGGCGACACAAGGGGCCCCGGATCTCACTAGCCTTGGTGCATGACTACGGCTCTGATTACGGGATCGACCGCCGGTATCGGCGCGGCCTTCGCCCGGCGGCTCGCCGGTGACGGCCACAACCTGATCCTGGTGGCACGCAACACCGAGCGGCTGCGGGAGCAGGCGACCGAACTGCACGACCGGCACGGCATCGAGGCGGAGGTCCTCACCGCGGACCTCGCGACGGACGACGGGATCGCCGCCGTCGAGAAGCGGCTCGCGGACCGCAGGAATCCGGTCGACCTCCTGGTGAACAACGCCGGGTTCGGCAACAAGGGCCAGTACCTGGAGGTGTCGATCGAGGACGAGCTGACGATGCTCAAGGTGCACTGCGAGGCGGTGCTCCGCCTCACGTCGGCGGCGACGGAGTCGATGCGGGAGCGCGGTCGCGGGGGCGTCGTCAACGTCGCTTCGGTGGCCGCGTTCGTGCCGCGCGGGACGTACGGCGCGTCGAAGGCGTGGGTCGTGCAGTTCACGCAGGGCGCGGCGAAGGATCTGGCCGGCTCCGGGGTGCGGCTGATGGCCCTGTGCCCCGGATTCGTACGCACCGAGTTCCACGAGCGCGCCGGGATGGGGACGTCCAACATCCCCAAGTGGATGTGGCTCGACGCGGACAAGCTGGTCGCGGCGGCGATCGCCGACCTGGCACGCGGCAAAACCCTGTCCATCCCGGACCCGCGCTACAAGGCGCTGATGGGCGTGGTGAAAGTGACCCCGAGGGCGCTGCTCGGCGGGGTGACGTCACGTACGGGACGCAAGTACGGCCCGCAGTAAGAAGAGCGCCCCGTAAGGGGCCCGGGGAACTGCGCGAGGACGGACCACGCCCCGCGGTCGGCGACGGCGCGCAACCCGGCAGACGCGCATCCGAGAACGCACCGAGGCCCGGCGCCCCCAAGCGGGGGCACCGGGCCTCGTTCAGCTCATCGGAGCGACGGGTCAGTGAGAGTGACCGTGCCCGTGACCGGCGTCAGCCTCGTCCTCGGCCGGCTTCTCGACGACCAGGGTCTCGGTCGTCAGGAGCAGCGAGGCGATGGACGCGGCGTTCTCCAGCGCGGAGCGCGTCACCTTGACCGGGTCGATGACGCCGGCCTTGACCAGGTCGCCGTACTCACCGGTCGCGGCGTTGAAGCCGAAGCCCTTGTCGAGCTCGGCGACCTTCGAGGTGATGACGTAGCCCTCGAGGCCGGCGTTCTCGGCGATCCAGCGCAGCGGCTCGACGGCGGCGCGGCGGACGACGGCGACACCGGTGGCCTCGTCGCCCTCCTTGCCGAGGTTGCCCTCGAGAACCTTGACGGCGTGCACCAGAGCGGAGCCACCACCGGAGACGATGCCCTCCTCGACCGCGGCGCGGGTCGCGGAGATGGCGTCCTCCAGACGGTGCTTCTTCTCCTTGAGCTCGACCTCGGTGGCAGCGCCGACCTTGATCACGCAGACGCCACCGGCGAGCTTCGCCAGGCGCTCCTGCAGCTTCTCGCGGTCCCAGTCCGAGTCCGTGGACTCGATCTCGGCCTTGATCTGGTTGACGCGGCCCGCGACCTCGGAGGCGTCGCCGCCGCCGTCCACGACGGTGGTGTCGTCCTTGGTGATGGTCACGCGGCGCGCGGTGCCGAGCACGTCGAGGCCGACCTGGTCGAGCTTGAGGCCGACCTCTTCGGCGATGACGGTGGCACCGGTGAGGGTGGCGAGGTCACCGAGCATGGCCTTGCGGCGGTCGCCGAAGCCGGGGGCCTTCACCGCGACGGCGTTGAAGGTGCCACGGATCTTGTTCACGACCAGGGTCGAAAGGGCCTCGCCCTCGACGTCCTCGGCGATGATCAGGAGCGGCTTCGAGGCGTTGGTCTGGATGACCTTCTCGAGCAGCGGCAGGAGGTCCTGGATGGAGGAGATCTTGCCCTGGTGGATCAGGATGTACGGGTCGTCGAGGACGGCCTCCATACGCTCCTGGTCGGACACCATGTACGGGGACAGGTAGCCCTTGTCGAAGGCCATGCCCTCGGTGAAGTCCAGCTCCAGGCCGAAGGTGTTGGACTCCTCGACGGTGATGACACCGTCCTTGCCGACCTTGTCCATCGCCTCGGCGATGAGCTCGCCGACCTGCGGGTCCTGGGCGGACAGACCGGCGACGGCCGCGATGTCGGCCTTGTCGTCGATCGGGCGCGCGGTCGCGAGGAGCTCCTCGGACACGGCCTTGACGGCGGCGTCGATGCCCTTCTTCAGGGCGGCCGGGGAGGCGCCGGCGGCTACGTTGCGCAGGCCTTCCTTGACCAGGGCCTGGGCGAGGACCGTCGCGGTGGTGGTGCCGTCACCCGCGATGTCGTTGGTCTTGGTCGCCACCTCCTTGACGAGCTGCGCGCCGAGGTTCTCGTACGGGTCCTCGACCTCGACCTCACGGGCGATGGTGACGCCGTCGTTGGTGATGGTGGGGGCGCCGAACTTCTTGTCGATGACGACGTTGCGGCCGCGGGGGCCGATCGTCACCTTGACCGTGTCGGCAAGCTTGTTGACGCCGCGCTCGAGGGCGCGACGGGCGTCCTCGTCGAACTTCAGGATCTTCGCCATGGGAGCGGTTCAGCCCTCTCGAAACTCGGGTTTAACGAGCTGCGCCCCTCGCCGCCCGGCAATCAGCGGGGTGACCAGGGGCGCAGCTCAAAAAAGTAAAACTGGTGAAGCGGGTGAAGCGGTGAATTACTTCTCGACGATCGCGAGGACGTCGCGAGCCGAGAGGACGAGGTACTCGTCGCCGTTGTACTTCACCTCGGTGCCGCCGTACTTGCTGTACAGCACGACGTCGCCGACCTTCACGTCGAGCGGCAGGCGCTCGCCGTTCTCGAAGCGCCCCGGGCCCACGGCGAGGACAGCACCCTCCTGGGGCTTCTCCTTCGCGGTGTCCGGAATGACCAGGCCGGAGGCCGTGGTCTGCTCGGCGTCGAGCGGCTGGACCACAATGCGGTCCTCGAGCGGCTTAATGGCAACCTTGGAGCTGGCGGTCGTCACGATCCGGTCTCCCCCTTCGGAGATCTACGGGGTTAACAGTCTGGGGTGGCGACCAGGTGGATCCGTCGTCGCGGGTGCCGGACCTGCCCGTCGCTGTTGGCACTCTCCAGTGGTGAGTGCCAAGCCCGAGACTAGGACGACGATTAGCACTCGGTCAAGCGGACTGCTAATTCGCTGACGCGGGTCTTATCCGGGTGGAGCGCTTTTCGGGGGCACGAGCCCGGCCTCACGCCCCTCCGGGCAGCGGTTCCCGGCAGGCGGCGACTGCGTCCCCGTAGCCATGCGCCGCCCGGTTTCCGGCGCTCCCGCGGGGGGCGCGCAGCTCGGCGAGGCCCCCGGTTTCCTCGGCGGGACCTTCTCGGCGGCCTTGCGGCCCAGGCGTTCGATCGGATCGACCGACTGTGCGCACCCGGTGAGCAGCGCGGGCGCGAGCACGCCCGCCGCGAGGGCCGCGGCGAAGTAGCGGTGCGCCCGCGCCCGCCCGGTCACAGGTAGTCCTCCAGCCTGGCCACCGCGTACCCCTTGTCGGTGACCGTCTTCATGACCTTGCGGATCATGTCGGGCATCGTGCCCTTCCAGTCCTCGCGCCCCCGGAAGTGCGTGAGGATGATGTCGCCGGGATGCAGGTCCCGGTCCCACTCCCGCCAGTCCATGCGGTTGGGGAAGGCCTCGGACGCCCACAGCGGGACCGCCTTGATGCCGCAGGACTTGGCGGCGCGCAGCGAGTCCACGTTGTAGTTGCCGTACGGCGGGCGGAAGAGTTCGGGCCGCTTGCCGTAGCGCTTCTGGATGGTGTTCTGCATGCCGCAGATCTCGCGGCGCTGCCCCTCGTACGAAAGCCCCGGCAGATAGCGGTGGTTGAGGGTGTGGTTGTTCAGCGTGACACCGCGGGACTGCATCTTCTTGAAGTAGCCGTAGTCCTCCTTGACCAGGTAGTCACTGAGGAACGCGGTGTACGGGATCTTCAGCTCGCTCATCATCTTGAGCAGCGCGGGGTCCTTCTCGGCGCCGTCGTCGATGGTCAGGAAGACGATCTTCTTCTTGGTCGGGACGGTCGTGAAGACGGGCGGCAGACTCGCCTGCCCCTTGACCTCGAACCCCTTGCGGGTGGTGATCCGCGGCTTCTGGGCCGGCGGCAGCGGCGCGGTCAGCGGGGTCTTCGCCAGGCCCCAGCGCTTCGCGGCGGCGGCGCGGGCGACCTCGGCGACGCGGAGTTTCTGGGCGTAGGTGTCGAGGGCGCGGGCGGGCGGCGCGTCCAGGCGCTGCTGGCCGGGGGCGGGATTGACCCCGCCGTCGGAGCCCGACGCACAGCCCGAGGCGATCGCGGCGACGGTGAGCACGGCCGCCGCGGCCCGCACCCGCCCCCGCGCCCTGCCCCACGCCGGGACCTGACCCTTCCGTCTCGCCCCGAATTTGTCGTTTTGTCGTACTAGTTGCATGGCGCCGGATCTTTGCAGCTCACGGCCCTGCGGACGGGCCGACACCGCCGCCGGGCGCGCACCATCCACCGACTGGCCCACAATGGGCCGGGTGAACGACCTCGACACCGCCCTGACCTCCTTCGCCGCGCTGCTCACCGCCGAAGGCCGGTCCCTGCTCGATCTCGACGAGGTGCGCGAGGCCGATCCGGCCCGGGAGCTGGCCGTCGCCACCCGTCTGCGCCGCGAGCACCCGGCGGAGCTGGTCACGGCGGTGCTCGCGCAGGCGCGGCTGCGGCGGCGGGCGGTGGCGAAGTTCGGTGGGCCGGACGCGGGGCGGATGTTCTTCACGCCGAACGGCGTCGAGCAGGCGACGCGCACGAGCGTGGCCGTGCACCGCGCCGAGAGCTTCAAGTCCCTCGGCGTGCGCAGCGTGGCCGATCTCTGCTGTGGCATCGGCGGCGACGCGATCGCCCTCGCGCGGGCCGGTATCGCCGTCCTCGCCGTCGACCGCGACCCGCTGACCTGCGCGGTGGCGCGCGCGAACGCGGACGCGCTGGGACTCGCCGACCTCATCGAGGTGCGCGAGGCCGATGTCACCGAGGTCGACACGGCCGCGTACGACGCCGTCTTCGTGGACCCGGCGCGGCGTGGCGGCCGGGGCCGCATCTTCGACCCCGAGGCGTACTCCCCGCCCCTCTCCTGGGCCGTCCGGGCCGCCCGCAAGGCTCCGCACGCGGCGCTGAAGATCGCTCCCGGCATTCCGCACGAGGCGGTGCCCGCCGAGGCCGCGGCGGAGTGGATCTCGGACGGCGGTGACGTGAAGGAGGCCGTGCTGTGGTTCGGCACGGACACCCCGTCGTCGCATCGCGCGACGCTGCTGCCGTCGGGCGCGTCCCTGTGGTCCTCGCTCGACGCGATGCTGCCGGATCCGGCGGTGCGGGCGGTGGGGCGCTATCTGTACGAGCCGGACGGCGCCGTCATCCGGGCGCATCTGGTGGCGGAGGTGGCCGCGCGGGTGGAGGGCGGACTGATCGACGAGACCATCGCGTACGTCACCTCCGACGCGCTGCACGCGACTCCGTACGCGGTGGCGTACGAGATCACCGATCAACTGCCCTTCGGGGTGAAGAAGTTGAAGGCGGTGCTGCGGGAGCGGGAGGTCGGGATCCTGACGGTGAAGAAGCGGGGCTCCGCGGTGGAACCGGAGGAACTGCGCCGCAAGGTGAAGCCCCAGGGCAAGAACTCGGCCACCGTTTTCCTGACCCGGGTGGCGGGGGCGCCGACGATGCTGATCGGGCGGCCGGTGGTGGGGAACTGACTTTCTTTTCCCCAACCCCGCCCCTTCCCGAAAACCGGCTGCGCCGGGGCCTTGCCTGCCGTCATCACCGGCTTCGCCGAGTTCGTCCTCAATCGCCGGACGGGCTACAGGATTCAGCCCGCCCCAGCAACAACTCCCGCTCCCGCCCATTGCGCGTGAGCCCCGCCGCCCGCTCGAACTCCTCCCGCGCCTCCGCCACCCGACCGAGCCGCAGCAGCACGTCACCCCGCACACTCGGCAGCAAGTGATAGCCCTTCAGGGCAGGTTCAGAGGCGAGGGCGTCCAACAGCGGCAGCGCCTGCGCCGGTCCCTCGGCCATCGACACCGCCACCGCGCGGTTCAGTTCGACCACCGGTGACGGGGCGCGGGCGGCGAGGAGTTCGTAGAGGGCGGCGATCTGCGGCCAGTCCGTGTCCTCGTACGACACGGCGTTCGCGTGGCAGGCGGCGATCGCGGCCTGGAGCTCGTAAGCTCCCGGGCCGCCCGTCGAGACGGCCCGCGCACGGGCGAGCGCCGCGAAGCCCCGCCGGATCAGCGGCCGGTTCCAGTGCCGGCGGTCCTGGTCCGCGAGGAGCACCGGCTCGCCCTTCGGCCCCGTCCGCGCCGCCGAGCGGGACGTCTGGAGCTCCAACAGCGCCGCGAGGCCGTGCACTTCGGGCTCCCGCGGCATCAGGGCGGCCAGCACGCGGACGAGCCGCAGCGCGTCCTCGCACAGCGACGGCCGCAGCCAGTCGTCGCCCGCCGTGGCCGCGTACCCCTCGTTGAAGATGAGGTAGATGACTTCGAGCACCGAGCCGAGCCTGGCCTCGCGCTCGGCTCCGTACGGCACTTCGAAGGGCACGCCCTTGGCCGCGAGGGTCCGCTTCGCGCGCACGATGCGCTGGGCCACCGTCGCCTCGGGGACCAGCATCGCGCGGGCGATCTCCGGCGTCGTGAGCCCGCCGAGCAGCCGCAGGGTGAGCGCGACGCGGGCCTCGGCGGAGAGCACCGGGTGGCAGGCGGTGAAGACGAGGCGCAGGAGGTCGTCGTCGATGTCGTCCGGGTCGGCGGGCCCTTGGACATGGGGCGGGGCCGCCTCCAGGTCGCGGCCCATCTCCTGGAGCTTGCGCTCGTAGCGCTCCCTGCGGCGCACGAGGTCGATGGCGCGGCGCTTGGCGGTGGTCATCAGCCAGGCGCCCGGGTTGTCGGGGACGCCGTCCAGCGGCCACTGTTCGAGCGCGGCGACCAGCGCGTCCTGCGCGAGCTCCTCCGCGATGCCCACGTCGCGCACGATCCGCGCGACACCGGCGATCAGGCGCGGGGACTCCATCCGGAAGACGGTCTCGATGGCGCCGCGGGGCGCGTCCGGGCGAGGGGGCTCTGAAGAGTGGTCCTTCACGGCCACCCATCAGAGCACCCCGCGCGGGGCACCGCAAAGACCCGGCGCCCGCACCCCGTGGATCGGGCCCGGCCCCGTGGCTCAGCCCTCGATGATCTCCCGGACCTCCGCCGTCACGGTCCACTTCTCGTCGTGGGTCCTCAGGAAGCGGCCGGCCCACTCGACGGCCTCGGCCCTGTCCTTGCACTGCGTGATCGAGTAGCCGCCGACGACCTCCTTGGCCTCGGTGAACGGGCCGTCCGTGACGGAGAGCCGGCCGCCCTCCCAGTGCACCTGGGTGGTCTGGGCGCTTGGCGTGAGGCCCGCGGTGTCGAGCATCACCCCGGCCTTGGTGATCTCTTCGAGGAGCGCGCCCATGCGCTCGCCCATCTCGGGGCTGGGGCCGCCCTCGGGAGAGTTCTTCTCGTCGACGCGGATCATCGTCAGAAAGCGCGGCATGGTGATGTTCCCTTCGGCTGTCGCGCGCCCCGCGGGCCACGCGACGGGCGGGGCTTCTTCCCGCCTCTCACCTCTGCGTCGAACGGGATACGCCCGGATCGACATCGTCTCCGAGGTTCTTCGAAATTTCTTCCTGAGCGGGCGGCGGAGCCGAAGGGGAGGGCGAAGGCGTACGCGCCGGATGCAGCACCGCGGTGGCCACCGCCGCCGCCACCAGCAGCGCCGCGGCGACGCCGAACGCCGTCGCGTAACCCTCCGCGAGCGCGCCCACCCCCCGGCCGGCCCCCGTCACGCCCGACGCCACCGTCACCAGCACGGCGAGCCCCAGCGAACCGCCCAGCTGCCGCGAGCTGTTGAGCAGCCCCGAAGCCATGCCGGTCTCCTCGGCGGCGACACCGGACGTCGCCGCCGTGCCCAGCGGCACGAAGCACATGCCGATGCCGACGCTCGCCACCAGCGAGGGCCCCACGACCGACCCCAGGAAGGTGCCGCCGGGCCCGACGGTGAGGGCGAACCACACGAATCCCGCCGCCCCGAGCAGCCCTCCGGTCACCAGAAGCGCCCGCTCCCCGAGGCGCCCGGCGTTCCGTGCCGAGACCACCGACCCGGCGACGATGCCCGCGCAGAACGGCAGGAAGGCCGCTCCCGCCCGCGTCGGCCCGTACGACATGACCTCCTGGAGGTAGAGCGAGGTGAAGTAGAAGGCGGCGAACTGCCCGGACGACATCAGCAGCGCGAAGGCGTTCGCGGAGAGCACGGGGCGATTCCTGAGCAGGCCGGGGCGCAGCAGCGGCTCACGCTGCCGGAACTCGACGACGGCGAACGCGGCGAGCAGCGCGAGCGCCGCGCCGAGGGTGCCCAGGGTCGTGCCGGATCCCCAGGCGTACGTCTCCGTGCGGACGAGGCCGAGGACGAGCGCCGCCATGCCCGCCGTGACGAGGAGCGCCCCCAGCACGTCGAGCCGGGGCGCGGGAACGGTGCGCCGGTCGGCGGGCACGCCGTGCCGCGCGAGGAGGAGGGCCGCGAGCACCACCGGGACGTTGATCAGCATCACGGAGCGCCAGCCCGCCCAGTCGGTGAGCACCCCGCCCGCCATCACTCCGACCGCGCCGCCGAGCGCCCCCGCCGCGCCCCAGAGCCCGAGCGCACGCGCACGCGCGGGCCCGGCCGCGTAGGTGACGGTGATCAGCGCGAGCGCGACGGGTGCGAGCGCCGCCGCTCCCGCACCCTGCACGGCCCGCGCCGCGACGAGCTGCCCCGGCGACTGCGCGAGCCCGCCCGCCAGGCTCGCGACGCCGAAGACCGCGAACCCGGCGATCAGGGTGCGCCGCCGCCCCACCAGGTCGGCCAGGCGCCCGCCCAGCATGAGGAGGCCGCCGAAGGCGAGCGCGTAGGCGTTGACGACCCAGAGCAGCGAATCGGCTCCGAAGCCGATGTCGTCGCCGATGTCGGGCAGCGCGATGTTCACGACGGACATGTCGAGGGAGACGAGGAACTGCACGGTGAGCAGCACCGGCAGCAGCCAACGGGCCCCTGAGGACTTCGGGTCAGCGGGATTCACCATGCCGACAGACATTACTATACGCGTATAGAAAATACAGGGGCGTGCGCCACCGCCACGGCACGGGCGCGACAATGAGCCACGTGGAAGCAGAGAAACCAGCGCCGGAAGCAGCGAAGCCGGGCCCGGAGAAGTCGGGCGAGCAGCAGAAGAAGAAGCGCGGTCGCCCCAGCCGCATCGACCTCGACACGATCGTCGGCATCGCGCGCCGCATCCTGCAGGAGGAGGGCGTGGCCGCCCTGAGCATGCGCAGGGTCGCCAAGGAGGTCGGCACGACGCCGATGGCGCTCTACCACCACGTACGCGACAAGGACGAGCTCCTGATGCTCACCCTGTCGGGCACGGCCGACTCGGTCCCGCGCCCGGAGCTCCCCGACGACCCGCGCGAACGGCTGCTCGCGGTCTCGGTGCACATGCACGGCACGCTGGCGCGGATGCCCTGGGTGGTCGAGGTGCTGAGCCTGGGCGATCTCACCGACAAGGGCGCGCTGTGGATGGTCGAGGAGATCGTCGCCACCTGCGTCGACTGCGGGCTGACCACGCCCCAGGCCGTCGCCGCCTACCGGACCATCTGGCACTGCGTCTACGGCGACCTGGTCTTCCGGCAGGCGATGGCCCGCCGCGCCGACGAGCCGGACCGGGGGCGCCACTTCCCCGGCATGCTCACGGACGCGGACGCCGGCGAGCTCCCCCACCTGGCCGCGCTCGCCGGCCGCTGGCTCGAACTGACCGAGGGCTACGACGTGTCGGTGCAGCTCGGCGCGGTCATCGACGGGCTCCTGGGGCAGGCGCGGCGCCCCTGAATCACCCCCGTCGAATACGGAGCGTCAGTCCAGGCCCGCCGACTCGAACCGCCACCTGTGCACCGCCCGCGTCACCAACTCCGGGGCGGGCTCGGGCAGTTCGGGGAGGTCGGCTTCGTACGCGGCATCCCACCACGTCAGGACGAGCACCCGGTCCTGCGGGGCGCGGAAGCTCTCGCGCCTGAGCGGCTCGCCGTCCAGGACCTGGGCGCGCGCCCAGGCGAGCAGTTCCTCGCCCCGGCCGTCGGCGGCGCGGGCCTCCCACATCAGCGCGACGGTCACGAGTACAGGTTCTCCTTGCTGACCTCGTGCACGTGGTCGTGGCCGTGCGAGTGGCCCGGGACGTGCGGCTCCGTCACCGGGAGCGAGGAGTCCGCCGAGAGGTCCCAGTCGGAGGCCGAGCGGTTGCGGGCCACCATCTCCGCGCCGAGTGCGGCCACCATCGCGCCGTTGTCCGTGCAGAGCTTCGGCCGGGGCACCCGCAGCCGGATCCCGGCCGCCTCGCACCGCTCCTGCGCGAGGGCGCGCAGCCGCGTGTTGGCGGCCACGCCGCCGCCGATCATCAGGTGGTCCACGCCCTCGTCCTTGCAGGCCCGCACGGCCTTGCGGGTGAGCACGTCGACGACCGCCTCCTGGAAGGACGCCGACACGTCACGCACGGGCACCTCCTCGCCCGCGGCCCGCTTGGCCTCGATCCAGCGCGCGACGGAGGTCTTCAGGCCGGAGAAGGAGAAGTCGTACGCCGGGTCGCGCGGCCCGGTGAGACCGCGCGGGAAGGTGATCGCGTTCGGGTCGCCCTCCTTCGCGTACCGGTCGATGACGGGTCCGCCGGGGAAGCCGAGGTTGAGCACCCGGGCGATCTTGTCGAAGGCCTCGCCCGCCGCGTCGTCGATGGTCGCGCCCAGCGGACGCACGTCCGACGTGATGTCGGTGGAGAGCAGCAGCGAGGAGTGGCCGCCGGAGACGAGCAGCGCCATCGTCGGCTCGGGCAGCGCGCCGTGCTCCAACTGGTCCACGCAGATGTGCGAGGCCAGGTGGTTCACTCCGTAGAGCGGCTTGCCGAGCGCGTACGCGTACGCCTTGGCCGCCGAGACACCCACGAGCAGCGCGCCCGCGAGGCCGGGCCCGGCGGTCACCGCGATGCCGTCGAGGTCCTTCGCGCTCACGCCCGCTTCCTTCAGGGCGCGCTCGATGGTGGGCACCATCGCCTCCAGGTGCGCGCGCGAGGCGACCTCGGGCACGACGCCGCCGTAGCGGGCGTGCTCGTCGACGCTGGAGGCGATGGCGTCGGCGAGCAGGGTGGTGCCGCGGACGATGCCGACACCGGTCTCGTCGCAGGAGGTCTCGATGCCGAGGACGAGAGGTTGATCGCGCGAGTCAGCCATGGGTGTCGGTTCCTTGTACGGATGTCGATGGATCGGTCAGACGCATGACCAGGGCGTCCACATTGCCCGGCTGGTAGTAGCCGCGCCGGAAGCCGATGGGCTCGAAGCCGAAGCGCTCGTACAGCTTCTGCGCCCGTGTGTTGTCGACCCGCACCTCGAGCATGACCTCGGCGCACTCGAAGGCGGTGGCCGCGCAGAGCAGATCGGTCAGGAGCCGGGAGCCGAGCCCGGTGCCCCAGTGGCTCGGGGCCACGGCGATGGTCTGCACGTCGGCCTGGTCGCCCTGCGCGGCGAGCCCCGCGTACCCGACGAGGCGGTCCCCGTCCATCGCCACCACGTAGCGGCGGGTGGCCAGCGGACCGCGCGCGTGGGCGAGCTCGGACCAGAACATGCCGCGCGACCAGGCGTCGTCGGGGAAGAGTTCCTTCTCCAGGACGAAGACCGGCTCGATGTCCCACCAGCGCATCTCGCGCAGGACGGCTGTCGTCACGGACGTCACTTGGGGGTGACCACCTTGTAGTTCTTGGGGACCTGCGCGTCAGGACGGCGCAGGTACAGCGGCCTGGGGGCCAGCAGTTCCTCGCCCGCGGCCAGCTTCCGCACGGCGAGCGCGGCGAGCGAGGCCGCCGAGACGTTCTCGGGGGCGCGGGCCTGCGGGAAGGTCTCGGGGTAGAGCACCGCGCCGGCGCCGACGGCGGGCAGGCCCGCCACCTCGTCCGCGATGTCGGCGGGGCGGTCCACGGCGGCCTCGGTCAGGCGGGTGCGCGGGTCCGCGTACCGCGCCCAGTAGACCTCCTTGCGCCGCGCGTCCGTGGCGACGACGAAGGGGCCGTCCTCGATGCCGGACTCGTAGGCGAGGCCGTCGAGCGTGCACACGCCGTGCACCGGCACGCCGAGCGCGAGGCCGAAGGTCTCGGCGGTCATCAGGCCGACACGCAGGCCCGTGTAGGGGCCGGGGCCCACGCCGACGACGATGCCGGTCACGGCGTCGAGTCTGAGCCCGGCTTCGGCGAGCACGCGGTCGACGGCGGGAAGCAGCAGCTCGCCATGGCGGCGGGCGTCCACCTGGCTGGAGGCTGCGACGACGGACGAGCCGTCGTGCAGCGCGACGGTGACGGCGGGGGTGGCGGTATCCAGAGCGAGCAAGAGCACGCGAATAGCCTACGGCTCCGGCGCCCGGAGCACGGCCGACCCGGGATGCCGCACACCTGCTGCTAACGTCACCCCGTAGCCGTACGGAGTACGAAGAGGGTGGCGCAGTTGTCCAGGAGCAGCTCGGGATTCGTGGCCGGGCTCACCGCCGCCGCGCTCGCCGCGGTCGGCTTCCTCGCCTACCAGGCGTCGGCCAGCGTGCCCGACTCCCTGGGCAAGAAGCCGGACACGTCCCCTTCCGCGTCGGCCTCGCGCTCCCCCAAGGACAAGGCCGACCCGACGACCGTCCCGGCGCAGTCCGGTGCGGGCGAGCGGGTCGTCTACTCGGTGGGCGAGGACCGCGTGTGGCTGGTCACGGCATCCGGCAAGGCGCGGCGCACGTTCAAGGTCACGCCGAGCACGGTGGACCCGGTCCCCGGCACGTACGCGGTCACCTCGCGCTCGGGCACCGTCACCGGAACGGACGGCGTGGCGATCGAGCACGTCGTGCGCTTCGCGAACGTGGACGGGGTCGCGATCGGCTTCAGCGCGGCGACGGACGGCTCGACGCCGAAGCCGGACCCGTCGAAGAAGACCGGCGGCATCCGCGAGTCCCGCAAGGACGGCAACGCGATGTGGGAGTTCGCGACGATCAGCAAGAAGGTCGTCGTCGTTCCGTAGGGACGTCACCCGCGGGCGCCGGATCGCGCGGCGGTGTCGAGACGGCGCTGGCGGCCGCGCAGGACGCCAGCAGATCGCGCATGGAAATCCCCGATGGCCCCGATGGCCCCGACAGCCCGTGCGGTCGGGGCTCTACGTCACGTTCTGAAGCCGACATGGACGCCTCCTGGGCTCCGGGGGCAGACGTGGTTAGGTAGACCTAACCAGTACCGGTATCCATGTGACCACGCCCGGAGCACGCCGCGCAACATCTTCCCGACGCCTTGTCGGAATGTTCGGGCGAAAAGACGAGGATCAGGCCGAAAGCAGCGTGAGGTCGGCCTCCTGCCACCGCGTCCCGACCCCGGTCAGCGTCACTTCGCGCACCTCGTCCGTCGTGTCGCCGACGGCCCGGTCGATGACGACACGCAGACGGCTCTCGGAGAGCTCCTCCACCTTGCCGTCGCCCCACTCCACGACGATCACCGATTCGGGGAGCGACACGTCGAGGTCGAGGTCCTCCATCTCGTCGAGGCCGCCGCCCAGGCGGTACGCGTCCACATGCACCAGGGGCGGCCCCTGGGAGAGGGACGGGTGGACGCGGGCGATGACGAAGGTCGGGGACGTGACGGCGCCCCGGACGCCGAGGCCCTCGCCCAGGCCGCGGGTCAGTGTCGTCTTGCCCGCGCCGAGCTCGCCGGTGAGCATCACGAGGTCACCGGGGCGCAGCAGCTTGGCGAGGCGGCGACCCAGGTCGCCCATCTGCTCGGGGGAGGTGACGGTGATGCCCAGGGAGTTCACGGGGGCCGGGCTGTGCGGTGCTTCCATGCCCACCCACGTTAGCCGCTGGACGTCCGTGCATCGGCCGCCGCGGGGACGGCGCCCGTGCGGGCGAGGAGGTCCGCGAGGCGGTCCGTGACGACCTCGGGGTGCTCCAGCATGACCAGGTGCCCGGCGTCCGGTACGAGCACGAGCTCGGCGTCCGGGAGCAGATCGGCGATGACCTCGCTGTGCGCGCTGGGCGTCACCAGGTCCTTGTCCCCCGCGAGGACGAGCACGGGAAGCCGGGAGAAGTGCTTGAGCGCCTCCGTCTTGTCGTGCTCGGCGAAGGCCGGGTAGAACTCCGCGACCACGTCGATGGGCGTCGACTCGATCATCCGCTCGGCGAACCGCGAGATCGCCGGGTCCACGTCCCTGGACGAGAACGAGTAGCGCTTGATGATCCCGGCGAAGAGGTCAGCGGTGGCCCGCCGCCCCTTCTCCACGAGATCGGCCTGCGAGCCCAGCGCCTTCAGGACGCCGGGGAGCACGCGCCGCACGGCGTTCATCCCGGCCACCGGAAGGCCGAAGTTGACCTCGCCGAGCCGCCCGGAGGACGTACCCACCAGGGCGACGCCGACGACGCGCTCGCGGATCAGCTCCGGGAAGTGGTCGGCCAGCGCCATCGTCGTCATGCCGCCCATGGAGTGCCCGACCAGGACCAGCGGCCCCTCGGGCGCCGCAGCGTCGATGACCGCCTTCAGGTCCCGCCCCAGCTGGTCGATGGAGACCGGCGCCCCGTCCGCGAGCTGCGCCACTCCGCGCTCGGACCGGCCGTGGCTGCGCTGGTCCCAGTACACACAGCGCACGACGCCGCGCAGGGCGGCCCGCTGGAAGTGCCAGGAGTCCTGGCTCAGGCAGTAGCCATGGCTGAAGACGACGGTGACCGGGGCGGGGGTCTTGCGCCCGAAGAGCCTGCGGCGGCGCGGTGCCTGCGCGCTCTCGCTGTCCGCCGATGCCTCGTCGACCTCGTCGACCTCGTACGAGAGTTCCGTGCCGTCGTCCGCGTACGCGCTGCCCGGCATGCCGCGCAGCGAGCCGTACGGACCCGACGCGTCGAGAGCGAGCCGCGCCTTCTTGCGCATGCCCCGGCCGACGGTCAGCCGCTCGATGGCGACACCGGCCGCGGCGCCCGCGGCGACGACGCCTATCGCGGCACCGGCGAAGCCGGCCCTGCGCCAGTTCCCGGCCGCCGCGGCGACTTCCGTCGCCGCTTGTGCGGCCGCCCCCGTGCTGGTCTCGCTCACGTGCCGCTCCTACTCACTCGTCGGGTCGCTCATTCACATGGACGCGCGGAACACGCGATCCGATGCGGGTGACGATCTCGTACGCGATGGTGCCCGCCGCCTGCGCCCAGTCCTCCGCGGTCGGCTCTCCCCGGTCGCCGGGGCCGAACAGGACGGCTTCGGAGCCCACCGCCGGTTCGTCGCCGCCGAGGTCGACCACGAACTGGTCCATGGCGATGCGTCCCGCGACCGTGCGCCACTTGCCGCCGACGAGGACGGGTCCGGTGCCGGACGCGTGGCGCGGGATCCCGTCCCCGTACCCGACGGGGACCAGGCCGAGGGTCGTGTCGCCGGGTGTGACGTAGTGATGCCCGTAGCTGACGCCGTGACCCCCCGGGGCGTGCTTCACGAGGGCGAGCGAGGCGCTGAGCGTCATGACGGGCCGCAGGCCGAACTCCTGCGAGGTGCCGACCTCGGGGCTCGGCGAGATCCCGTACATCGCGATCCCGGGACGTACGAGATCGAAGTGGGTCTCCGGAAGCGTGAGCGTGCCGGGCGAGTTGGCGATGTGCCGCACCTCGGGGCGGATCCCGCGCTCCTCGGCGGCGGCGACCATCTCGCGGAAGAGCGCGAGTTGCGCGGCGATGGACGGGTGCCCCGGCTCGTCGGCGCACGCGAAGTGCGACCAGATCCCCGTCACGCGCACCAGGCCCTCGGCCTCGGCCTGCCGCGCCTGCGAGACGAGCTCGGGCCAGTCGTCGGGCATGCATCCGTTGCGCCCGAGCCCGGTGTCGGCCTTCAACTGAACCCGTGCCGTACGCCCCACGGACCGCGCGGCGGCGGACACTTCACGCAAGGCCCAGAGCCCGCTCACCGACATGTCGAGGTCGGCTTCGACGCCCTCGCGCCAGGGCCCGCCGGGAGTCCACAGCCAGCACATGAGGCGGCCCTTGATCCCGGCGGCCCGCAGCGCGAGCGCTTCCTCGGGGGTCGCCGTGCCCACCCAGGTGGCTCCCGCCTGAACGGCGGCACGGGCGCAGGGCACCATGCCGTGTCCGTAGGCGTCCGCCTTCACGACGGCCATGAAGGCGGCGCCTGGCGCGAGGGCGCGCAAAGTCCGCACGTTGGCCCGGAGGGCGGCCAGATCGATCTCGGCGCGGGCACGCAGGGGTGCGGTCTCAGTCATAACGCCGACCAGTGTCTCAGAGCCCGCTGACACCCCGGCAGCCGCGCGCCTCAGGTGCCGGGCCTGCTTCCCCACGCGTAGACCCGGTCTCCCTTGTGCAGGGTCTTCCACAGGGCGCGTGCGTCGTCGACCCGCATGTTCACGCAGCCGCGCGAGCCCGGCGGGCTGTAGATGTTGCCGTAGATGGCGTGGAAGGCCTGTCCGCCGTTGAAGAACTGGCTGTACGGCATGGGGGTCTCGTAGATCGACGACCAGTGGTTCTTGTGCTTCCAGTAGATCTTGTGCCAGCCGACCCGGGTCGCGTACCCGGCCCGTCCGCTGCGAATGGGCACGGGCCCGAGCAGCACCTTCCTGCCCTTCTGCACCCACATCAACTGCCGCCGCAGATCGACGCAGGCGAGGCGGTACGCGCGCGTGGGGCACTTCTTGGCGGCGTTCGGCTCCTTGCGTGCGGAAATGAGCCGCATCCGGGCCCACGTGGTGGGGCCCGCGAACCCGATGGCGGGCCGGATGCCCTCCTTGCGCTGGAAGGCGCGGATCGCCCGGCAGTCCTTGGGGGACTGCTTGCCGTCCACGGAGAGCTTCAGCCACCGCTCGGCCTGCCGCTGATAGGGCCCGGTGCTCGCGGTGCACCGAGCGGCGGCGGCCTTCTTCTGCACCTCGCCCGGCGGCACGTACTCGATGAGCTGCTCCCCGACGGCGTCGGCGGGCTCGATGGCGTCCTCGGCGGCGCTGGGGGTGTAGACGTGCGGCTTCAGATCCTGGTCGGGGGTATCGCGCTGCCACGGGTGCCGGGGCGGGAGCGGGACGCCGGGGACCAGGTGGGCGCCGGGAGCGGGGCTTGGCGGGGTGGGACCGGCGAACGCGGGCGCCGCGGGGAGGGCGGCGGCCAGCGCGAGCAACACGCCAAGGCCCCGCCGAACTGTCTTACTGATCATGCGACGAGCGAACCCCGCTGCCACCCCCCACCGCCCCGCGCCACACTGCGGGGTCACCCAAAGAGCGTCCCCCCGCCACCGCCGTGAGCCGTATCCCCCGCAGCCCCACCAAACCGAACAAGCTTTCCCACCCACACGCCCGATTACCCCGCAGCGCCAAGGAATCATGGCGAAACCCGAGGTGGTCGGGAGCGCACGTTAAAGCGAGGGCGGACGGGGTCGGGAGACCGCCCCCACGCACCCGCGGTCGGCATCGAGACGTGAGGGGACGTGCCGGTATTTCCGCCCGGAGCACGGTTCCTGTCACTCCCCAGCCGAAGTACCAAAGCGGCCACCGGACGATGGCGAGGACGGACATACCGGCGCGGCACCGGCCCCCCAGACGCACCGGCACCGCACCCCGCGCACCCGCACCGGACCCGGCACCCCACAGACGGACCAGCCCCACAGCACGCCCCACGCACCCGCACCCGCACCCGCAGGACACACCACCCGCAAGCCAGCCCCCGCGCCCCGCTACTCCCCCCGAACACTCCGCCAGGCCAGCGGAATCGCCCCCGCCACATCGTGCGCCCCCACCGGCGCCCCCTCCGCCGCCAGCCGCCCCGCCAGCCCATGCAGATACGCCCCCACAGCCCCCGCGTCCCCCGCACCAAGACCCGCCGCCAGCAACGCCCCCGCCAGCCCCGAAAGAACGTCCCCGCTGCCCGCGGTCGCGAGCCACGGCGTTCCCGTCGGGTTGGCCCGCACGACACCCCCGCCCTCCCGACCGCCCCCGGCGACCAGCGTCGTGGACCCCTTGAGCAGCACAGTCGCCCCGTACCGCCCCGCCAGCTCCCGCACGGCCGCGAGACGCCCGCGTTCGACCTCCTCCCGCGCGACCCCCAGCAGCGCAGCCGCCTCCCCCGCGTGCGGCGTGAGCAACGTAGGCGCGGCCCGCCCCCGCACCACCCCGGCGTCGGCGAGCCGCAGCCCGTCCGCGTCGATCAGTACGGGCACATCCGCCCCGACCACGTCCGCGAGCCGCTCGGCATCGTCCCCGAGCCCCGGACCGACCACCCAGGCCTGCACCCGCCCCGCCTTGGACGGCGGCCCGGCGGAGACGAGGGTCTCCGGGAACCGCGCGATGACGGCATCCGCCGCGTGCCCCACGTACCGCACGGCCCCCGCGCCACCCCGCAGCGCACCGGCGACGGAGAGCACCGCCGCCCCCGGATACCGGGCGGACCCGGCGACGATCCCCACGACACCCCGCCGGTACTTGTCGCTCTCCCCGGTCGGCATGGGCAGCAGCGAGGCCACGTCGACGTACTGAAGCGCCTCCACCTCACCCGCACCCAGCCCGGCACCGGCCCCGGCCCCACCCCCGAGCCCGATGTCGACGAGCCGCACGACCCCCGCGTACTCCCGCCCGGGATCGACCAACAGCCCCGGCTTGTACGCCCCGAAGGTCACCGTCACGTCGGCCCGAACCGCGTCCCCGCTCACCTCACCGCTGTCGGCGTCCACCCCGCTCGGCAGATCGACGGCGACGACAGGAACCCCCAACTCCCGCACGAGCCCGACCACTTGAGCAGCCTCGGCCCGCAGCCCACCCTTCCCCCCGATACCGACGATCCCGTCAACGACAAGATCAGCCCCCCGCAGAACATCCCGAGAACCAGAACCAGAACCAGAAGCGGAGGCGGAGGCGGAAGCGGAAGCAGAACCAACAACCCGCCCCCCAGCCCCCCGGAACGCCGCAAGCCCCCCCACATGCACCCGTTCGGGCGAAAGCAGCACCGCGGCCACCCCAGCCCCCCGCCGGGCAAGCCGCGCCCCCGCGTACAACGCGTCGCCCCCGTTGTCCCCGCTCCCCACGAGCAGCACGACCCGGGAGCCGTACACCTTGCCCAGCACCTCGGCACAGACCACCGCGAGCCCCGCAGCGGCCCGCTGCATCAGGGCGCCTTCCGGCACCCGAGCCATCAACTCCCGCTCAGCCGCCCTTACCGTCTCCACCGAGTACGCAGTACGCATACCCCGAGTGTCACCCCGCGCCGCCCACAGCGCCTACCCCCCGGCGATCACCCCAGCGCCTACCCCTCGGCGATCACCACGGCGGACGCCACCCCCGCGTCATGGCTGAGCGAGACATGCCACGACCGCACCCCCAGCTCGGCGGCCCGCGCGGCCACCGTCCCCTTCACCCGCAGCCGCGGCTGCCCGCTGCCCTCGACGAACACCTCCGCGTCCGTCCACCGCAGCCCCCCGGGCGCACCCAGCGCCTTGGCCAGCGCCTCCTTGGCCGCGAACCGCGCCGCCAGCGAGGCGATGCCCCGCCGCTCGCCGCTCGGCAACAGCACCTCACGCTCCACGAAAAGCCGCCCGGCCATCCCGGGCGTGCGCTGTAGCGCCGCCTCGAACCGCTCGATCTCGGCCACGTCGATTCCGACCCCAATAATCACGAACAGCAGCCTACGAGCCCCCGTTGCCCCGCCCACTCAAGCCCCGCGGGGCAACACACCCCAACCACTCAAGCCCCGCAGGGCGCCGCAGGGCAACGCACACCAACCGCCAAAGCCCCGCAGGGTGACGCACCCCACCCCCCGCCCCGTTCAAACAGCCGTAACAATGGACTGTGATCTCTTCGGTCTCCGTACCCCCGACGACCCCGCGGAGCGCCCACCGGCACAGGCCGGAGGCGACTCCCTACGTCGACCTCACCCGCACCGAGTGGAGCGCCCTGCGCGACAAGACGCCGCTCCCCCTGACCGCAGCGGAGCTGGAGGAGCTGCGCGGCCTGGGCGATGTCATCGACCTGGACGAGGTGCGGGACATCTACCTCCCGCTCTCCCGCCTCCTGAACCTCTACGTAGGGGCCACGGACGGCCTGCGCGGCGCGCTCAACACCTTCCTCGGCGAGAAGGGCTCCCAGTCGGGCACGCCTTTCGTCATAGGGGTCGCGGGCTCGGTGGCGGTCGGCAAGTCGACCGTCGCCCGCCTCCTCCAGGCCCTGCTCTCCCGCTGGCCCGAGCATCCCCGCGTCGAGCGGGTGACGACGGACGGCTTCCTGCTGCCCACCAAGGAGCTCCAGGCCCGTGGCCTGATGTCCCGCAAGGGCTTCCCGGAGTCGTACGACAGAAGGGCCCTGACCCGCTTCGTGGCGGACATCAAGGCGGGCAAGGACGAGGTGACGGCGCCCGTCTACTCCCACCTGATCTACGACATCGTGCCGGACCAGCGCCTCACGGTCCGCCGCCCCGACATCCTCATCGTCGAGGGCATCAACGTCCTCCAGCCGGCCCTCCCCGGCAAGGACGGCCGCACCCGCGTGGGCCTCGCCGACTACTTCGACTTCAGCGTGTACGTGGACGCCCGCGCGGAGGACATCGAGCGCTGGTACCTCAACCGCTTCAAGAAGCTCCGCGCCACGGCGTTCAAGGACCCCTCCTCGTACTTCCGCAAGTACACCCAGGTCTCGGAGGAAGAGGCCCTGGACTACGCCCGCACGACCTGGCGCACGATCAACAAGCCCAACCTCCTGGAGAACGTGGCCCCGACCCGCGGACGCGCCGCCCTGGTCATCCGCAAGGGCCCCGACCACAAGGTGCGGAAGCTGAGCCTGCGCAAGCTCTGACCCGGTGCGTCCCGTGCGGGCGGCTAATCTGCGCGCATGCTGCATCTACGCCTGATCACCCCGGCGGACAGAACAGACGACGTGGTGCGTCTGATCGAGGGGACGACCGGCGCCACCCACCTCGCCGTGGTGCCGGGCGCGGCCCGCAATCCCGTAGGCGACGTCGTGATGTGCGACGTGGCCCGCGAGGCGGGCGACGAGCTGATCGGCGCCCTGCGCGCGCTCGGCGTCGACGAGTCGGGCTCGATCGCGGTCGAGACCATCGACCTGTCCCTGTCCCGCCGCGCCGACAAGGCGGAGGACGACGCCCCGGGCGAGGGCGCGGACGCGGTCCTGTGGGAGCAGCTCTCCGACGCGACCCACGAGGAGTCGACGCTCTCGGTCACGTACGTCGCCTTCATCACGATCGCCACGATGATCGCGGCCTGCGGCGTGGTCCTCGACAACGCGATCCTGATCGTCGGCGCGATGGCGGTGGGCCCCGAGTTCGGCCCCCTCGCGGGCTTCTGCACCGCCCTGGTCCGGCGTGCCTCGCGCCTGGCCCTGCGCTCGCTTCTCGCGCTCCTGGTGGGCTTCGCGGTCGCGATGGCGGTGACGGTCGGCTTCAGCTACTTCATGGACGCGGTGAACCTGTTCAGCGACGAAGCCCTGAAGTCGGAGCGCCCGAACACGAACTTCATCTACCGCCCCGACTGGTTCTCGTTCGTGGTGGCGGTCCTCGCGGGCGCGGCGGGCATGCTCTCCCTGACCTCGTCGAAGTCGGGCGCGCTGGTCGGCGTCGCGATCTCGGTGACGACGGTCCCCGCGGCGGCGAACGCGGCGGTGGCCTTCAGCTATGCCGAGTACAAGCAGGCGTGGGGGTCCACCCAGCAGCTCCTGCTCAACCTGCTGGGCATCGTCCTGGCCGGCACGCTCACGCTGCTCGCCCAGAAGTTCCTCTGGGCCAAGCAGCGCGAGCGCACCGCCAGGTCACGACCGGCCTAGGCGGGCAACCGGCCTAGCCCAGCGCGGACTTCACCACGTCGGCGAGGCGCTCGGCGACCGACTGTGCCTGGTCGATGTCGGCGGCCTCGACCATGACGCGCACCAGCGGCTCCGTACCGGAAGAGCGCAGCAGCACCCGTCCCGTGGCCCCCAGTTCACGCTCGGCGTCGGCGACGGCGGCCGTCAGCTCGGCCGAAGTGGTGACCTGCGACTTGTCGACGTCGGGCACGTTGATCAGGACCTGCGGAAGCCGCTCCATGACCCCGGCGAGATCGGCGAGGCTGCGCCCGGTCTCCGCGACGCGCGCGGCGAGCAGAAGACCCGTCAGCGTGCCGTCACCCGTGGTCGCGTGGTCCAGGATGATCACGTGCCCGGACTGCTCGCCGCCGAGGGCGAAGCCGTGCTGCTTCATCGACTCCAGGACGTACCGGTCGCCGACGGCGGTCTGCACGAAGGAGAGGCCCTCGCGCTCCATGGCGAGCTTGAAGCCCAGGTTCGACATGACCGTCGCGACGACGGTGTCCGAACGCAGCGTGCCGTGCTCCCGCATGGCCAGCGCGAGGACGGCGAGGATCTGGTCGCCGTCGATCTCGGCGCCCGTGTGGTCCACGGCGAGGCAGCGGTCCGCGTCACCGTCATGCGCGACTCCGAAGTCGGCGCCGTGCTCGACGACGGCGGCCTTCAACAAGCCCAGGTGGGTGGAGCCGCAGCCGTCGTTGATGTTCAGGCCGTCGGGCTTGGCGCCGATCGTGATGATCTCGGCACCGGCGCGCGCGAACGCCTCGGGCGAGACACGGGCGGCGGCGCCGTGCGCCTCGTCGAGGACGATCTTCAGTCCGTCGAGGCGGTTGGGGAGCACGCCGAGGAGATGCGCCACGTACTGGTCGAGGCCCTGGTCGTACGTCTGCACACGGCCGACGCCCGCGCCCGTGGGACGCGCCCAGGGAGCGCCGGTGCGGTGCTCCTCGTACACGGACTCGATGCGGTCCTCCAGCTCGTCGGCCAGCTTGTGGCCGCCGCGCGCGAAGAACTTGATGCCGTTGTCCGGCATGGCGTTGTGGCTCGCGGAGAGCATCACGCCGAGGTCGGCGCCCAGCGCACCGGTGAGATGCGCCACCGCGGGGGTGGGCAGCACACCGACGAGCTGGACGTCCACGCCCGCGCTCGCGAGACCGGCGACCACCGCGGCTTCCAGGAACTCCCCCGACGCGCGGGGATCCCTGCCGACCACCGCGACCGGCCGATGGCCCTCGAACGTGCCCACTTCGCCGAGCACATGAGCCGCCGCCACGGAGAGCCCGAGCGCGAGCTCGGCCGTCAGATCCGCGTTGGCGACACCGCGCACGCCGTCCGTGCCGAAGAGTCGTCCCACTGCTGTCCTCCTCCGGACTTCTGCCCCGGGATCACCGGGGTCCCGATAAACGAACGCCCCGGCAGCACACAACGTGCCGCCGGGGCGAACGAACAGTACAAGCAGGCAGATTAGCGCTTGCTGTACTGCGGAGCCTTACGGGCCTTCTTGAGACCGGCCTTCTTGCGCTCGACCGCACGGTCGTCACGCTTGAGGTAACCGGCCTTCTTGAGGGCGGCACGGTTGTTCTCCGTGTCGGCCTCGTTCAGCGCACGGGCGACACCGAGACGGAGCGCACCGGCCTGACCGGAGACGCCGCCACCCGAGATGCGGGCGATGACGTCGTAGCGGTTGTCCAGCTCGAGCACCTTGAAGGGCTCGTTGACTTCCTGCTGGTGGACCTTGTTCGGGAAGTAGTCCTCGAGCGTGCGCCCGTTGACCTTCCACTTGCCGGTGCCCGGGACGATCCGGACACGGGCGATGGCGTTCTTGCGACGGCCCAGGCCGGCGGCCGGCTGGGGGTCGCCGAAGCGCGCGGCGTTCGACTCAGAGGTGTACTCGCCCTCGACGGGCACCTCGGACTCGGTGGTGTACTGCTCGACGTCAACAACCTCGGTCTCTTCGACCGGCTGCTCAACGGTGGTCTCGGCCACGATTCTCCTCAGAATTCTTTACGTCTTTGGGGGTGGTGGCCGGAACTACTGCGCGACCTGGGTGATCTCGAACGGGACCGGCTGCTGAGCGCCGTGCGGGTGCTGGTCGCCCGCGTAGATCTTCAGCTTCGAGAGCATCTGACGGCCCAGGGTGTTCTTGGGGATCATGCCCTTGATGGCCTTCTCGACGGCCTTCTCGGGGTTCTTCGCAAGAAGCTCGTCGTAGCGGACGGAACGCAGACCACCCGGGTAGCCGGAGTGGCGGTACGCCATCTTCTGGGTCTTCTTGTTGCCGGAGAGGTGAACCTTCTCGGCGTTGATGATGATGACGAAGTCGCCCATGTCCATGTGGGGCGCGTAAATCGCCTTGTGCTTGCCCCGCAGGAGGTTGGCTGCAGTGGTCGCCAGACGACCCAGGACGATGTCCTGAGCGTCGATGACGTGCCACTGGCGGGTCACATCGCCGGGCTTGGGGCTGTACGTACGCACTTCGTAGCCTTCGCTTCTTCAGTGGATGGGGTCCAGACACACGGCATCCCAGAAGCGATCGTGCAGCTGGGGCTCACAGTGCCGGGGACGCTGCCCGTATGCGAGCCACTGGTAACTGCTCCAGGGAACCTACGCAAGGCCCTTCGCGTGAGAACGACGAAGCCAATACGTATAACAATTTTCGAGAGTACCCGCAGCGCCCCACACGGGTCAAAACGCGGACCTGGAGACGGGCATCGCCGCCTCCACCGCCTCGGGCGGTTCTGCGCCGTCAAGGCTAACCGCCCCTCGCCGCACACAGGACCGGCCCACGGTGAAGGCCAGTACACACAGCGTGAGTGAATCCCTGAAGGCCCGCCTGGTGCCGGGTTCCAGCCAAGGCCAGGTGAAGCCGGGAATCTGCGGGACGAGCGCGAGCCAGAACCACTTGTCGCGCGCCACCGCCCCCGGCACGAGCGCCCCCGCGAGCAGCAGGGGCACGACGACGAGCAGGTAGTGGTCGTACGACGGCCTGGACACCAGGAAGGCCGCCAGCATCAGCATCACGGCCGTCTCGACCACCCGCGGCTCCCCCGGCCCCCCACCGCCCCGCCAGCGCCGCCACGCGCACCACACCCCGGCCCCCGCCGCCGCCAGGGCGAGCAGGGACGCCGCCCCCTGCGGCACCCCGAGCCGCGGCAGCACCGCACCGGGCGACGCCTCATAGAGCCGTACGAAGCTGTCGTCGCCCCGCAGCAGGAACGGCAGCGTCCGCGTGAAGAACCCCGCGGGGTCCGGCATCGCGAGCGCGGCCCCGGCCGACACCACCGCCGGCACGAGCACCGCGCCGGCGAGCCCCCGCCACCGGCGCGCGAAGACGAAGAGCAGCACCACGGGCGCGAGCAGCGGCTTCACGGCGACCGCCGCCCCGATCACCAGACCCGCGGCCACCCACCTCCCCCGGCACACCAGGAGCAGGGCGAGCGGCAGGGCCGCCGCCGAGGCCACGGTCCAGTTGCCGAGGTCGACGAGGTGACCGAACGGCGCGAACCCCACGGCGAGCGCGAGCAGCCCCAGCACCGCGAACCGGCTCCGCCACGCCACCCCGTGGATCCGCAGCGCACACCCCCACCCGACGACGAGCGAGGCCGTGACCCCGGCAGGGACGAGGAAGCGCACCACGCCCTGCGGAAGCAGCGCCTGCGGCACCGCGGCGAGCACGGCCCCCGGCAGATAGAGGAAGTGCCGGTCGGCATAGGGCGAGCGCCCGTCCAGCCAGGCCTCGGCCGCCCGCACCACGATGGCGTTGTCCATCCCGCCGTCCGGGACCCGCAGCCCCACCCGGACGACCGCGGCGGCCAGCACGGCCCCGAGCACCGCCCAGGCATGCCAGGTCGCCGGCCGCGACAACCACCCACTAACAGCTGCTTTGCCCGTATTCATAGGGATCAGGCTAGGTCGGGCCCCTGCCCCGGCCCCCGCTCAACATCCCCAACTCCCCGTCTAAGATGCGGCGCATGAGCTTTGGGCAAGGGGGACCTCAGTGGGGTCCAGGGGATTCACAGACGCCTGACTGGGCGGCGCTCGCCGAGGCATCCGAATCGCGCACCCGGCGCCGCAAATGGCTGATGGTCGGTGGCGGCGCGCTCGCCACCGTCGTGGTCGCGGCAGCCGTCGCCGTCGCGGTCGTCACCGCGAACAGCGACAACTCCTCCGCCGCGAACAAACCGGCCAGCGAGCTGCCCTCCACCGCGGACATCCCCGGCGCGAGCGAGAAGCCGGAGCCGTCCTTCGAGGAGACGACGCCGCCGCCCCCGCCGGACCCCAAGGAGTTCATCTCCAGCGCGAAGAAGGACAAGGCGCCGCTCAGCGCCGACACGCTCTTCCCCGGCAAGTCGCTGACCTCGGGCGAGCGCGTGTACAAGAAGGGCGCCACCAACGGCACCAAGAAGTGCGCGAGCGTCACGCAGGCCAAGCTGGGCGCGATCCTCACCAAGAACGACTGCACCCAGCTCTTCCGCGCCAGCTACGTGAAGGACAACATCGCCGTCACGGTCGGCGTCGCCGTCTTCGACACGGCGGCCCAGGCCGCCAAGGTCAACGAGCAGGCGAAGGAAGGCCTGGTCCTCTCGCTGTCCGGCAAGGGCGTGCCCGACTTCTGCCGTACGGCGGTCTGCCGCGGCACGTACAACGCCTACGGCCGCTACGCCTACTTCACGACCTCCGGCTTCACCAGCGACAAGGACGTCACGGTCAAGGAGCGCAAGGTCTACACGGTCGGCGACGACCTGGCCCGCTTCGCCTTCGGCCAGATCAACCGGCGGGGCGAGGCCCAGGCTTCCGCCGCGGCCAACGCCCCGCAGTAGCCGGGCGGTCGGGAGTCCGGCGCCCGGGACTCAGCAGCATCCGGCGCCGGGCAACGTCCGCTTGTTGCGCGCTTCCTTGGCGCGCGCGGCGAGCAACTCGTCGGCGGGGTAGCCGACTTCTTCGAGCGTCAGCCCGTGCGGCCGTACGACATGCACGGCGGAGTCCCGCACCCCGGCGGCAAGAACCTTGGCGGGCCACTCGACGGGCCGATGCCCGTCACCCACGAACAACATGGCGCCCACCAGGGACCGCACCATGTTGTGGCAGAAGGCGTCCGCCCGCACGGTCGCTTCGAGGATCCCGTCGGGCCGCCGCTCCCAGCGCAGTTCCTGGAGCGTACGAATGGTCGTGGCGCCCTCACGCTTCTTGCAGTAGGCCGCGAAGTCGTGCTCCCCGATGAGCTTCTCGGCGGCCTGGTTCATCGCGTCGAGGTCCAACTCCCAGTCGTGCCACAGCACATGACTGCGCAGCAGGGGGTCGACGCCACCCGGGTGATCGGTCACGCGATAGGCGTAACGCCGCCACACGGCCGCGAACCGCGCGTTGAACCCCGCGGGGGCCTCGGCCACCTTCCAGATCCGCACGTCATGCGGCAGCCGCCCGGCGAGCCGCCGCAGCAGCTTGTCGCTGTGCTCGGCCCACACCTCCTCGGGCAGATCGACGTGGGCGACCTGCCCCCGGGCATGCACCCCGCTGTCGGTCCGCCCCGCGACGGTCAGCTCGTACGTCTCCTGCGACCGCGTCACGGTCCGCAGCGCGTCCTCGATCTCCCCCTGGACGGTCCGCTGCCCCTGCCGCTGCTTGGCCCAGCCGGAGAAGTCCTTGCCGTCGTAGGAAAGATCCAGCCGTACCCGCACGAACCCGGGCTCTACTTCATCGCTCACACCAACAATCCTCTCAGCACCAGGGACATGCGTGGGCATGCGAAAGCGGGCCCGCCCCGAAGGGCGGACCCGCTCACAGCAAGGCAGAGCCTCAGGCGTCCTTGGACTCGTCCTTGGACTCCTCAGCGGCCTCAACCGGCTTCGCGTCCTCGACGGGCGCGTCGTCCTTCTTGAGGGCGTCTTCCTTGACGGCGCGCTTGGTCGCCGCCTCGGCCTCACCGGTGGCAGCCTGCGCCACGGTCAGGGCCTCCACCAGCTCGATGACCGCCATGGGCGCGTTGTCGCCACGACGGTTACCGATCTTGGTGATACGGGTGTAACCACCCGGGCGGTTCTCGTAGCGCGGGCCGATCTCGGTGAAGAGCGTGTGCACGATGCTCTTGTCCGTGATCACCTGGAGCACCTGGCGGCGGTTGTGAAGGTCACCCTTCTTCGCCTTGGTGACCAGACGCTCCGCGTAGGGACGCAGACGGCGGGCCTTCGCCTCGGTGGTGGTGATGCGGCCGTACTCGAAGAGCTGCTTGGCGAGGTTCGCCAGAAGAAGCTTCTCGTGCGCGGCGCTGCCGCCCATACGGGCACCCTTGGTGGGCTTCGGCATGGTGTTTCTCCTTGTTGTCTGCCCCGGCCGTATCAGGTACCGGAGTCAGTGGCACCGCGCCCCGTAAGGGACGCGGGGAACTGCGCGAGCAATCAAGACGCACGCGCAGCCAAAATCAGATCAGTACTGCTCGGTCTCGACGAACCCGGCGTCCGCGTCGTCGTCGGCGCCGAAGGCGTCGGCCGCGGCGGTCGGGTCGAAGCCGGGAGGCGAGTCCTTGAGCGCGAGACCCATGCCGTTCAGCTTCATCTTGACCTCGTCGATCGACTTCGCACCGAAGTTGCGGATGTCGAGCAGGTCCGCCTCGGAGCGGGCCACGAGCTCACCCACGGAGTGGATGCCCTCGCGCTTGAGGCAGTTGTACGACCGAACGGTGAGCTCCAGCTCCTCGATCGGCAGGGCGAGATCGGCGGCCAGGGCCGCGTCCGTCGGCGAGGGGCCCATGTCGATGCCCTCGGCGTCGATGTTGAGCTCGCGCGCCAGACCGAACAGCTCGACCAGGGTCTTGCCGGCGGACGCCATGGCGTCGCGCGGGCGCATGGCCTGCTTGGTCTCGACGTCGACGATCAGCTTGTCGAAGTCGGTGCGCTGCTCGACACGGGTCGCCTCGACCTTGTACGTGACCTTGAGCACCGGCGAGTAGATGGAGTCGACCGGAATACGGCCGATCTCCTGGCCCACCTGCTTGTTCTGGACGGCGGAGACGTAGCCGCGACCGCGCTCGACGGTCAGCTCCATCTCCAGCTTGCCCTTGCCGTTGAGCGTGGCGAGGACCAGGTCGGGGTTGTGCACCTCGACACCGGCCGGCGGCGCGATGTCCGCGGCGGTCACGAGGCCCGGTCCCTGCTTGCGCAGGTACATCACGACGGGCTCGTCGTGCTCGCTGCTGACGACCAGCTGCTTGATGTTGAGGATGAGGTCGGTGACGTCTTCCTTGACACCCGGCACGGTGGTGAACTCGTGCAGCACGCCGTCGATGCGGATGGACGTGACGGCCGCACCCGGGATCGAGGAGAGCAGGGTCCGGCGCAGGGAGTTGCCCAGGGTGTAGCCGAAGCCCGGCTCCAGCGGCTCGATCACGAACCGGGAGCGGAATTCGTCGACGACCTCTTCGGTCAACGAGGGACGCTGAGCGATCAGCATGAAAAGAGTCCTTCAGTCAGGGGCACCCACTATTTGATGCCCTGATGCCACCGGGCGGTAGCCCGATACATACGCAGTACAAGGGTACGGGCGGTGAAGCTCCGAAGAGCCGCACCGCCCGAAATCCTCAGACCAAGCTACGTGCGTCAGACGCGGCGACGCTTGGGGGGACGGCAGCCGTTGTGCGGCGTCGGCGTGACGTCCTGGATCGAACCGACCTCGAGGCCGGTGGCCTGGAGGGAGCGGATCGCGGTCTCACGGCCGGAGCCGGGACCCTTGACGAAGACGTCAACCTTGCGCATGCCGTGCTCCTGGGCGCGACGCGCGGCCGACTCGGCGGCCATCTGCGCGGCGAACGGAGTCGACTTACGCGAGCCCTTGAAGCCGACGTGGCCGGCGGAGGCCCAGCTGATCACGTTGCCCGTGGGGTCCGTGATCGAGACGATGGTGTTGTTGAACGTGCTCTTGATGTGGGCGTGCCCATGAGCGACGTTCTTCTTTTCCTTGCGGCGCACCTTCTTGGCAGCGCCCTGACGACCCTTGGGGGGCATCTATTAACTCCTACGCGAGGTGGTCGGTCCTGCAGCGACAGCTGTCGATCGACCGCTGAGGACTACTTCTTGCCCGGCTTCTTCTTACCGGCGATGGCGCGACGCGGGCCCTTACGGGTGCGGGCGTTGGTGCTGGTGCGCTGTCCGCGGACGGGCAGGCCACGACGGTGACGAAGACCCTGGTAGCAACCGATCTCGACCTTGCGGCGGATGTCGGCCTGGATCTCGCGGCGGAGGTCACCCTCGGTCTGGAGGTTCGCGTCCACGTACTCGCGGATCTTGATCAGGTCCTCTTCGGACAGATCACGAACACGGGTGTTGCGGTCCACACCGGTGGCGTCCAGCGTCTGCTGGGACAGCGTGCGGCCAATGCCGAACACGTACGTGAGGGCGACCTCGACGCGCTTTTCGCGCGGGAGGTCAACACCTTCAAGGCGTGCCATTCAAGGCTCCTGTTGATTTTCGGAGGTCTTCAGCAGGAACGGTCCCAGGTGCCGTACGAGGTACATCCTGGGTCCCCGGCCTCCGACCGGGGGTGTCGCCCTCCATCACTGAAGAGGGACGCGTCCTGCATATGTGCTTACGTGCGTCGCGCGAAAATCTGCGAACTGCAGTCGTGCGTCAGCCCTGGCGCTGCTTGTGGCGCGGGTTGTCGCAGATAACCATGACCCGGCCGTGACGGCGGATCACCCTGCACTTGTCGCAGATCTTCTTGACGCTCGGCTTGACCTTCATTGGTGAGGTTCTCCGGGTCAGTGCCACACCCCACGTGAATGGGATGCGGGCAAGATCTACTTGTACCGGTAGACGATCCGGCCACGGGTCAGGTCGTAAGGAGACAACTCCACCACGACCCGGTCGTCAGGGAGGATGCGGATGTAGTGCATACGCATCTTGCCGCTGATGTGTGCCAGGACCTGGTGGCCGTTCTGGAGCTCAACCTTGAACATGGCGTTCGGAAGAGACTCAACGACAGTGCCCTCGATCTCGATGGCACCTTGCTTCTTGGCCACGCTCTGCCCTTCGAATCGACTACCTTGATCGACTTCGTACGCCGCATGCAGGCACACGGATGCACGAGAGCCGACGAGTCAGTCTACGTCAGGCCACCCGGAAAGACGAATCGAGGAAGAATGCCCCATCGTCAAGATCCTTAAGCACCCGGGGCCCTGCTGTGGGCAGGCGTTCCGCAGGGCGGAACGGGTAGCCACAGCCCACCACTGCAGGGCACCGCTCCAGCACAGCGGCCACTCCAACGCAGACGGGGCCCGTCAGCCCAGCGGATCGGAGGCAACGGCAACGCCGTACTCGGCAAGCTGCGCCGGACTCAGTCCGTCGGCGGCTCGGCCGACCGCAGGTCACTTCGCCAACGGGTCCGGCGCCGTGGTGACCCCGTACTCCGCCAGCTTCGCCTTGCCGCAGTCG
>NZ_JBHUZJ010000011.1:0-41160 GCF_042667685.1 Streptomyces sp. NPDC057302 | reverse complement strand
GGGGACGTCAGCACGATCGGGCCCTCCTCCGTCAGAGCGATGGAGTGCTCCCAGTGCGAGGACCACGTGCCGTCCGTCGTGATGACGGTCCAGTCGTCCTCCAGGACCTCCGTGCGGGGCGTGCCGAGGGAGACCATGGGCTCGATGGCGAGGCAGAAGCCGGGGACCAGCTTGGGGCCCTTGCCGCGGCGGCGCTCGACGTAGTTCAGGAGGTGGGGGTCCATGTGCATCTCGGTGCCGATGCCGTGGCCGCCGTAGTCCTCGACGATCCCGTACTTGCCGCCGCCGGGCTTCGGCTGGCGGCGGATGTACGTCTCGATGGCCCGGGAGATGTCGACGAGCCGGTTGCCCTGCTTCATGGCGGCGAGACCGGCCCACATCGACTCCTCGGTCACCCGCGAGAGCTCGACCAGCTCCGGAGCGTGACCGGTGCCCACGAACGCGGTGTACGCCGCGTCGCCGTGCCAGCCGTCGATGACGGCGCCCGCGTCGATGGAGATGATGTCGCCGTCCTTCAGGACGGTCTTGTCGTCCGGGATGCCGTGCACGACGACCTCGTTGACCGAGGTGCAGATCGTCGCCGGAAAGCCGCCGTACCCCAGGAAGTTGGACTTCGCGCCGTGCTCGGCGAGCACCTTGCGGGCGACGTCGTCCAGGTCCTTCGTGGTGGCACCCGGCACCGCCGCCTCGCGCGTCGCGGCGTGCACGGCGGCGACCACAAGGCCCGCCTCACGCATCTTCGCGATCTGCTCGGGGGTCTTGATCTGCACCATGGGGCTTCCGCTCTCCGTCATCCGTCCGACAACCGGCTACGTACGTAACCGCTACGTACACAACACTACGGCCGCGGTCCCCCTAGGGGCACCGCGGCCGAAACAGCGTACTGACTACTTGCCGCCCTTGAGGGCGTCCATCGCGCGCTTGGTGACCTCGTCCACCTTGCCGAGCGCGGAGATCGTCACCACCAGGCCCTGGGCCTTGTAGTGGTCGATGATCGGCTCGGTCTCGCGGTGGTACACGTCGAGCCGCTTGCGCACGGTCTCTTCCTTGTCGTCACCGCGCTGGTAGAGCTCGCCGCCGCAGACGTCGCAGACGCCCTCGGTCTTCGGCTTGCTGTACGTCACGTGGAAGACGTGGCTCGACTCGTTCCGGCAGATGCGGCGGCCGGCGATGCGCTTGACCACCTCGTCCTCGGGGACCTCGAGGTCGAGCACCGCGTCGAGCTTCTGGCCGTCCGCCTTGAGCGACTCGTCCAGGGCCTCGGCCTGCGACACGTTCCGCGGGAAGCCGTCGAGCAGGAAGCCGTTCTCGGCGTCCGGCTGCGTCATGCGGTCGTGGGCCATGCCGATGGTGACCTCGTCCGGGACGAGGTTCCCGGCGTCCATGAACGCCTTCGCCTGCTTGCCCAGCTCCGTGCCCTGGCTGATGTTGGCACGGAAGAGGTCGCCCGTGGAGATGTGCGGGATCTTCAGGTTCTTGGCGAGGAACGCGGCCTGCGTTCCCTTGCCCGCACCGGGCGGCCCGACGAGGACGATTCGCATCAGCGGAGGAACCCTTCGTAATTGCGCTGCTGGAGCTGGCTCTCGATCTGCTTCACGGTCTCCAGACCCACACCCACGATGATCAGGATGCTTGTCCCGCCGAACGGGAAGTTCTGGTTCGCGCCGAAGCCCACCAACGCCATCGTCGGTACGAGAGCGATCAGACCCAGATACAGCGAGCCCGGCCACGTGATCCGGTTGAGTACGTAGCTCAAGTACTCAGCGGTCGGGCGGCCAGCCCGGATGCCCGGGATGAAGCCACCATACTTCTTCATGTTGTCCGCGACTTCCTCGGGGTTGAACGAGATAGCCACGTAGAAGAAGGCGAAGAACACGATCAGCAAGAAGTACGTCGCGATGTAGATCGGGTGGTCGCCCTTGGTCAGGTTCGCCTCGATCCACCGCTTCCAGCCCGAGTTGCCACCCGCGAACTGGGCGACGAGCGCGGGGATGTAGAGCAGCGAAGAGGCGAAGATCACAGGGATGATGCCGGCCTGATTGACCTTCAGCGGGATGTACGTCGACGTACCGCCGTAGGACCGGCGGCCGATCATTCGCTTCGCGTACTGGACGGGAATGCGGCGCTGAGCCTGCTCCACGAAGACGACCAGACCGACCATGACAAGACCGACCGCGATGACCGTGCCGAACTCGATCCAGCCACCGGCCAGCGAGCCCTGCTTCTTGATGGCCCACAGGGCGCTCGGGAACGTCGCGGCGATCGAGATGAACATCAGGATCGACATGCCGTTACCGATGCCCCGGTCGGTGATGAGCTCACCGAGCCACATGACGCAGGCCGTACCGGCGGTCATCGTGATGACCATGGTGACGGTCACGAAGATGGACTGGTCCGGCACGATCTCGGTGGCGACGGGGCACCCGGAGAACAGCGAGCCCGTGCGAGCCGTGGCCACGAGGCCGGTCCCCTGGAGGATCGCGAGCGCGACGGTGAGATAACGCGTGTACTGCGTGATCTTCGCCGTGCCGGCCTGACCCTCCTTCTTGAGGGCCTCGAGCCGCGGGATCACCACGGTCAGCAGCTGCAGGATGATGCTCGCCGTGATGTACGGCATGATGCCGAGCGCGAAGATCGTGATCTGCAGGAGCGCGCCACCACTCATCATGTTCACCAGGCCGAACAACCCCTGGTTGGAGTTGGCCTGGTCCATGCAGGTCTGGACGTTCTTATAGCTGACACCGGGAATCGGTACGTGCGTACCGATCCGGTAGATCACGATGATGCCGAGCGTGAAGAGCAGCTTCTTGCGCAGGTCGGGCGTCTTGAACGCCCGGGCGAACGCGGTGAGCACGGTGCCTCCTGCGACCCCCGCGCGCGTGCGCAAGAGGTAGTGGTCTGAGGATCGACGAATACGTATCAGTCAGAAAAACCGCACGGAAAGACCGCACGGAGCTTAGACAGTGCACGCCACCTTACCGGCGACCGTGCCCCCCTTGGAACGACCAACCGGGGATGCCCCATATGTGGGGCATCCCCGGCTGGGAATCGCTCAAGTCATCGAGTGGCCTGAAGAATTCAGACGAGCTCGGTGACGGTACCGCCGGCGGCGGTGATCTTCTCCTTGGCGGAGCCGGAGACGGCGTCAACCGTCACCTGCAGCGCCACGGTGACCTCACCCTGGCCGAGGACCTTGACGAGGCTGTTCTTGCGAACCGCACCCTTGGCGATGAGGCCCTCTACGGTGACCTCACCACCCTCGGGGAACAGGGCGCTCAGCTTGTCGAGGTTCACGACCTGGAACTCGGTCTTGAACGGGTTCTTGAAGCCCTTGAGCTTCGGGAGACGCATGTGGAGGGGCATCTGCCCGCCCTCGAAGCGCTCCGGAACCTGGTAACGGGCCTTGGTGCCCTTGGTACCACGACCAGCGGTCTTACCCTTGGACGCCTCACCACGACCCACACGGGTCTTGGCGGTCTTGGCGCCCGGGGCGGGCCGGAGGTTGTGGACCTTCAGCGGGTTCTGCTCCGCCATGTCAGTCGACCTCCTCAACCGTCACGAGGTGGCGGACGGTGTTAGCCATTCCGCGGAACTCGGGGCGGTCTTCCTTGACGACGACGTCGTTCAGGCGCTTGAGCCCGAGCGAACGCAGCGTGTCGCGGTGGTTCTGCTTGCTGCCGATGTACGACTTCGTCTGCGTGATCTTGAGACGGGCCATTACGCACCCGCTCCCGCACGTGCACGAAGCAGAGCCGCGGGGGCGACGTCCTCGAGGGGCAGACCACGGCGAGCCGCGATCTCCTCGGGACGCTGCAGGCCCTTGAGGGCCGCCACGGTCGCGTGCACGATGTTGATCGCGTTGGACGAGCCGAGCGACTTCGACAGGATGTCGTGAACGCCGGCGCACTCGAGCACAGCACGCACCGGGCCACCGGCGATAACGCCGGTACCGGGGGAAGCAGGCTTGAGCAGGACGACGCCCGCGGCCTTCTCGCCCGTGATCGGGTGCGGGATGGTGCCCTGGATACGCGGAACCTTGAAGAAGCTCTTCTTGGCCTCTTCAACGCCCTTGGCGATGGCCGCGGGAACTTCCTTGGCCTTGCCGTATCCGACACCTACGGTGCCGTCACCGTCGCCCACCACGACCAGCGCGGTGAAGCTGAAGCGGCGACCACCCTTGACTACCTTGGCGACACGGTTGATCGCGACAACGCGCTCAACGTATGCGGTCTTCTCGGCGGCTGCGCCACCGTCGCGACCCTTCCGGTCCCGCCGCTCGCCGCCACCGGCACCGCTTCCGCGGCGCTGGGGTCCAGCCATTGGAATTACCTCTCTCTGTTACGTCCGCTAGCTCCGGAACCGGGGCTTAGAACTTCAGCCCGGCTTCGCGGGCGGCGTCCGCCAGAGCGGCAATGCGCCCGGCGTACTTGTTGCCACCGCGGTCGAACACGACGGTCTCGACACCCGCAGCCTTGGCACGCTCGGCAACGAGCGCGCCGACCTGCTTGGCCTGCGCCGACTTGTCGGCCTCGCCACCGCGGATCGTGGTGTCCAGGGTCGACGCCGACGCAAGGGTGTGACCCTTGAGGTCGTCGATGACCTGAGCAACGATGTTGCGGTTCGAGCGAGTCACGACGAGGCGCGGACGCTCCGCCGTACCCGACACGTTCTTACGGATGCGGATGTGGCGGCGAGCCTTGGCGGCACGCTTGTAAGCGTCACCCTTGGCGATCTTTACACCGTATGCCATGGCTTACTTACCTGCCTTTCCGACCTTGCGCCGGATGACTTCGCCCTCGTACTTGACGCCCTTGGCCTTGTACGGGTCGGGCTTGCGGAGCTTGCGGATGTTGGCCGCAACCTCGCCGACCTTCTGCTTGTCGATACCCTCGACCGAAAGCTTGGTCGCGGACTCCACCTTGAAGGTGATGCCCTCAGGGGCCTCGACCAGGATCGGGTGGCTGTAGCCCAGCGAGAACTCCAGGTTGGAGCCCTTCGCGAGGACGCGGTAACCGACACCGCTGATCTCGAGCTTCTTCACGTACCCCGTGGTCACACCGGTGATCATGTTCGCCACCAGCGTGCGGGACAGGCCGTGCAAGGCCTTGTTCTGACGCTCGTCGTTGGGGCGGGTGACGCTCAGGACGCCGTCCTCACCCTTAGCGATGTCGATCGGCGCGACGACGGTGTGGGAAAGGGAGCCCTTGGGACCCTTAACCGAGACCGTCCGGCCGTCGATGGTGACGTCCACGCCGGCGGGAACCGTGATGGGGAGCTTGCCAATACGCGACATTAGCTTTTCCTCCGTTCCCGACTACCAGACGTAGGCGAGGACTTCCCCACCTACGCCCTTCTTGCCTGCCTGCTGGCCGGTGAGCAGACCGTGGGACGTGGAGATGATCGCCACGCCCAGGCCGCCGAGCACCTTCGGCAGGTTGGTGGACTTCGCGTAAACCCGGAGACCGGGCTTGGAGATCCGCTTGATGCCCGCAATGGAGCGCTCACGGTTCGGGCCGAACTTCAGCTCGAGGACGAGGTTCTTGCCAACCTCGGCGTCCTCGGTCTTCCAGCCCGTGATGAAGCCCTCCTGCTGGAGGATCTCCGCGATGTGAGACTTGATCTTGCTGTGCGGCATAGCCACGGAGTCGTGGTACGCCGAGTTCGCGTTACGCAGACGAGTCAGCATGTCCGCGATCGGATCAGTCATGGTCATGAATTGGCCTTCGGCCTCTCTCGCCGTGGTTTCCTATCTGCGCCATCCCTCTCCCCACTCAGAGGCGGGACGGGTGCGGCGCGGGGACCTACGGCGTAGTAAGTCGGTCAGGGCGGCAGGCGCCCAACCCTCCTAGCCTAAGGCATAGAGTGGTGGGCTACCTACCGACCAGATACTTACCGAGAGCCTCCAGTAATTCCCAAGTCCCTAAGGACAGAGGGGAATTACCAGGAGCTCTTGGTCACGCCCGGCAGCTCGCCACGGTGAGCCATCTCACGAAGGCAGACGCGGCACAGGCCGAACTTGCGGTACACGGAGTGCGGGCGGCCACAACGCTGGCAGCGGGTGTAGCCACGCACACCGAACTTGGGCTTACGAGCAGCCTTGGCAATAAGTGCCTTCTTCGCCATCTCGGTTACGCCTCCTTGAAGGGGAAGCCGAGGTGACGAAGGAGCGCACGGCCCTCAGCGTCGTTGGTCGCCGTGGTGACCACGGTGATGTCCATACCCCGGACGCGGTCGATCTTGTCCTGGTCGATCTCGTGGAACATGACCTGCTCCGTGAGACCGAAGGTGTAGTTGCCACGGCCGTCGAACTGCTTGGGGGACAGACCACGGAAGTCGCGGATGCGCGGAAGCGCGAGCGACAGGGTGCGGTCCAGGAACTCCCACATGCGGTCGCCACGAAGCGTGACGTGGCAGCCGATCGGCTGACCCTCGCGCAGCTTGAACTGCGCGATGGACTTCCGGGCCTTGGTGATGGCCGGCTTCTGACCCGTGATGGTGGTCAGGTCACGGACGGCACCGTCCATGAGCTTCGAGTCACGGGCGGCGTCGCCGACACCCATGTTGACCACGATCTTGACGAGGCCGGGGGTCTGCATGACGTTCTCGTACGAGAACTCTTCCTGCAGCTTGCCCGCGATCTCCTCGCGGTACTTCGTCTTCAGACGCGGGCTGGTGGTGGTCGTCATCAGATGTCCTCACCCGTCCGCTTGGCAACGCGGATCTTGTTGCCGTCATCGTCGAAGCGGAAACCGACACGCGTGACGACCTTGTTGCCGTCCTTCTCCACGACCAGCTGGACGTTGGAGACGTGGACAGGGGCTTCGGTGGTCACGATGCCGCCGGCCTGCGAACCGCTGGCGGTCGGGCCGGCCTTCGTGTGCTTCTTGACCCGGTTGACACCCTCGACCAGGACGCGCTCGTCGCGCGGGTAAGCGGCAATGACCTTGCCCTGCTTGCCCTTGTCCTTACCGGTGATGACCTGAACCAGGTCGCCCTTCTTGATCTTCATGCTTACAGCACCTCCGGCGCGAGCGAGATGATCTTCATGAACTTCTTCTCGCGCAGCTCACGACCGACCGGGCCGAAGATACGGGTGCCGCGAGGGTCGCCGTCGTTCTTCAGAATGACGGCGGCGTTCTCGTCGAAGCGGATGTACGAGCCGTCGGGACGGCGGCGCTCCTTGACGGTGCGAACGATGACGGCCTTGACGACGTCACCCTTCTTCACGTTGCCACCGGGGATCGCGTCCTTGACGGTGGCGACGATGACGTCACCGATGCCCGCGTAGCGGCGACCCGAGCCACCGAGAACACGAATGGTGAGAATTTCCTTCGCACCCGTGTTGTCGGCGATCCGAAGTCGCGACTCCTGCTGGATCACGTCTATCTCCTGTTTGTCTGCCGGTTCCCGGCGAGCTCCGTATGTCGAATCACGGAGCTCGCCGAGCCTGGCGGAACGAACTCCGAGGGATACCCCTCAGAGATTTACTTGGCCTTCTCGAGGATCTCGACGATGCGCCACCGCTTGGTCGCCGACAGCGGACGCGTCTCCATGAGAAGGACGCGGTCGCCGACGCCAGCAGCGTTCTGCTCGTCGTGCGCCTTGAGCTTGTTCGTACGGCGGATGACCTTGCCGTACAGCGCGTGCTTCACGCGGTCCTCGACAGCGACGACGACGGTCTTGTCCATCTTGTCGCTGACGACCAGACCCTCACGGGTCTTGCGGAATCCGCGGTCAGTCTTGGTCTCAGTCACGTTGCTCTCGCTCATCAGGCGCTCTCCACCGTTTCGATGCCCAGCTCGCGCTCACGCATCAGGGTGTAGATCCGCGCGATGTCCTTACGGACGGCCTTGAGCCGACCGTGGTTCTCGAGCTGACCGGTCGCCGCCTGGAAGCGGAGGTTGAACAGCTCTTCCTTGGCTTCGCGGAGCTTCGCGAGAAGCTCCTCGTCACCCAGTTCGCGCAGCTCGGACGCCTTGGTACCGGCCGACATCACGACTCACCTGCCTCGCGCCGAACAATCCGGCACTTCATCGGAAGCTTGTGAGCAGCGCGGGTAAGCGCCTCACGCGCAGTCTTCTCATTCGGGTAGGACAGCTCGAACATCACCCGTCCGGGCTTGACGTTCGCGACCCACCACTCGGGGGAACCCTTACCGGAACCCATGCGGGTCTCGGCGGGCTTCTTCGTCAGCGGGCGGTCCGGGTAAATGTTGATCCAGACCTTGCCGCCACGCTTGATGTGGCGGGTCATCGCGATACGAGCCGCCTCGATCTGGCGGTTGGTCACGTACGCCGGAGTGAGGGCCTGAATCCCGTACTCGCCGAACGCAACCTGCGTACCACCCTTTGACATACCGCTGCGCTTGGGGTGGTGCTGCTTGCGGTGCTTGACCCTACGAGGGATCAGCATGTCGGTCAGGCCTCCGTTCCGGTGCTCTCAGCCGGAGCGGCAGCTGCGGCGGGAGCGTCGGCCTTGGGGGCCTCGGCAGCCGGCGCGGACTGCTGCTGCGGCTTGCGGCCGCGGCCGCCACGCTCGCCACCACGGCCACCACGGGCCGGGCGGTCGTTGCCGCCACCACGGGCCGGGCGGTTACCCGCACGGGCCGCGGCGTTCTCGGCGCGGACCTCGGCGATGTTCTTGACGTCGCCCTTGTAGATCCAGACCTTCACGCCGATACGGCCGAAGGTCGTCTTGGCCTCGAAGAAGCCGTAGTCGACGTTCGCACGGAGGGTGTGCAGGGGCACGCGGCCCTCGCGGTAGAACTCCGAGCGAGACATCTCGGCGCCGCCGAGACGGCCGCCACACTGGATCTTGATGCCCTTGGCGCCGGCCTTCATCGTCGACTGCATGCTCTTACGCATGGCGCGACGGAAGGAGACGCGGGAGGACAGCTGCTCTGCAACGGCCTGCGCGACCAGCTGAGCGTCGACCTCGGGGTTCTTGACCTCGAGGATGTTCAGCTGAACCTGCTTGCCCGTGAGCTTCTCGAGGTCGCCGCGGATGCGGTCGGCCTCGGCGCCACGGCGGCCGATGACGATGCCGGGACGCGCGGTGTGGATGTCCACCCGCACGCGGTCACGGGTGCGCTCGATCTCAACCTTCGAGATGCCGGCGCGCTCCATGCCGGACGTCATCATCCTGCGGATGGCGACGTCTTCCTTGACGTAGTCCTTGTACAGCTTGTCGGCGTACCAACGCGACTTGAAGTCGGTGGTAATGCCGAGCCGGAACCCGTGCGGGTTTACCTTCTGGCCCATTACCGGGTTCCTTCCTTGCTGCTGACGACCACGGTGATGTGGCTGGTCCGCTTACGGATCCGGTAGGCGCGACCCTGAGCACGCGGACGGAACCGCTTCAGGGTCGGGCCCTCATCCACGTACGCCTCGCTGATGACCAGCGAAGAGGCGTCACTGTGGTCGTAGTTGTGCGCGGCGTTGGCAATGGCGCTGTCAAGCACCTTGCCTACCGGCACGCTCGCGGCCTGCGGGGCGAAACGCAGGACCGCCTGAGCCTCCGTGGCATCCATGCCACGGATGAGGTCCACCACTCGGCGGGCCTTCATGGGCGTGACGCGGATGTACCGCGCCTGGGCCCTGGCTTCCATGGTTGTCCCTTCGGTGTAAGTCATAGTCGTTCCACCCCGCGCTAGCGGCGCTTCGACTTCCGGTCGTCCTTGACGTGGCCGCGGAAGGTGCGAGTCGGCGAGAACTCGCCGAGCTTGTGGCCGACCATCGCCTCGGTGACGAACACCGGGATGTGGGTCTTGCCGTTGTGCACCGCGATCGTGTGGCCCAGCATGGCCGGGACGATCATCGAGCGACGGGACCAGGTCTTGATGACGTTCTTGGAACCTGCTTCGTTCTGGACATCCACCTTCTTGATGAGGTGTCCGTCGACGAAGGGTCCCTTCTTGAGACTGCGCGGCATCTAAACCCGCTCCTAGCGCTTCTTGTTCGTCTTGCGGCGGCGGACGATGTACTTGTTGCTCGCCTTCTTCGGCGAACGAGTACGACCCTCCTTCTGACCCCACGGCGAGACCGGGTGACGACCACCGGAAGTCTTGCCTTCACCACCACCGTGCGGGTGGTCGACCGGGTTCATCGCCACACCGCGAACGGTCGGGCGAACGCCAAGCCAGCGCTTACGGCCGGCCTTGCCCCAGTTGATGTTCGACTGCTCGGCGTTGCCGACCTCGCCAATCGTGGCGCGGCAGCGGACGTCGACCAGACGGATCTCACCGGACGGCATACGAAGGTGGGCCATGGAGCCCTCCTTCGCCAGCAGCTGCACGGAGGCACCCGCGGAGCGGGCGAACTTCGCGCCGCCGCCGGGCCGCAGCTCGATGGCGTGGATGGTCGTACCGACCGGGATGTTGCGGAGGGCCAGGTTGTTGCCCGGCTTGATGTCCGCGCCCGGTCCGTTCTCGACCCGGTCACCCTGCGACAGGTTGCGGGGGGCCAGGATGTAGCGCTTCTCGCCGTCCGCGTAGTGCAGGAGCGCGATGCGCGCGGTGCGGTTCGGGTCGTACTCGATGTGCGCGACCTTCGCCGGCACGCCGTCCTTGTCGTGACGACGGAAGTCGATCACTCGGTAGGCGCGCTTGTGTCCGCCACCCTGGTGGCGAACGGTCACACGACCGGCGTTGTTACGGCCGCCCTTGCTGTGCAGCGGGCGGACCAGCGACTTCTCCGGCGTGGACCGCGTGACCTCGACGAAGTCGGCGACGGAGGAGCCACGGCGGCCCGGCGTCGTCGGCTTGTACTTGCGGATTCCCATTTCTCAGTCCTCGTCCGATATTCGGACCAGGGCGCTCCGTTAGGAGGCCTGGCCGAAGATGTCGATACGGTCGCCCTCAGCGAGGGTCACGATGGCGCGCTTGGTGTCAGCCCGCTTGCCGAAACCGGTCTTGGTCCGCTTGCGCTTACCCTGACGGTTGATCGTGTTGACCCCGGTGACCTTGACCGAGAAGACCGCCTCGACGGCCTGCTTGATCTGGGTCTTGTTGACACCGGGCGCTACGACGAAGGTGTACTTACCCTCGTCGAGAAGCGCGTAGCTCTTCTCAGAGACGACCGGCTTGACGAGGACGTCACGGGGATCCGTGAAGCTCTTGCTCAGCGGCGTCTCAACAGTGTTCTTGCCCTCGGTGGCGTGGCGCTTCGCCTTGGCGAGGCGCGCTGCCTTGGCGACCTTGGCCGCCTTGGGGGCGATGCTCGGGTGACGCGTAGCCATCAGGCTTCGCTCCCTTCGGTCTCATCGGCCTTGGGGCCAGACACGAAGGACTCGAAGGCGGCCTTGGTGAAGACCACGTCGTCCGAGACGAGCACGTCGTACGTGTTCAGCTGGCCCGGCTCCAGGATGTGCACCTGGGGCAGGTTGCGTGCAGAGAGCAGCGAAGTCTCGTCCGCACGGTCGATGACCAGGAGCACGTTCTTGCGCTCGCTGACCTTGCCGAGCAACGTCTTCGCGGCCTTCGTCGAGATGTCGCCCTCGACCACGTTGGTGACAACGTGGATACGAGCGTTGCGGGCCCGGTCGGTGAGGGCGTGGCGCAGGGCCGCGGCCTTCATCTTCTTCGGGGTCCGCTGCGAGTAGTCACGCGGCTGCGGGCCGTGGACGACGCCACCGCCTGCGAACTGCGGCGCACGGGTCGAACCCTGGCGCGCGCGGCCGGTGCCCTTCTGGCGGTACGGCTTCTTACCACCACCGCGGACTTCACCGCGGCGCTTGGTCTTGTGCGTGCCCTGACGGGCAGCGGCCAGCTGGGCGACGACGACCTGGTGGAGAAGCGGGATGCTGATCTTCTCTACGTCGAAGATCTCCGCGGGGAGCTCGACCGTCCCGGCCTTGTCGCCTGCCGGCGAAAGGATGTCAATGGTGCTCATCGGTTCCTCAAACCCCCTTGGCCGCAGTACGGACCAGGACGAGGCCACCGTTCGGACCGGGGACTGCGCCCTTGATGAGGAGCAGGCCCTTCTCCGCGTCAACGGCGTGAACGGTCAGGTTCTGGGTGGTGACCCGCTCGTTGCCCATACGGCCCGCCATGCGGAGGCCCTTGAACACACGGCCCGGGGTGGCGCAGCCACCGATGGAACCGGGAGAGCGGTGCTTGCGCTGGGTACCGTGACCCGCGCCGAGTCCCTTGAAGTTGTGACGCTTCATGACACCGGCGAAGCCCTTGCCCTTGCTCTTGCCCGTGACGTCAACCTTGACGCCGGACTCGAACACCTCCGCAGTGATCTCCTGGCCCAGCGTGTACTCGCTGGCTCCAGGGGTGCGGATCTCCACCAGGTGGCGGCGGGGGGTCACGTCGGCCTTGGCGAAGTGACCCTTGAGGGGCTTGTTCACCTTGCGAGGGTCGATCTCGCCGAAGGCGATCTGGACCGACTCGTAGCCGTCGGAGTCATTCGTGTGGACCTGGGTAACGACGCAGGGTCCGGCCTTGACGACGGTGACCGGGACGACACGGTTGTTCTCGTCCCAGACCTGGGTCATGCCGAGCTTCTCGCCCAGGACGCCCTTGATCTGCTTAGTCATCTGTCCGCGCCTCTCAGAGCTTGATCTCGATGTCGACGCCGGCCGGAAGGTCCAGGCGCATCAACGAGTCAACGGTCTTGGGAGTCGGGTCGAGGATGTCGATCAAGCGCTTGTGCGTGCGCATCTCGAAGTGCTCGCGAGAGTCCTTGTACTTGTGCGGCGACTTGATGACGCAGTACACGTTCTTCTCAGTGGGCAGCGGCACCGGGCCTGCGACCGACGCACCAGTGCGAGTCACCGTCTCGACGATCTTCTTCGCCGAAGAGTCGATGACCTCGTGGTCGTAGGCCTTGAGCCGGATGCGGATCTTCTGTCCCGCCATGGCTACTTGGTAGTCCTGTCTCTCGAAAACGCTCTGGAACCTGGTGTTCTACTCATCTTCTGACCGACCCACGCGGTCGGGCGTGTCGCAATCTCACCAACAAAATCTCCCGAAGGAAATCCACTGCCGTGGGATCGCGGCCCAAGGACCGCTGGCCGGGGGAAGAAACCCACCGGGCGCCTGGCTGGTGCCCCGCCCACGCTTCCCAGAAGATTCCCGTACGTCCGCTCCAGCGCTGCCTTACGGCAGATGGGGCGACGAGTACTGTGGGACTCGCTTCCGGTCCTCCCGGCGGGAGGCGCGCAGCATCGGCAACTCAACCGAGCAACCCCGACAGTCTGCCATACGGGGGCGGGGGCTGGCTAATCAGGGCCCGGGATCGTACCCGGTGGGCGATGAAGGTCAAACCCGGGTCGCGCGACACGCGGTCCCGGACAGCACATATCCGATTACGGACGGTGCGGCCCGGCAGAAGATGAGCCCCGCCGCGCACTCCGCCGCCCGCTGAGGGGCCCGAGAACCGCTCCCCGCGCAGGGCCGCCTGAGTCGCCTACGCCGCCTACGCCGAACTGAGCCTCACACCACCGGAACCCATCCCCTCACGCTCCGGTACCACTGGCGCCTTTCCCCAAGAAACCCGAGAGGGAGAAAGAACCCACCAAACCCCACCCCACCCGCCCGCAGGCGCGCCCACCCGAGCGCCGTCGGCAACGACCGACACCCTGCTCACTCACCCGAGTGAACATCACCGGCTCAGTTGGATTTCCGCTCCCCCAACTGCCCTACTCTCAGCCCCAGTAGGCCAAACAACAGCAGACATGCGACGGCCCCCGCCGGGACGGCAATCCCAAGGCGAGGGCCTGACCACCGAGGAAGATAGAGGCTTCCCGATGGACACCCGAAACCCTAGCGCGCCCCCGCGCGCCCAGTCCGCCGTCGGCGGCAGTCAATCCCACGCACGAGCGACCCGGCGCCCCCGCAGCCAGCCCCGCCCCACCGCTGCGCGCCCCACCGGCATCGCCCACGACAACACCCGCCACACCACCCGCTTCACGGTGATCGGCAACCACCTCACCCAGCACCAGGAGCTCTCCCTCCTGGCGATCGGCCTGGGCTGCCACATGCAGTCCCTGCCCGCCGGAGCCCGCGTCGACATCAAGACACTCGCCGCCCGCTTCCCCGAGGGCACGACCCGTATCGCCGCAGCCCTGCGCGAGCTGGAGGCCCACGGCTACCTGCGCCGCGAACGCGAACGCACTTCCGCCGGCCGCATCGTCACCCGCACAACCTCCTGCAACCATCCGCACGCAGCAGCCCAGCGCCGCCCGCACTCCCCCGCCCCGAGGCCGACCACACCACCGCCCGAAACCAACGCGGCTCCGGCCACCCACGCACCCCCAAAACAGCCCCGCCCCCTCCCCGCCGTACCGCACCCGGCCTTCCCCGCCTCCGCCCTCCTCCAGCAGGCCACCGACCTCCTCGCCGACCTGCGCCACGAGGACCCGCGCCTGCTCCTCTCGGCCCGCGACACCGCCCACCTCACCCCCGGCGTCGCCGCCTGGCTGGAACGCGACGTAGCACCCACCGCCGTACGCCACGCCCTCACCCACGACCTGCCCCCCGAGGGCCCACGCCGCCCGGCCGCCCTGCTGGCCCACCGCCTGACAACACTGCTGCCACCCCCACCCGCGCCCGCTCCACCGGTACGGCACCCGCTCCAGACCTGCGAAGCCTGCGACCGCGCCTTCCGCGCCCCCGAACCGGGCCGCTGCCGCGACTGCCACAGCTCCCTGTACGCCCACTGAGCAGGGGAAACTCTCAGCAATGTTCGCGTCCCCGCACCCCGTGAGCCCCGGCCGACTAACGTGGCCAGTGCACTCCCGGGAGGACTCCATGAGCACGCAGGCCGATCACGGGCACGAGCTGGCGCCCCGCCCTGAGCAGACACCGGACGCCCTGCGTGCCGCCCTCGCCGTCGTCGCCCCCGCGCGTCTGCCGGAGATGCAGCGGACCAAGGACGAGGCCTTCGCCAAGGCCGTCGAATGGCAGTCACTCAGCCCGGTGCAGAGCTGGGTCCTCACCTGGGCCCGGGACATCGAGATCGCCCGCCGCCCCGACCTGTCCGCCCGGCACGCCCGTGCCACGCGAGATCTGGAGCACGAGGACGCGGCCGTCGCCCAGGAGGCATTGCGTGAGCTGAGCGCCGTCCTGGACGAGGCCATGAAGGCAGTACGGACTTGAGCTGGAGCTGGGAGTACGCCTTCGCGGCAGAGGAAGCCGCCCGCACCGCGTCACCAGCCTTTCTCGCCGAAGTGGAGCGCAAGGCCTCAGAACTGGTGAGAGCGGCCGAGGCTCTGTACGTCCACGGCCGCGGTCACCGAGGCGTCGACCCGAAGGGCGGCGACATCACCGTCCCCGGTGGGATGTTCCGATACCAGATCGTCGTACGCAGCGAACGCGTCTACGTCGTCCAGCTGACGTACCTGGGCTTCTGAGTCCTGAAGGTCTCAGAACGCCTGTAGGTAAACCCGCGCCCGATCTGACTTGAGAGTCTGGACGTGGATCTCGATCCACTGAACCTTCTTGCGGTGGTCGTCGTTGACGCACGGGGGGCAAACGCCTGCCCAGCGCGTTCCCTTCAGGGTCTGCGGCTCGGCAAGCCCCAGATGCCCGAAGAGCTCGGCCTTCGGCGCGGCTTCCGCTTTGTGCGCCCGGAGGGGCTCTTCGGAGTGCAGAGTTTCCGCGATGTCCTCGGCGTCCTTCTCGCCGGTGACGAAGGACAGGAAGTAGACGTCCTCCTGCGGGTTGACCTGAACGGCGCCTTCGACCTCGGCCGCTTCCTTGGGCACCGCCACATCCATGAAGGCTGAAGCCTCGTCCGCTCCGGCCTCTTGGTCCCAGTGCCAGTCACGTCCTTCGGTCACCGGGCGATCACCCGCGTCTGGGACGGAACACGCGGAGAGGAGTATGCCGACAGCCAGTGCCACGACAAAGCACGCACCACGTTTGGTCTTCAACGGTTCTCCTCGTCGCCGCGGGAGACATCTCCGCGGCTGCCCTCGCGTCCTTGGTCCGGCGGGCGATCTGACCGACCGGGCGCTGGCGGGCAACATCGAACTGGGGATCGTGCTTCGCGACCCGGCTGTGGTCGGACCGCTAGTCGACCATTTTCGATGGCTCATCTCGCCCCAGGCGGACATCATGCGCCGTTCCGGCAGGTGAACGCGTCCCATCCAACCCGGCACCGATCACGGCATGGGCGGCACGCGAAAGGGCCCGCACGACCGAAGTCGTACGGGCCCTTCCGATACTGCGTGTACTGCTGTGCTCTCAGTTCAGAGCAACCGGGTTACCCCGATCCACAGGCAAGCGAAATGCTTACTTGTTGATCTTGGTGACCTGGCCGGCGCCGACGGTCCGGCCACCCTCACGGATGGCGAACTTCAGGCCCTCTTCCATCGCGACGGGCTGGATGAGCTCAACGGTCATCTCAGTGTTGTCGCCCGGCATGACCATCTCGGTGCCCTCGGGGAGGGTCACGACGCCGGTCACGTCCGTGGTGCGGAAGTAGAACTGCGGGCGGTAGTTGTTGAAGAAGGGGGTGTGACGGCCACCCTCGTCCTTCGACAGGATGTAGGCCTGGGCCTCGAACTCGGTGTGCGGCGTGACCGAACCGGGCTTGATGATGACCTGGCCGCGCTCGACGTCCTCGCGCTTGATGCCACGGAGGAGCAGACCGACGTTCTCACCGGCCTGGCCCTCGTCGAGCAGCTTGCGGAACATCTCGATGCCGGTGACCGTGGTGGTGGTCTTCTCCTGCTTGATGCCCACGATGTCAACGGTCTCGTTGACCTTGAGGACGCCACGCTCGATACGACCGGTGACGACGGTGCCACGACCGGTGATCGTGAAGACGTCCTCGATCGGCATCAGGAACGGCTTGTCGACGTCACGCTCGGGCTGCGGGATGGACTCGTCGACGGCCTTCATCAGGTCGAGGATGGTCTTGCCCCACTCCGCGTCACCCTCGAGCGCCTTGAGCGCCGAGACCTTGACGACCGGCAGGTCCTCGCCCGGGAAGTCGTACTCGGAGAGGAGCTCACGAACCTCGAGCTCGACGAGCTCCAGGATCTCCTCGTCGTCCACCATGTCGGCCTTGTTCAGGGCGACGACGACGTAAGGAACGCCGACCTGGCGGGCCAGGAGCACGTGCTCCTTGGTCTGCGGCATCGGGCCGTCGGTGGCGGCGACCACGAGGATGGCGCCGTCCATCTGCGCGGCACCCGTGATCATGTTCTTGATGTAGTCCGCGTGCCCGGGGCAGTCGACGTGCGCGTAGTGACGCGTCTCCGTCTGGTACTCGACGTGCGCGATCGAGATCGTGATACCGCGCTGGCGCTCCTCGGGAGCCTTGTCGATCTGATCGAAGGCCGAGGCCTCGTTCAGGTTCGGGTACGCGTCGTGCAGCACCTTGGTAATGGCGGCCGTGAGGGTCGTCTTACCGTGGTCAATGTGACCGATGGTGCCGATGTTGACGTGCGGCTTAGTCCGCTCGAACTTTGCCTTCGCCACTGGGTCCTCCTGCGGAGTGGTTCTGTACGCCTTGCTTCATCGGCGCCAGGTGATCTTTGCTGGGATGCCCGGGGCCCGGGGCAGCCGACCCGAAGAGGGTCGGAATGCCCCGGAGACTCCGGAGTCAAGCCTAAAGCGTGAACTCGGGTGAGTTACTCGCCCTTGGCCTTCGCGATGATCTCCTCGGCGACGTTCCGCGGAACCTCGGCGTAGGAGTCGAACTGCATTGAGTAGCTTGCGCGACCCGACGTCTTGCTGCGGAGGTCTCCGACGTAGCCGAACATCTCCGAGAGGGGCACGAGGCCCTTCACGACACGGGCGCCACTGCGCTCCTCCATGGCCTGAATCTGGCCACGGCGGGAGTTGATGTCACCGATGACGTCACCCATGTAGTCCTCGGGCGTGGTGACCTCTACGGCCATCATCGGCTCGAGCAGCACGGGCTTGGCCTGACGCGCGGCCTCCTTGAACGCCTGCGAACCGGCGATCTTGAAGGCGAGCTCGGAGGAGTCGACCTCGTGGTAGGCGCCGTCGAGAAGCGTGATGCGAACACCAGTCATCTCGTAGCCCGCCAGGATGCCGAACTGCATGGCCTCCTGCGCACCGGCGTCCACCGACGGGATGTACTCCCGCGGGATACGGCCACCGGTGACCTTGTTCACGAACTCGTACGACGCCTCGCCGCCCTCGATGGGCTCGATCGCGATCTGCACCTTGGCGAACTGACCGGTACCACCGGTCTGCTTCTTGTGGGTGTAGTCCACGCGCTCGACGGCCCGACGGATCGTCTCGCGGTACGCGACCTGGGGCTTGCCGACGTTCGCCTCGACGCGGAATTCGCGCTTCATGCGGTCGACGAGCACCTCGAGGTGAAGCTCGCCCATACCACCGATGATGGTCTGGCCGGTCTCCTCGTCCGAGTGGACCTGGAAGGAGGGGTCCTCCTCCGAGAGACGCTGGATGGCTACACCCAGCTTCTCCTGGTCACCCTTGGACTTGGGCTCGATGGCGACCTGAATGACCGGCGCCGGGAAGTCCATGGACTCCAGGATGACCGGCTTCTTGTCGTCACACAGCGTCTCACCGGTGGTGGTCTGCTTCAGGCCCATGACGGCGACGATGTCACCGGCGCCCACCGACGCGATCTCCTCACGCTTGTTCGCGTGCATGCGGTAGATCTTGCCGATGCGCTCCTTCTTGCCCTTGACGGAGTTCAGCACCGCAGTGCCGGCCTCCAGGCGACCGGAGTAGATCCGGACGAAGGTGAGCTTGCCGAGGTGCGGGTCACTCGCGATCTTGAACGCGAGAGCCGAGAGCGGCTCCTCGTCCGAAGGCTTGCGCTTGACGACGGTCTCGGGGTCCTTGACGTCGTGGCCTTCGATGGCCTCGACGTCCAGGGGGGAAGGCAGGTAACGCACGACCGCGTCGAGCAGGGGCTGGACGCCCTTGTTCTTGAACGCGGTGCCGCAGAACACGGGGGTGACGGTGGTGTCGCCGCCCTTGCCCGAAGCGATGGTGATGCGACGGATCGCCTCGTACAGCTGGTCCTCGGTGGGCTCCTGGCCCTCGAGGTACAGCTCCATCATCTGCTCGTCGTTCTCGGCAACAGCCTCGAGGAGCTTCCCGCGCCACTCATCAGCGGCCTCGGTGTGCGTCGCCGGGATGTCGACGATGTCGTACGCCTCGCCCAGCTTGGTCTCTGCGGACCAGACGAACGCCTTCATCGTGACGAGGTCGACGACGCCCTTGAAGTCAGCCTCTGCGCCGATGGGCAGCTGCATGACGATCGGGGTCGCACCGAGGCGGTCGATGATCATGTCGACGCAGCGGTGGAACTCGGCACCCGTACGGTCGAGCTTGTTGACGAAGCAAATACGCGGGACGCCGTAGCGGTCAGCCTGACGCCACACAGTCTCGGACTGGGGCTCAACACCGGCGACGCCGTCGAACACCGTCACGGCACCGTCGAGCACGCGGAGCGAACGCTCCACCTCGACGGTGAAGTCGACGTGGCCCGGGGTGTCGATGATGTTGATGGTGTGGTCGACGTCGTTCATCGGCCAGTGACAGGTGGTGGCAGCAGAGGTGATCGTGATGCCACGCTCCTGCTCCTGCTCCATCCAGTCCATGGTGGCAGCGCCGTCGTGGACCTCACCGATCTTGTACGAGACACCGGTGTAGAACAGGATCCGCTCGGTGGTCGTCGTCTTGCCCGCGTCGATGTGAGCCATGATGCCGATGTTGCGCACCTTGGCCAGGTCAAGTGAAGTGGTAGCCATATCGGCTCAGTCTTCTCTCGGTCTCGATGTGGGTAGCGACTACCAGCGGTAGTGCGCGAAGGCCTTGTTGGACTCGGCCATCTTGTGGGTGTCCTCACGCTTCTTCACAGCGGCACCAAGGCCGTTGGAGGCGTCGAGGAGCTCGTTGAGCAGACGCTCGGTCATGGTCTTCTCGCGACGGGCGCGGGAGTAACCGACCAGCCAGCGCAGGGCGAGCGTGTTCGCACGGCCCGGCTTGACCTCGATCGGGACCTGGTAGGTCGCGCCACCGACACGGCGGGACTTGACCTCGAGAGTCGGCTTGATGTTTTCCAGCGCGCGCTTGAGCGTGATGACCGGGTCGTTACCGGTCTTCTCGCGCAGGCCCTCCATGGCGCCGTACACGATGCGCTCGGCGGTGGAGCGCTTGCCGTTCAGCAGCACCTTGTTGATGAGGGAGGTCACCAGAGGAGAACCATAGACCGGGTCGATGATGACCGGGCGCTTCGGGGCGGGGCCCTTACGAGGCATTTCTACTTCTCCTTCTTGGCGCCGTAGCGGCTGCGGGCCTGCTTGCGGTTCTTGACACCCTGGGTGTCAAGGGAGCCGCGGATGATCTTGTAACGAACACCCGGCAGGTCCTTCACACGGCCACCACGCACGAGCACGATGGAGTGCTCCTGCAGGTTGTGTCCCTCACCCGGAATGTAGGCCGTAACCTCGATCCCGGAGGTCAGACGCACACGCGCGACCTTACGGAGGGCCGAGTTCGGCTTCTTCGGGGTGGTCGTGAACACACGCGTGCAGACGCCGCGGCGCTGGGGCGAACCCTCGAGTGCGGGCGTCTTGTTCTTCTCGACCTTGTCCTGCCGGCCCTTTCGGACCAGCTGCTGGATCGTAGGCACTACTTCTCCGGTTTCTGTGTGCCGAATAGTAAAGCTAACCTGAAACATCGCCGACCCACGCGGTCGGGTGTGTCGAATACTGCAGACTCTTGCCGCAAGGCGGAAAGTGGCGCAGATTACGGCGGCCGTTATCGGACTCACACAGCGGTTGAAGACACGCGCGCGAGCCCAGGCACACCCCAGGCACAAGGTCTGAGCGTACCTACCTCATCGGCTCTGGTCAAAACAAATGCCCACGCGGGGGACACACCGGCCTGCAACATACGACACAGGGCGGCCACCCCGCGAGGGATGACCGCCCTGTGGGCGCCTCAGTACGCCCCTAAGGGGACGTACCACCGCTTACTGGTTGTACGGACCGTAGTCGTAGTCCTCCAGCGGAACAGCCTGGCCGGAGCCCGTGCCGAAGGGCGAGTAGTCGATGTCGTCGTAACCGACGGCCGAGTACATCGCTGCCTTGGCCTCTTCGGTCGGCTCGACCCGGATGTTGCGGTAGCGGGAGAGACCCGTACCGGCCGGGATGAGCTTACCGATGATGACGTTCTCCTTGAGGCCGATCAGGGAGTCGGACTTGGCGTTGATCGCCGCGTCCGTCAGGACCCTGGTCGTCTCCTGGAAGGAAGCCGCGGACAGCCACGACTCCGTCGCCAGCGAGGCCTTGGTGATACCCATCAGCTGCGGACGGCCGGAGGCCGGGTGGCCGCCTTCCGTGACCGTGCGACGGTTCTCGGTCTCGAACTTCGAACGCTCGACGAGCTCGCCCGGCAGCAGTTCGGCGTCGCCGGACTCGATGATCGTCACACGGCGCAGCATCTGCCGGATGATGATCTCGATGTGCTTGTCGTGGATCGACACGCCCTGGCTGTTGTAGACCTTCTGGACTTCGCCGACCAGGTGGACCTGGACCGCGCGCTGACCGAGGATCCGCAGCACGTCGTGCGGGTTGGTGGCACCGAAGGTGAGCTTCTGGCCCACCTCGACGTGGTCACCCTCACGCACGAGGACCTTGGCACGCTTCGAGATCGGGAAGGGAGTCTCGTCGCTGCCGTCGTCCGGCGTGACGACAATCTTCTTGGTCTTCTCGGTCTCCTCGATACGGATGCGGCCTGCCGCCTCCGAGATCGGGGCGACACCCTTGGGCGTACGAGCCTCGAAGAGCTCGACGACACGGGGCAGACCCTGGGTGATGTCGTCACCGGCCACACCACCGGTGTGGAACGTACGCATCGTCAGCTGCGTGCCGGGCTCACCGATGGACTGGGCGGCGATGATGCCGACCGCCTCACCGATGTCGACCAGCTTGCCGGTGGCGAGCGAACGGCCGTAGCAGAAGGCACAGGTGCCGACCGCGGACTCGCAGGTCAGGACCGAGCGGGTCTTGACCTCCTCGACGCCGTTGGCGACCAGGGCGTCGATGAGGACGTCACCGAGGTCGACGTTGGCCGGCGCGATGACCTTGCCGTCGATGACGACGTCCTCGGCCAGCATGCGGGCGTACACCGAGGTCTCGACGTTCTCCGTCTTGCGGAGCACACCGTCCTCGCCCTTGACCGCGATCTTGAGCTTCAGACCGCGCTCGGTGCCACAGTCCTCCTCGCGAATGATGACGTCCTGAGAGACGTCGACCAGACGACGGGTGAGGTAACCGGAGTCGGCGGTACGCAGAGCCGTGTCCGCCAGACCCTTACGGGCACCGTGCGTGGAGATGAAGTACTCCAGGACCGAGAGGCCCTCACGGAACGACGCCTTAATCGGACGCGGGATCGTCTCGTTCTTCGCGTTCGACACCAGACCACGCATACCGGCGATCTGACGCATCTGCATCATGTTTCCTCGGGCACCCGAGTCAACCATCATGAAGATGGGGTTCGTCTTGGGGAAGTTCGCGTTCATCGCCTCGGCAACCTCGTTGGTCGCCTTGGTCCAGATCGCGATGAGCTCCTGCGTGCGCTCGTCCTTGGTGATCAGACCGCGCTCGTACTGCTTCTGGACCTTCTCGTCCTGCGCCTCGTAGCCCGCGACGATCGCCTTCTTGGCCTCGGGGACCACGACGTCGGAGATGGCCACGGTGACACCGGAACGGGTCGCCCAGAAGAAGCCCGCCGCCTTCAGGTTGTCGAGCGTCGCCGCCACGATGACCTTGGGGTAGCGCTCGGCCAGGTCGTTGACGATCTCGGAGAGCTGCTTCTTGCCCACCGAGTAGTCGACGAACGGGTAGTCCTCGGGCAGCAGCTCGTTGAAGAGCGCGCGGCCCAGGGTCGTACGCAGCCGGAAGCTGTCGCCCTGCTGGTACTCCGGGTCGCCCTCTTCGACGGCCGGCGGGGTCCAGCCACGCGGCGGGATGGTGCCCACCGGGAAGCGGATGTCGACCTTCGCCTGGAGCGAGAGCTCCTTGGCGTCGAACGCCATGGTCGCCTCAGCGGAGGAACCGAACGAACGGCCCTCACCGATGACCTTGCGCTCTTCCTCGTCCGTCGTGAGGAAGAAGAGGCCAAGGACCATGTCCTGGGTCGGCATGGTGACGGGACGGCCGTCTGCCGGCTTCAGGATGTTGTTCGAGGACAGCATCAGGATGCGGGCCTCGGCCTGCGCCTCTGCCGAAAGCGGCAGGTGCACGGCCATCTGGTCACCGTCGAAGTCCGCGTTGAACGCGGTGCAGACGAGCGGGTGGATCTGAATGGCCTTGCCCTCGACCAGCTGCGGCTCGAAGGCCTGGATGCCGAGGCGGTGCAGCGTCGGCGCACGGTTCAGGAGAACCGGGTGCTCGGCGATGACCTCTTCCAGGACGTCGTACACGACCGTGCGGCCGCGCTCGACCATGCGCTTGGCCGACTTGATGTTCTGCGCGTGGTTGAGGTCAACCAGGCGCTTCATCACGAACGGCTTGAAGAGCTCCAGTGCCATGGCCTTCGGCAGACCACACTGGTGCAGCTTCAGCTGCGGGCCGACGACGATCACGGAACGCGCGGAGTAGTCCACACGCTTACCGAGAAGGTTCTGACGGAAACGACCCTGCTTGCCCTTGAGCATGTCGCTCAGGGACTTCAGCGGGCGGTTACCGGGACCGGTGACCGGGCGACCACGACGACCGTTGTCGAAGAGGGCGTCCACGGCCTCCTGGAGCATGCGCTTCTCGTTGTTCACGATGATCTCGGGAGCACCGAGGTCGAGAAGCCGCTTCAGGCGGTTGTTGCGGTTGATCACGCGGCGGTACAGGTCGTTCAGGTCGGAGGTCGCGAAGCGGCCACCGTCCAGCTGCACCATCGGACGCAGGTCCGGCGGGATGACCGGCACGCAGTCGAGCACCATGCCCTTGGGGCTGTTGCTGGTCTGCAGGAACGCGGAGACGACCTTGAGGCGCTTGAGCGCACGGGTCTTCTTCTGGCCCTTGCCGGTACGGATGATCTCGCGAAGCCGCTCGGCTTCCTCATCCAGGTCGAACGACTCAAGGCGCTTCTGCAGTGCAGCGGCACCCATCGAACCGTCGAAGTACGTGCCGAAGCGGTCACGCAGCTCGCGGTAGAGCAGCTCGTCACCCTCCAGGTCCTGGACCTTGAGGTTCTTGAAGCGGTTCCACACCTCGTCGAGACGGTCGATCTCGCGCTGCGCACGGTCGCGCAGCTGCTTCATCTCCCGCTCGGCACCTTCGCGCACCTTGCGGCGTACGTCGGCCTTGGCGCCCTCGGCCTCAAGCTCGGCCAGGTCGGTCTCGAGCTTCTTGGCGCGGGCTTCGAGGTCGGAGTCGCGACGGTTCTCGACCTGCTGGCGCTCCACGGAGACGTGCGCCTCCAGGGAGGGCAGGTCACGCGTACGGCGCTCCTCGTCCACGAACGTGATCATGTACGCCGCGAAGTAGATGACCTTTTCGAGGTCCTTCGGGGCGAGATCAAGCAGGTAGCCGAGGCGCGACGGGACGCCCTTGAAGTACCAGATGTGCGTGACAGGGGCGGCCAGCTCAATGTGGCCCATCCGCTCACGACGCACCTTGGCGCGAGTGACCTCGACGCCGCAGCGCTCGCAGATGATGCCCTTGAAGCGGACACGCTTGTACTTACCGCAGTAGCACTCCCAGTCCCGGGTCGGACCGAAGATCTTCTCGCAGAAGAGTCCGTCCTTCTCGGGCTTGAGCGTGCGGTAGTTGATGGTCTCCGGCTTCTTGACCTCGCCGTGGGACCACTGTCGGATGTCGTCCGCGGTGGCAAGGCCGATCCGCAGCTCGTCGAAGAAGTTGACGTCGAGCACTTTGTCGTCAATCCCTCTTTCGGGGTCGAGTCTCAATCATGGTCTGAACGGGTCCGGGGAGAGCCGGCCGGACACGAGGTCCGGCCGGCCAACCCGTCAGACCTCTTCGACGCTGCTCGGCTCGCGCCGGGACAGGTCGATACCGAGCTCCTCCGCCGCGCGGAAGACGTCCTCGTCGGTGTCGCGCATCTCGATGGACATGCCGTCCGAGGACAGCACCTCCACGTTGAGGCAGAGCGACTGCATTTCCTTGATGAGCACCTTGAAGGACTCGGGAATGCCGGGCTCGGGGATGTTCTCGCCCTTGACGATGGCCTCGTAGACCTTCACGCGGCCGGTCACGTCGTCGGACTTGATCGTCAGCAGCTCCTGGAGGGCGTAAGCGGCGCCATAAGCCTCAAGCGCCCACACCTCCATCTCACCGAAGCGCTGACCACCGAACTGAGCCTTACCACCCAGCGGCTGCTGGGTGATCATGGAGTACGGACCGGTCGAACGAGCGTGGAGCTTGTCGTCGACCAGGTGGTGCAGCTTGAGGATGTACATGTACCCGATCGAGATCGGGTCCGGGAACGGCTCGCCGGAGCGTCCGTCGAACAGCCGCGCCTTGCCGGACGGCAGGACCATGCGGTCGCCGTCGCGGTTCGGGACGGTGTGCTCGAGGAGGCCGGTCAGCTCGTCCTCGCGGGCGCCGTCGAAGACCGGAGTCGCGACGTTCGTCCGCGGGGCGACCTGGTCGGCGCCGATGCGCTGCAGGCTCTGCGCCCACTCCTCGCTGAGGCCGGAGACGTCCCAGCCCTGGCTGGCGAGCCAGCCGAGGTGGATCTCCAGGACCTGACCCGGGTTCATTCGGGACGGGACACCCAGCGGGTTGAGGATGATGTCGACCGGCGTGCCGTCCTCAAGGAAGGGCATGTCCTCGATCGGAAGGATCTTGGAGATGACACCCTTGTTGCCGTGCCGACCGGCGAGCTTGTCGCCGTCCGTGATCTTGCGCTTCTGCGCCACGTAGACACGAACCAGCTGGTTCACGCCCGGCGGCAGCTCGTCGCCCTCTTCACGGTCGAAGACGCGTACGCCGATGACCTTGCCGATCTCACCGTGCGGCACCTTCAGCGAGGTGTCGCGCACTTCGCGCGCCTTCTCACCGAAGATCGCGCGGAGCAGGCGCTCTTCCGGCGTCAGCTCGGTCTCACCCTTGGGCGTGACCTTGCCGACGAGGATGTCACCGGCGACGACCTCGGCACCGATACGGATGATGCCGCGCTCGTCGAGGTCCGCGAGGACCTCCTCGGAGACGTTCGGGATGTCCCGGGTGATCTCCTCCGGGCCCAGCTTGGTGTCACGGGCGTCGACCTCGTGCTCCTCGATGTGGATCGAGGAGAGGACGTCGTCCTGTACGAGGCGCTGCGACAGGATGATCGCGTCCTCGTAGTTGTGACCTTCCCAGGGCATGAACGCCACGAGCAGGTTCTTGCCGAGGGCCATCTCGCCCTCTTCGGTCGCGGGACCGTCGGCCAGGACCTGGCCCTCGATCACGCGGGCGCCCTCGTCGACGACAACCTTCTGGTTGACCGAGGTGCCCTGGTTCGACCGGGAGAACTTGGCGATGCGGTACGTGGTGTACGTGCCGTCGTCGTTGGTGACCGTGACGTAGTCCGCGGAAACCTCCTGGACCACACCCGCCTTCTCGGCCTTGATCACGTCACCGGCGTCGACCGCACAGCGGTACTCCATGCCGGTGCCGACGAGGGGAGCCTCGGCGGTGATCAGCGGCACGGCCTGACGCATCATGTTCGCGCCCATGAGGGCACGGTTGGCGTCGTCGTGCTCGAGGAACGGGATCATCGCGGTCGCGACCGACACCATCTGGCGCGGCGAGACGTCCATGTAGTCGACGTCGTCGCCGGGGATGTAGTCGATCTCGCCGCCACGACGGCGGACCAGGACGCGCGACTCGGTGAAGCGCATGTCCTCACCCAGCACGGCGTTGGCCTGGGCGATCACGAAGCGGTCTTCTTCGTCGGCCGTCAGGTAGTCGACGTCGTCGGTGACGACGCCCTCGATGACCTTGCGGTACGGCGTCTCGACGAAGCCGAACGCGTTGACGCGGCCGTACGAGGCGAGCGAACCGATCAGACCGATGTTCGGGCCTTCAGGAGTCTCGATCGGGCACATGCGGCCGTAGTGAGACGGGTGCACGTCACGGACCTCGAAGCCGGCCCGCTCACGGGAGAGACCACCCGGGCCAAGCGCCGACAGACGGCGCTTGTGGGTGAGACCCGACAGCGGGTTGTTCTGGTCCATGAACTGCGACAGCTGGCTGGTGCCGAAGAACTCCTTGATGGAGGCGACGACCGGCCGGATGTTGATCAGGGTCTGCGGCGTGATCGCCTCGACGTCCTGGGTCGTCATGCGCTCACGCACGACGCGCTCCATACGAGCCAGACCCGTGCGGACCTGGTTCTGGATGAGCTCGCCGACGTTGCGCAGACGACGGTTGCCGAAGTGGTCGATGTCGTCGGTCTCGACGACGATCGACGTACCGCTGTCGCCAACGGTCTCGGTCTCACCGGCGTGCAGCTTCACCAGGTACTTGATCGAGGCGATGATGTCCTCGACCGTGAGGATGCCCGCGTCGAGCGGAGCGTCCGCACCCAGCTTCTTGTTGACCTTGTAGCGACCGACCTTCGCGAGGTCGTAGCGCTTGGGGTTGAAGTAGAGGTTCTCAAGCAGCGTCTGAGCGGCCTCACGGGTCGGCGGCTCGCCAGGACGGAGCTTGCGGTAGATGTCGAGCAGTGCGTCGTCCTGGCCCTGGGTGTGGTCCTTCTCCAGGGTGGCGCGCATCGACTCGTACTCGCCGAACTCCTCGAGGATCTGCTCGGTCGTCCAACCGAGAGCCTTGAGCAGAACGGTGACCGACTGCTTGCGCTTGCGGTCGATGCGCACACCGACCATGTCGCGCTTGTCGATCTCCATCTCCAGCCAGGCACCCCGGGACGGGATGATCTTGGCGGAGAAGATGTCCTTGTCGGACGTCTTGTCGATCGAGGAATCGAAGTAGACGCCCGGCGAACGGACCAGCTGCGACACGACGACACGCTCGGTGCCGTTGATGACGAAGGTGCCCTTGTTGGTCATGAGCGGGAAATCGCCCATGAAGACCGTCTGGGACTTGATCTCGCCGGTCTCGTTGTTGGTGAACTCGGCAGTGACGAAGAGCGGAGCGGCGAACGTGAAGTCGCGCTCCTTGCACTCGTCGATGGAGTTCTTCGAAGGCTCAAAACGGTGGTCGCGGAACGTCAGGGACATCGACCCGGAGAAGTCCTCGATCGGAGAGATCTCCTCGAAGATCTCCTCCAGACCTGACTTGGTGGGGACGTCCTGTCCACTGTCGAGAGCCGCCTCGACACGAGCCTTCCACGCTTCATTTCCGAGCAGCCAGTCAAAGCTCTCGGTCTGCAGCGCAAGAAGGTTCGGAACCTCGAGGGGCTCCCTGATCTTTGCAAAGGAAATGCGCAGCGGGGCGGTGCTGGCGCCGTTGTTCGTATTCGCGGTCGAGGCAGTGCGCGAGGCGGCCAAGAGGGGGTCCTTCCGAGGGCTCGGACTCACTACGCGCGTACCGGTCCCAGGCTGGACACAGAGACAGAAAGCCCCGGTCAGGGAAGTTTCGATCCACAGTGCTCAAGCATGGGCATGCCCCTGGTGACGGGCAGGAGGCAGCTAACAGGCAGCGCAAAGGGTCAGTGTAGCCACTAGGCCCACTGATGTCCAGTGCGGGTTTTTGAAGACCCTCGTTGTTCTCAACCCCTGCTGCAAGCCACGCCCTCGATGCACATCGATACTGCCCTCTTCGCCGTCGATCCATGCCTCGGATGCGGATCGATGTGACGACGCGTCCTGAGAATTGCGCGCTGCGTGCGGTTCGTCAAGGCCCCCCTGCCCCGACTTGGCTCTCAGAGGTCGCCGTCACGGCTGTTCCGAGGCACAACGAAGATCACCATACTCGTCGGGACGGGCTACGCAAGGCAGCCGTCTGGGTGCGCCGGAGAACGCCGAAGGGCGACCACCCAGATGGGTGATCGCCCTTGGCAGAGCGTCGCCTGAACGACGCTCGAAAGGAGTCGGAAGACTCGCGAGGTTACTTGACCTCGACCGAGGCGCCGGCAGCCTTGAGGGACTCGGCAGCCTTCTCGGCGGCCTCCTTGGCGACCTTCTCGAGGACCGGCTTCGGGGTGCCGTCGACGAGGTCCTTGGCCTCCTTCAGACCGAGCGAGGTGAGCTCACGCACGACCTTGATGACCTGGATCTTCTTCTCGCCGGCGCCGGTGAGGACGACGTCGAACTCGTCCTGCTCCTCGACGGCCTCGGCAACGGCGCCCGGGCCGGCCGGGGCGGCGGCGACGGCCGCGGCGGCGGTGACGTCGAACTTCTCCTCGAAGGCCTTCACGAACTCGGAGAGCTCGATGAGGGTGAGCTCCTCGAACTGAGCAAGCAGGTCTTCCTGGCTGAGCTTCGCCATGATGGGCGATCCTTCCACTAATTCGGCTGGTGCCGGGTGTACATGAAGGCGGGCGTACGTTTGGCCCGCTGCGACCGTCGCCCTAACGGGCGGCGATCAATGCGCGAGCCGAATTACTCGGCACCGCCCTGCTCGGCCTTCTTGGCACGAAGCGCCTCCGCGGTGCGGACGAACTTCGACGGCAGAGCCTGGAAGAGCTGCGCAGTCTGCGTCTGCTTGCCCTTCATGGCACCGGCCAGCTTGGCGAGCAGAACCTCGCGGGACTCGAGGTCCGCAAGCTTCTTGATCTCATCGGCGGACAGCGCCTTACCGTCAAGGACACCGCCCTTGATGATGAGGTTGGGGTTGTCCTTGGCGAAGTCACGAAGACCCTTCGCCGACACCACCGGGTCACCGGTGACGAAGGCAACAGCGGTCGGACCCGAGAACAGGTCGTCCAGCTGGTTGATCCCGGCCTCGTTGGCCGCGATCTTGGTCAGCGTGTTCTTCACCACGGCGTACTCGGAGTTCTCACCGAGTGAACGGCGCAGCTGCTTGAGCTGGGCCACGGTGAGACCCCGGTACTCGGTCAGCACGGCGGCGTTCGAGCTGCGGAACTTGTCCGTGAGCTCGGCTACCGCGGCAGCCTTGTCGGGCGTCGGCATAGAGCGTCGGCCTCCTTCCGGGTGATGAGGACCGCTCAAAAGGGGCTGACAAAACAAAACGCCCCGGCGCAGGCGCCGGGGCATGAGCTCGACCTTACGGAATTCCGTCCGGGAGCACTCACTTCCACAGTCACCTACGCGGGTCGTCCGCAGTTTCAGCGGATCCTTCGGCCACCGCATCCTCTTGCGAGCACACGGCAACGACCAGCGGTCTTTGGCTTCTGTGGAAGAGTACGCGAACGAGTTCGCGTCAGGCAAATCGGCTCGGAGCCGCGAAATCAGGGGCGGTCAGAGGCCGCTGTCGGAGCCGCCTTTGTCCATGTCCCCGATCTTCTTGAACATCTCCATCAGGTCGAAGGTCTTACCGGCCGGCGGCGCGGTCACCTTGGCCGTGGCGCCGTAGTCGGAGAACTTCTGGGACGTCTTCATCGTGCCCTCGGGGGACTTGATGTCGATGTCCATCCGGACGGGATAGTCGTCCTCGTTGACCCAGACCTCGGTGTCGTATCCCTTGATGCCCGACTTCTCGATGTTCTTGAAAAGGTCCTCGCGCTCGCTCTTGCTGAGCACGTCGCTGAGGCCCTTGTTCGACGCCAGCATCTCCTTGACGGTCAGCCGGCCCTTGTAACGCTGGGCCTGGACGCCGTCGACCTTGGCGGGGCCGACATGCTTCAGGTTCGGCGAGTCGAGGAGCATCGCGAGCTGCTGCGCCGGGTCCTGGTTCATGCTGTCCAGGCCGCCGGTGAGCTGCTTGGCGACCTTCTCGTCACCGGCCTGCTCGGCGATGGAGTTCAGGTCCATCTTCATCCACTGCTTGCCGTCCATGTCCTTGGCGGCGGCAGCCCCCATGTCCATGTACATGACATTGTCGAGCCAGAGCATCCGGACCTTCTCCGGCGCCTCCGGATCGCCCTCCGTGAGCGCCGAGCCGGACATCGTCATATCCATGACGGTCGGGTCCCAGCCCATGACGCCGGACATCTTCATCTCACCGGCGCCACCGCCCATCGACTTCGGCGCCGTCATCGTCATCTCGACCTTGGCCGACTTGGCCTTCGCCGTCTTCTCGTACGCCGCCGTGATGACCTCGGTCACCTTCGACCGGGACTGGGTCTCCCCCGAGCCCGCCCCCTTGGCCTTGCCGTCGTCGGAGCCCGAACAGGCCACCGCACCCGTACACAGCATCGTGGTGGCGAGCACAGCGCCCGCAACTCTCTTCACAGTCATGACCCCACCCCTAGGAACACATGATCGACACAATTCGGTCCGGCGAGAATACCTGACGGCCGAGGTCAGGCCTTCGGCTGCTGGTTCATGAGGTCCTTGAAGCTGAGGGTGTCCGAGGCCGGGGGCTTCTCCACGGACACGGGGGTGCCGTAGTCGCTGTAGAAGGCGGTCTGTGAGAACTCGCCGTCGTTCGTCGTGCCCTTCTCGGTCTTCTTGACCAGGAGGTCGTCGTCGTTGACCCAGATGTCGACGGTCTGCGTGCTCAGACCCACCGCCTTGAACTGTTGCTTCAGCTCGGCCATCTGTCCGGCGTCGAGATCCGAGTTCTTGCCGGTGAAGTCCGCGGCATCGACGGTCCCGGCGTAGTGGGTCGTCTTCGTCCCGCGGACCGTCTCCTCGCCCACGCGCTTCACGTCGCCCGAAGCGAGCAGCATCTTGACCGACTGGTTCGGGGTGGTGTTCTGCATCTGGTCCTTGAACGCGTCGCCCGCGGCGCCGCTCATCTGGGCCAGCGTGTCGTAGTCGTACTCCAGCCAGTGCTTGCCGCCGCCGGCCTCCGCCGCGAACTTGTCGCCCATGTTCGCGTAGAACCCGTTCTTCAGATAGCGGTAGTCGATCTTCGACTGGCCTATCTGCTTCATCTGCTCGGCCTGGGTGCCGCCCGTGAGGGTCGCGGTGACATTGCCGGTGATGCCGTCCGACCACGCCATGGAGCCCGTCATGTCCATCGACATCTTGGTGCCCATGACCGTCTTGCTCTCGATCTTGGCCGAGTCCGCGTTACCGGTCTTGTCGTCGATGGAGCGCAGGGCCGCTACGGGGCTGAGGGCAACGGAGCCCTTCTTGCCGCTCTTCGTGTCACCGTCGCCGCCGGAGGAGCCACAGGCCGCGACCCCGGTCAGCGCGGCGGCCACCGCGATCGAAAGGCCTGCGCGTCGCATGGTCGTGCTGTTCATGACATCCCACCCCTTGCACTCGTGTGAATCCCGCACGCTAGCGCAGTCCCCCGACAGCACGGACGGACGCGCGCCCATACGAAGACGGGCCCCGCACCTCGAAAGGTTGCGGGGCCCGTCATCAAAAACGCGTACGCGACGCGACTGCCGTCAGATTCAGACGGCGGCCGGGTCCTCCTCGGTGAGGAGGTTGCGGGTGCGGTTGCTGTCCAGCGGAATGCCGGGGCCCATCGTGGTGGCCAGCGCGGCCTTCTTGATGTAGCGACCCTTGGCGGCCGACGGCTTCAGACGGAGGATCTCCTCCAGCGCGGCGGCGTAGTTCTCCACCAGCTTGGTGTCGTCGAAGGACACCTTGCCGATGATGAAGTGCAGGTTCGAGTGCTTGTCGACGCGGAACTCGATCTTGCCGCCCTTGATGTCGTTGACAGCCTTCACGACGTCGGGGGTGACGGTGCCGGTCTTCGGGTTCGGCATCAGACCACGCGGACCGAGCACGCGGCCGAGGCGGCCGACCTTGCCCATGAGGTCCGGGGTGGCGACGACGGCGTCGAAGTCCAGGCGGCCCTTCGCGACCTCGTCGATCAGCTCGTCGGCGCCGACGATGTCGGCTCCAGCGGCTTCCGCGGCCGCAGCACGGTCACCGGTCGCGAAGACCAGGACCCGGGCGGTCTTGCCGGTGCCGTGCGGGAGGTTCACGGTGCCACGGACCATCTGGTCGGCCTTGCGCGGGTCGACACCCAGGCGGAAGGCGACCTCGACGGTGCCGTCGAACTTGGTCGCGGAGGTCTCCTTGGCGAGACGGACGGCCTCGAGCGGGGCGTAGAGCTTGTCCCGGTCGATCTTGGCGTCCGCAGCGCGGAGAGTCTTGCTGCGCTTCACTTCTGCTCCTGTGGTTTCAGGTGTGGAGTCGTGGTGCGGACCAGCGCTTGGTCCTACCACTGAGAAAGGTCAGACGGGGAAAGCTCTTAGCCCTCGACCGTGATGCCCATGGAACGGGCGGTGCCGGCGATGATCTTCGACGCGGCGTCCAGGTCGTTGGCGTTGAGGTCTTCCATCTTGGTGGTGGCGATCTCGCGGACCTGCGCCTCGGTGATCTTGGCGACCTTGGTCTTGTGAGGCTCGCCGGAGCCCTTCTCGACACCCGCGGCCTTGAGGATCATCTTGGCGGCCGGCGGAGTCTTGGTCACGAAGGTGAAGGAGCGGTCTTCGTAGACCGTGATCTCCACCGGGATGACCCAGCCACGCTGCGACTCGGTCGCGGCGTTGTAGGCCTTGCAGAACTCCATGATGTTCACGCCGTGCTGGCCCAGCGCGGGGCCGACCGGCGGGGCCGGGTTGGCTGCGCCGGCCTGGATCTGGAGCTTGATAAGCCCCGTGACCTTCTTCTTCTTGGGAGGCATTGCTCTCTCCGGGTCCTAGTGAGAGTTTCCAGCCACCATCCAGTCATCCGGATGGAGGCATACCGCACCACGATAACGGGTAACGTCGCGCGGCCAAAAACCGAGCAGGTCAGACAGGCTTTGAGAGCCCGTCTGACCTGGTCGGAGGCGTATGTTCCAGAGGAAGCCGCGAGGGCTAGTTCTTCTGGATCTGGTCGAAGCTGAGCTCGACCGGGGTCTCGCGGCCGAAGATCTCGACGAGACCCTTGACCTTCTTCGAGTCGGCGTTGATCTCGTTGATCGTCGCCTGCAGCGTCGCGAACGGGCCGTCGGTGACGGTGACCGAGTCGCCGACCTCGAAGTCCAGGACCTGGACCTCGACCTTGCGCGACGGAGCCGGCTTGCCCTCGGCCTCGGCAGCCTCGCGGGCCGCCTTCTCCTCGGCCTCGGGGGCGAGCATCTTGACGATCTCGTCCAGGGTCAGCGGGTACGGGTCGTAGGCGTTGCCCACGAAGCCGGTGACGCCGGGGGTGTTGCGGACGACGCCCCAGGACTCGTTCGTCAGGTCCATGCGCACCAGGACGTATCCGGGGAGCTTGTTCTGACGGACCGTCTTGCGCTCGCCGTTCTTGATCTGCGCGACTTCCTCCTGCGGCACCTCGGCCGCGAAGATGAAGTCCTCGACGTTCAGCGATACGGCACGCTGCTCGAGGTTGGTCTTCACGCGGTTCTCGTAACCGGCGTACGTGTGGATGACGTACCACTCGCCGGGGAGGGTGCGGAGCTCTTCGCGCAGGGCCACGATCGGGTCGACCGGCTCGGCCTCCTCCTCGTCCTGTGCGGACTCGGCGGCCTCTTCGGACTCGCTGCCCTCGTCGGACTCGCTGCCCTCTTCGGACTCGCTGCCCTCTTCGGACTCGTCCTCGGCGACGGGCTCGCCGTCCTCGTCGGACTCCGCGGCGGCTTCGTCGTCCGCGACGGCCTCGTCGGCCGCCTCGGCGTCGTCAGCGGACTCCGCGTCGGTCTCGACGTGCAGGGCGGACTCTTCGGCGGGTGCGCCCGCGGCGGCGTCAGCAGCCTCGGCCTGGTCCGGGTCCTCGGCGTCCGACGCCTCGACGATGTCGAGCTGGTCCTCCACGGACTCCGCCGACTCGATGGCGTCGTTCAGGTTCGGGTCAGACACGGTGGCTGCTTCTTCCTGGATACAGAGGGGTGGAACGCGCGAAACGGGCGCCGGGTACGGCGCCCTTCGCTCTCGGCTCAGCCATCGGCTCAGCCGAAGACGTACTTGACGGCCTGGTTGAACCCATAGTCAATCACGGTCACGAGGCCGATCATGATGACGACGAAGACAATCACCACGGTGGTATACGTCGTGAGCTGACTGCGAGTCGGCCAGACGACCTTGCGGAGTTCCGCGACGATCTGGCGGTAGAAGAGCGCGAGACGGCCGAAGGGGCCCTTCTTGCCGCGCTTGCCGCCCTTGCGGGCCTTCTTCTTGGACTCCGGCGCCTCGTCCTGGGCATCAGGCATGTCGATGGAGCCCACGGCGTCCGTCACTCGTCCTCACCTGATTCCGGGTCGTGGCCGTGCCGCGCCCGGTATGAGCCGCACGGCGGTGCAATGCAGTACGTACATGCGCACACATCCGCGAGGAGTGTGTAGCAGGGCCGGAGGGACTTGAACCCCCAACCGCTGGTTTTGGAGACCAGTGCTCTACCAATTGAGCTACGACCCTTTGATTTCCCCCAACCTACCGCATCCGCCCGAGTGCACAGAGTGCGATGAGAGGGTGCGGCCGGTGAGGGCCAACGAGCAGTGAGTGTACGTGCTCTGCGGCCCTCCGTCGAACAGAATCGGTTCCGGTGGCCGTGCCGAACTCCGAAACACGTGTGCCGGGCGCGTTTCCGGTCTGGAACGATGGGGCGATGAGCGCTTCCACTTCTCCCACCGAGCGCCGGGTCTCCGCCCGCGTCGGCGCGATCTCCGAGTCCGCGACCCTCGCCGTCGACGCCAAGGCGAAGGCCCTCAAGGCCGCCGGGCGACCGGTGATCGGTTTCGGTGCGGGCGAGCCCGACTTCCCGACGCCCGACTACATCGTCGAAGCCGCCGTCGAGGCCTGCAAGAACCCGAAGTACCACCGCTACACCCCGGCCGGCGGGCTCCCCGAGCTCAAGGCCGCGATCGCCGCGAAGACCCTGCGCGACTCCGGCTACGAGGTCGACGCCTCGCAGGTCCTGGTGACGAACGGCGGCAAGCAGGCGATCTACCAGGCGTTCGCCGCGATCCTGGACCCGGGCGACGAGGTCATCGTCCCGGCTCCCTACTGGACGACGTACCCGGAGTCGATCCGTCTCGCGGGCGGCGTGCCGGTCGAGGTCGTCGCCGACGAGACGACGGGATACCGCGTCTCGGTGGAGCAGTTGGAGGCCGCGCGCACGGAGCGCACCAAGGTCGTCCTCTTCGTGTCGCCGTCCAACCCGACGGGCGCCGTCTACAGCGAGGCCGACGCCGAGGCGATCGGCCGCTGGGCCGTCGAGCACGGCCTGTGGGTCATGACCGACGAGATCTACGAACACCTCGTCTACGGAGACGCGAAGTTCACCTCGCTCCCCGCGATCCTGCCCGAGCTGCGGGACAAGTGCATCGTGGTGAACGGAGTCGCCAAGACGTACGCGATGACCGGCTGGCGCGTGGGGTGGATCGTCGGCCCCAAGGACGTGGTGAAGGCCGCGACGAACCTCCAGTCGCACGCCACGTCGAACGTCTCCAACGTCGCCCAGGTCGCCGCCATCGCCGCCGTATCCGGCGATCTGGCCGCCGTCGACACGATGCGCGAGGCCTTCGACCGGCGCCGCAAGACCATCGTGCGGATGCTGAACGACATCGACGGCGTGCTCTGCCCCGAGCCCGAGGGCGCCTTCTACGCGTACCCCTCGGTGAAGGGCCTCATCGGCAAGGAGATCCGCGGCAAGCGCCCGCAGGACTCCGTGGAGCTCGCCGCGCTGATCCTGGAGGAGGCCGAGGTCGCGGTCGTCCCGGGTGAGGCCTTCGGGACGCCGGGTTACCTGCGCCTCTCGTACGCCCTGGGTGACGAGGACCTCGTCGAGGGCGTCTCGCGGCTCCAGAAGCTCCTGGCCGAGGCCCGCGACTGACGTACCGAGTGAGTTTTCGCGCTCCACGCGCGCGTGCGGGCCGTCTCCCCTCTCCGGGGAGGCGGCCCGTTTCTTCGTTCGGGGATGTGCACGAACGGGAAAGTGGCTACCGGGACGCCATCCGCATACGGCAAGATCCTCGAATGGAGCGTGTACGTGACGTAAGAGAGCTGCCGAAGGCCCATCTGCATCTGCACTTCACCGGGTCGATGCGGCCCACGACCCTGCTGGAGCTCGCCGACAAGTACGGGGTGCGGCTGCCTCCGGCGCTGACCGGCGGTGAGCCTCCGCAGCTGCGGGCGACCGATGAGCGCGGCTGGTTCCGCTTCCAGCGGCTCTACGACATGGCGCGGTCCTGTCTGCGGGAGCCCGAGGACATCCAGCGCCTGGTGCGGGAGGCCGCCGAGGAGGATCTGCGGGACGGGTCGGGGTGGCTGGAGATCCAGGTCGACCCGACGTCGTACGCGCCGCGGCTCGGCGGGCTCATCCCGGCCCTGGAGATCATCCTGGACGCCGTCGACAGCGCCTCGCGGGACACCGGCCTCGGCATGCGCGTCCTGGTCGCCGCCAACCGCATGAAGCACCCGCTGGACGCCCGCACGCTGGCCCGGCTCGCCGTGCGGTACGCCGATCGCGGCATCGTCGGCTTCGGGCTCTCCAACGACGAACGCCGTGGCTTCGCACGGGACTTCGACCGGGCCTTCGCGATCGCGCGGGAGGGCGGTCTGCTCGCGGCTCCGCACGGCGGCGAGCTCAGCGGGCCGGCTTCGGTGCGGGACTGCCTGGACGACCTGCACGCGGGGCGGATCGGGCACGGGGTGCGGGCGGCCGAGGACCCGCGGCTCCTGAAGCGCCTCGCCGAGCGGGGCGTGACCTGCGAGGTGTGCCCGGCGTCCAACGTGGCGCTCGGGGTCTACGAGAAGCCCGAGGACGTGCCGCTGCGGACCTTGTACGACGCCGGGGTGCCGATGGCCCTCGGGGCCGACGACCCGCTGCTCTTCGGGTCACGGCTCGCCGCTCAGTACGAGATCGCGCGCAAGCACCATGCCTTCGACGACGCCGACCTGGCCGAGCTCGCCCGGCAGTCGGTGCGCGGCTCGGCCGCCCCCGTCGACATACAGGCGAAGCTCCTGGCGGGGATCGAGGACTGGCTCAGAGGCTGACGCCCACCGTCACCGGCTCGTTGACCAGCGTGACCCCGAAGGCGTCCCGTACTCCTGCGACGACCTCGCGGGCGAGGGCGAGGAGGTCCTCCGTGGTCGCGCCGCCGCGGTTGGTGAGCGCGAGGGTGTGCTTGGTGGAGATGCGGGCCGGGCCCTGTCCGTAGCCCTTGGTGAAGCCCGCCTTGTCGATCAGCCAGGCGGCGGAGGTCTTCACGCGGCCGTCGTCCGTCGGGAAGGCAGGGGGTGCCACCTCCGGGCCGAGCCGGTCCACCACGCGCGCGTGGAAGGCGGCGAACTCATCCTCCGTGAGGATCGGGTTGGTGAAGAAGGACCCGGCCGACCAGCTGTCGTGGTCCTCGGGGTCGAGCACCATGCCCTTGCCCGCCCGCAGCTTCAGGACGGTCTCACGGGCGACGGCGGCCGGAACCCGGTCGCCCGCGTTCACGCCGAGGGTGCGGGCCGTCTCCGGGTACTTCAGGGGGGCGCTCATTCCCTGGGCGTCCTCCAGTTCGAAGCGGACGCGCAGCACCACGAAGCGGTCGGAGTCGGCCTTGAAACGGCTGTGGCGGTACGAGAAGTCGCACTCGGCGTTCGTGACGGTGACCGTCTCGTGCGTCCTCCTGTCGTACGCGACCACTTCGGTGATGGTCGACGAGACCTCCTGGCCGTACGCCCCCACGTTCTGGATCGGCGTCGCGCCCGCGGACCCGGGGATCCCTGCGAGGCACTCGATGCCCGCGAGCCCCGCGTCCACGACGCGGGCCACCGCGTCGGTCCACACCTCGCCGGCGGCCAGCTCCAGCTTCGTGCCGTCGAGCGCGAAGCCCTTCGTGGCGATGCGCAGAGCGGTGCCGTCGAAGCCCTTGTCTCCGATGACGAGGTTCGAGCCGCCGCCGATGAGCAGCAGCGGGGTCCCGGAGTCGTCGGCTTCGCGGACGGCGGCGATCACCTCGGCGTCGGTCGTCGCGGTGATCAGACGGGCCGCGGGACCGCCGAGCCGGAAGGTGGTCAGCGGGGCGAGGGGGGCATCGTGGAGTTCCTGCACGTGCACAAGGGTACGGTCCGTGGCCCTGCCTCTCGGGCGGGGCCACGGACCGTGGGGTGAGTCGGGCGGCGCGGTTCAGACGCCGACGGGCGTGCGCTCCTCTGCCGCGGCCGGTGCGGCGCCGTCCGCCTTCCCGGCGGCGGACCGTCCCGGGAGCAGCGCGGCGGCCACCGCGCCCACGCCGACCAGCGCGGCGCCGGCCCACAGGGCGGGCCCGAGGCCGTCCACGAAGCTCTGGGCGGAGCCGTAGCCGCCCTGGGCGGAGAAGACCGAGGCGAGGATCGCGATGCCGAGGGCGCCGCCGACCTCCCGCAGGGCGTTGTTGGCGCCGGACGCGATGCCCTGCTCGGAGGGGCGGACGCTGGACATCACCAGGTTGGCTGCGGGGGCGAAGTAGAGCCCCATGCCGACCCCGCTGATGATCAGGGCGGGGAGCTGGGCCCCGTAGGACACGTCGGACGCCACGACGGCCGCGAACCAGGCGAGACCGACGGCCTGGAGCGCGAGGCCCGCGGTCACCACGAGGCGCCCGCCGATCCGGTCCGCGAGGTAGGCCGCGATGGGAGAGACGATCATCGGCATACCGGTCCAGGGCAGCATCCGCAGGCCCGCCTCGGTGGGCGAGTAGCCGAGGACGTTCTGCAGGAACTGGCTGAGCAGGAAGATCGAGCCGAACATCCCTACGAACATCAGCAGGCTCGCTGCGTTGATCGCGGAGAAGGCCCGGCTGCGGAAGAGCCGCATGGGCAGCATCGGGTTCTCGCTGCGGATGCCGTGCCGGACGAAGCCGCCGAGCAGCACGGCGCCCGCGATCAGGCCGGTGAGGACGGTCGCACTGGTCCAGCCGTCGATGTTGCCGCGGATCAGGGCGTACACGATGCCGAAGAGCCCGCCGCTGGCCAGCAGTGTCCCGGTGATGTCGAGGGGCGCTCCGGTGCCGTAGGACTCGGAGAGCCGCAGCCGGGCCAGCGGCAGCAGCGCGAGACCGAGCGGCACGTTCAGCCAGAAGATCCACTGCCAGGAGATGTGCTCGGTGAGGCTGCCGCCGATGAGCGGACCACTGGCGACCGCGAGACCGTTGACGGCGCCCCAGATCCCGTACGCCATCCCGCGCTTGGCCACCGGCACGGCCGCCGTCAGCAGGGTCAGCGTCAGCGGCATCATGATCGCGGCGCCGACGCCCTGGACCGCGCGGGCGGCGATCAGCGCCTCGATGCCGGGGGCGAGGGCCGCGGCGGCGGAGGCTCCGGTGAAGACCGCGAGGCCGGTGATGAAGAGCTTGCGGCGCCCGAAGCGGTCGCCCAGGGCCGCGCCGAACATCAGCAGCACGGCGAAGGTGAGCGTGTAGGCGCTCACCGTCCATTCGAGGTCGTGCATCGCTCCCCCGAAGTCCTCGCGGATGGCGGGCAGGGCGGTGGTGACGACGAGGTTGTCGAGGGCCGCCATGAATCCGGCGATGCTGGTGAGGGCGAGGGCCCAGCCTGCTCCCCCGCGCCGTGCTGTCTGCTGTGACATTGCTTCCCCTGTGGTTAGTTATTGATGACTAACTTTTATGGGCGCAAAAGTACGCACCCCGCTGACCCGCACGCCTTACTCCTTGAGCTGCGCCGATTCGTAGAAGCCGGTCCACACCCGGTGGTCGGGCTTGAACCCCATCGACACCAGGACATTGATCAGCATCCCGTACGCCAGGAACTGCGTCGTGTCGCCGACGTCCGCCCCCATGGCGAGGCGGGCCGTGTCGTACATCTCCATCCAGCCGGCCCGCAGCGCCTCGCCGAACTCCCGGTCACCGGACGCCTCGGCGGAGGCCACGGCGACGTACATCTGCATCTGCATGAGCAGCATGTCCGGGTCGTCGGCGATGAGTGCCTGATAGGCCTCCCCCATGGAGTGCAGGGCCTCTTCTCCCTCCAGCCCCTCGGACGCCTTCCTGAAGACCTCCGTCACTTCCTGGCAGCAACGCCCGGACGCGGCGAGGAAGATCGCCCGCTTGTCCGGGAAGAGGCGGAAGAGATACGGCTGCGAGACACCCACCCGCTTGGCGATCACCTCGGTGGACGTGCCGTTGTAGCCACCGCGGGCGAATTCGATCATCGCCGCGCGGATGACGCTCTCGCGTCGCTCCTCTGCGCTCATCCTGACCATGTGATGAAGTTAGTGGCCAATCACTACCTTCGTCAAGGAGGTGGTGGACGGCAGTAGTAAGTAAGGGGCACCCGCCCACGGC